>CALWDN010000047.1 GCA_944376685.1 uncultured Mediterraneibacter sp. | reverse complement strand
CCGTGACAGAGAACTGTCAGAACTGTCTGGACAAGGCCTGCATTAACGCCTGTCATTTCGGCGCGATCGAGGCGGGACGCCACCGCTCACACATCGATCCGTCAAAGTGCAAGGAGTGCGGCAAGTGTGCGGAGGCCTGTCCGTACAACGCTATCGCGCATCTTCAGAGACCGTGTAAGTTCAGCTGCCCGGTAGACGCCATCTCATACGATGAGTACGGCATTTCCGTAATAGATGAAGAGAAATGCATCCGCTGCGGCAAGTGCATACACAGCTGTCCGTTCGGAGCCATCGGCTCCAAGACCTGGATCGTGGATGTGATCAATGCGATCAACGCAGGAAAACACGTATACGCGATGCTCGCTCCGGCTACGGAAGGACAGTTCGGACCGGACATCACCATGGCCAGCTGGCGGAAAGCCATGAAAGAACTTGGCTTCACAGAGTTCGTTGAAGTCGGGCTTGGCGGCGACCTGACAGCCAAGTACGAGGCGGAAGAGTGGCGCGAAGCCTATGAAAAGGGAGAGAAGAAAGTTACATCCTGCTGTCCGGGATTCGTAAATATGGTGCGCAAGCACTATCCGGAGCTGAGCGACCGTGTCTCCACGACCGTGTCCCCAATGTGTGCGGTTTCCCGTATGATCAAGGCGAAAGATCCGGAAGCAGTCACCGTATTCATCGGCCCCTGCCTTGCAAAAAAATCCGAGATCGTGGACCAGAAGATCGAGGGCAACGCAGATTACGCTATGACATACAGCGAGATCCGCGCCATGATGCGCGCCAAGGGCGTTGCGCTTGAGCCGGTGGAAAACACCTACCAGGAGGCGTCCGTATTCGGAAAACGGTTCGGAAACTCCGGTGGTGTTGCTGCGGCTGTACAGCAGAGTCTGAAAGAATCCGGAAATGATGTGGATGTGAAAGTGTATAAGGCAAACGGCGCGGCAGAGTGCAAGAAAGCGCTCCTGCTCATGAAAGTCGGACGGCTTCCGGAAGATTTCATCGAGGGTATGGCCTGCGACGGCGGATGCGTTGGCGGACCGAGCTCCTTCAAGGATCAGAACCTGGCGAAGAAGTCAAGGGACGCGCTGATCAAAGAGGCAGACGACAGAGGCATCTACAAGAACCTGAGCAACTACGACGAGGATTCATTCTCCATGCACAGAGAATAAATTCCGCATCTGAATAAGAAACATGCATTGAAGCGGGCGCTTTCCGGGCGTCCGCTTTACAAATGTACGGGGCTGTGATATATTATAAAACAGGCTTTTTGAGCGAAAGAGGAGGATTATTAACATGCAGCCATATGGAGTAAACCAGCTGAGAAAAATGTTTCTGGAGTTCTTTGAGAGCAAAGACCATCTTGCACTGAAGAGCTTTTCACTGGTGCCGCACAACGATAAGAGCCTGCTGCTCATCAATTCGGGAATGGCGCCTTTAAAACCATATTTTACAGGACAGGAGATCCCGCCGAGAAAGCGTGTCACGACCTGTCAGAAATGCATCCGTACGGGAGATATCGAGAATGTCGGAAAGACCGCGCGTCACGGCACATTCTTTGAGATGCTCGGCAACTTCTCCTTCGGAGATTATTTTAAGACCGAGGCGATCCACTGGACATGGGAGTTCCTGACTGAGGTGGTGGGCCTTGACCCGGACCGCCTGTATCCGTCCGTCTATGTGGACGACGACGAGGCGTTTGAGATCTGGAACAAGGAGATCGGCATCCCGGCGGAGCGCATTTTCAAATTCGGCAAGGAAGACAACTTCTGGGAGCACGGTTCCGGCCCCTGCGGCCCCTGCTCCGAAGTATACTATGACCGGGGCGAGAAGTACGGCTGCGGCAGACCGGACTGTACGGTGGGGTGCGACTGCGACCGCTATATGGAGATCTGGAACGACGTATTCACCCAGTTCGACAATGACGGGGAAGGACATTACTCCGAGCTGGAGCAGAAAAACATTGATACAGGAATGGGGCTTGAGCGTCTGGCAAGCGTGGTCCAGGACGTTGACTCCATCTTCGATGTGGACACGATCAAGGCGCTCCGCGACCATGTGTGCCGTCTTGCAGGAAAAGAATACGGAAAAGAGTATAAGGACGATGTGTCGATCCGCGTGATCACGGACCATATCCGCTCCGTGACCTTTATGATCTCCGACGGCATCATGCCTTCCAACGAGGGACGGGGCTATGTGCTCCGCCGTCTCTTGAGAAGAGCATGCCGACACGGAAGACTGCTGGGCATCCACAAAGGATTCCTGCCGGAGCTGGCTGAAAATGTGATCGAAGGTTCCAAAGACGGATATCCGGAACTGGAAGAGAAACGCGAGTTCATCCTCAAGGTCATCACCAAAGAGGAGGAGCAGTTCAATAAAACCATTGACCAGGGACTTGGAATCCTGGCGGACATGATCGCGGATATGGATGCAAAGGGCGAAAAGACGCTGAACGGAGAGGACGCGTTCCGCCTGTATGACACCTACGGATTCCCGCTGGATCTGACAAAAGAGATCCTGGAAGAGAAGGAACTGGGCGTGGATGAAGAAGGCTTCCAGGCATGCATGGAAGTGCAGAGAAAGAAAGCCCGCGACGCCCGCGAAGTGACAAACTACATGGGCGCGGACGTTACCGTATATGAATCCATCGATCCGTCCGTTACAAGCACCTTCGTCGGTTATGACAACCTGGCCTATGAGTCAGACGTGACCGTGCTCACCACGGAAGACGAGATCGTGGACGCCCTGTCTGAAGGACAGAAGGGAACGGTCTTCGTTAATGAGACGCCGTTCTATGCCACAAGCGGCGGCCAGGAAGCCGATACCGGATATATCCGCACGGCGGAAGGCGAGTTTAAAGTAGAAGATACCGTAAAACTCCTCGGCGGCAAGATCGGCCACATCGGCGTGATGACAAAAGGCATGATCAAAGACGGGGATAAAGTGACCCTTGAGGTCGATGCGAAGAAGCGTGCGCTGTCCGCAAGGAACCACAGTGCGACCCATCTTCTCCAGAAGGCGCTGCGCACCGTGCTCGGCACCCATGTAGAGCAGGCGGGATCCAGTGTGAATGAAGACAGGCTGAGATTTGACTTCACCCATTTCTCGGCGATGACAGCTGAAGAACTTAAGAAAGTAGAAGATATCGTCAACGAACAGATTTCAAAAGGGCTCGATGTCATGGTGAAAAATATGCCCATCGAAGAGGCGAAGAAGACCGGCGCACAGGCGCTGTTCGGCGAGAAGTACGGTGACATCGTCCGCGTGGTCAACATGAGCGACTTCTCCATCGAATTCTGCGGCGGTACACACGTGAAGAATACAGCGGAGATCATGGCCTTCAAGATCATCTCCGAGAGCGGCGTGGCGGCAGGCGTGCGCCGGATCGAAGCCCTGACTTCCGACGGACTGATGAAATATTATGCGCAGATCGAAGAGACATTAAAGAATGCTGCGCATCTTATGAAAGCAACTCCGGAGAACCTGGCGGACAAGATCACGCACATGATGGCTGAGAACAAATCCCTTCACGGCGAAGTGGAGAGTCTGAAGAGCAGGATGGCCCAGGAAGCTGCCGGAGATGTGATGGACCAGGTGAAAGAAGTCAAAGGCGTAAAACTGCTTGCTGTACAGCTGGACGGCATCGATATGAACGGACTCCGCGATCTGGGCGACCAGTTCAAGGCGAAACTGGGCGAAGGCGTGGTCGTACTTGCGTCCGCGAACGACGGCAAAGTAAGCCTTATGGTGACCGCTACAGACGGAGCCATGAAGCAGGGCGCACATGCAGGCAATCTGGTCAAAGGCATCGCAGGATGCGTCGGCGGAGGCGGCGGCGGACGCCCGAACATGGCGCAGGCCGGCGGAAAGAACCCGGCGGGCATCCCGGACGCGCTCGAAAAAGCGGCGGAAGTGCTGGAATCTCAGGTCAAATAGAGGCAAATAGAGGTTTTTAACTGAAAAACAGTTGACGCACGAAAAAAATATGATATAATCTTTGTTAGTGCAATAAAAATACCCGAACAGTCGTATTATGCACAATACCAGGCTGGAGGGGAGGTAAGGTGTGAGACTATGTCAAATGTAATCGTTAAAGAAAACGAGACGTTAGACAGCGCTTTACGCAGATTTAAAAGAAGCTGCGCTAAAGCTGGCATTCAGCAGGAGATTCGCAAAAGAGAACACTATGAAAAGCCAAGCGTAAGACGTAAGAAAAAATCTGAAGCTGCTAGAAAACGTAAATATAACTAATGTGTGCACTTTAGGCAGGATGTCATCTTGATGGCATCCTGTTTTATATTTTTTTGTTTCTGACAGTTTAATCTGCATATTTATAAAAGAAAATGTCAAGAAAATAACAATAATGAAATTTGAAGAACCTGTTTCCTGCAAATTTATCGCTATAAAGTGATAAAACTGCAAAATATTGAAATTTCTGATTGACAATAATTCATTTTGCTTTTAAAATAGACGAGTAGACAAAGATGTCTGACATGCGGGCAGGCTTTTCTTCCCGTAATTATTATTTTCAGGAGGTAAATTCACATGTCTTACGTTGATGAAGTAATCGATCTTGTCGTAAAGAAGAATCCGGCAGAACCGGAATTCCATCAGGCTGTTAAAGAGGTACTCGAATCTCTCCGCCCGGTCATCGAGGCAAACGAGGAGAAGTACCGCAAAGAAGCGCTCCTTGAGCGGATCACAGAGCCGGAGAGACAGCTGAAGTTCCGTGTGCCGTGGGTAGATGATAAGGGACAGGCTCATGTAAACACAGGATACCGCGTACAGTTCAACAGTGCGATCGGTCCTTACAAGGGAGGCCTTCGCCTTCACCCGTCCGTAAACCTCGGCATCATCAAATTCCTTGGTTTCGAGCAGGTATTCAAGAACTCTCTGACTGGACTTCCGATCGGCGGCGGAAAAGGCGGTTCCGACTTCGATCCGAAGGGCAAATCCGACAGAGAGATTATGGCATTCTGCCAGAGCTTTATGACAGAGCTGTGCAAGCACATCGGCGCTGACACAGACGTACCGGCAGGAGATATCGGAACAGGCGCAAGAGAGATCGGATACATGTTCGGACAGTACAAGAGGATCCGCGGCGTATACGAAGGCGTCCTTACAGGAAAAGGCCTTTCCTACGGCGGCTCCCTGGCACGTACCGAGGCGACAGGATACGGACTTCTGTACTTCACAGATGAGCTGATGAAGCTGAACGGCATGGAGCTTGCAGGCAAGACAGTTGCAGTATCCGGTTCAGGAAACGTTGCCATTTACGCGACAGAGAAAGCTCAGCAGCTGGGCGCTAAAGTCGTTACAGTAAGCGACTCCAACGGCTGGGTATACGATCCGGAAGGAATCGACCTTGCAGCGCTCAAAGAGATCAAAGAAGTAAACCGCGCAAGACTGACAGAATATAAGAAATATCGTCCGAACTCCGAGTATCATGAGGGAAGAGGCGTATGGTCCGTTAAAGTTGACGTTGCCCTTCCGTGTGCAACTCAGAACGAACTCCTTCTTGAGGATGCAAAAATGCTCGTAGAGAACGGATGCCAGGTTGTAGCAGAGGGTGCAAACATGCCGACAACCATCGAGGCTACAGAGTACCTGCAGCAGAACGGCGTGATCTTCGCACCGGGCAAGGCGGCAAACGCCGGCGGTGTTGCAACATCCGCACTTGAGATGTCACAGAACAGCGAGCGTCTGAGCTGGACATTCGAGGAAGTTGATGCAAAACTGAAGAACATCATGATCAATATCTGCCACAATGCAGCAGACGCAGCTGAGAGATACGGCTTCAAGGGCAACTACGTAGTAGGTGCGAACATTGCCGGATTCGAGAAAGTTGTTGATGCAATGGAGGCACAGGGAATTGTGTAACGCATAATTTCCAAAGTTCCTTTGTTAAAAATATATGAATTTTATTGACATGAGTCATTAAATCCGATATAGTTGATTTGGTAAAAGGGAGTAACTGGCGCTTGTCTTAAGCGTTTACGATGTCGTCAGTACGATGGTTTATCCGTCCGTATCGTGATTAAACAGTGAGACTTTTATTGTACATAAAAATGTTGTGCAATAGAAGTCTCATTTTTTATTGCACCAGACACTTTGCAGGAGGAGAAGAGATGAAACAGTATTATCAATTATCCGGTGAAGAAACGATCATGAAGATCAACGGTTCCCTGGAACCGCTCACCGAAGAACAGGTAATGGAGCATCAGGAAAAGTACGGCCCCAATGAACTGGTGGAGGGCAAGAAAAAGACGGTCCTTCAGATCTTCCTTGAGCAGTACAAGGATTTTCTGGTCATTATCCTGATCATTGCAGCGATCGCTTCAGGCTTCATGGGCGATGTGGAAAGCGCCCTTGTCATCCTGGTCGTTATCACCATGAATGCGATCCTCGGTACTGTCCAGACCGTAAAGGCGGAGCAGTCACTGGCCAGCCTGAAGAAACTGTCCGGTCCGGAGGCCAAGGTGCTCCGGTGCGGAAATGTGGTCCAGATCCCGTCGTCGGAAGTGACGGTCGGCGATATCGTTATGCTGGATGCGGGAGATTATATCCCGGCAGACGGACGACTGACTGAATGCGCCAGCCTCAAAGTGGACGAGAGTGCGCTGACAGGTGAAAGCCTTGGCGTGGAGAAGACCACAGACATTATCAATGAAGATGAAGTTCCTCTTGGCGACCGCCTGAATATGGTTTATTCCGGAAGTTTTGTCACATACGGGCGCGGCGCCTTTGTTGTGACCGGCATCGGTATGGAGACCGAGGTCGGCAAGATCGCAAGCCTGCTGAAAACTACGTCTGAGAAACGGACGCCGCTTCAGATCAACCTGGATCAGTTCGGGCAGAAACTGTCCATCCTTATCCTTGTATTCTGCGCGATCCTGTTCGGCATCAGCATTTTCAGGGGCGATGATATCGGCGACGCATTTCTTTTTGCAGTAGCGCTTGCTGTTGCGGCGATCCCTGAGGCATTAAGTTCGATCGTAACGATCGTCCTTTCCTTCGGCACACAGAAGATGGCCAGAGAACACGCGATCATGCGCAAGCTCCAGGCTGTGGAAGGACTGGGAAGCGTTTCCATCATCTGTTCGGATAAGACAGGTACTCTGACTCAGAACAAGATGACCGTAGAGGATTATTATGTAGATGAAAAATGCATCAAAGCGGCTGATGTAGACCTTAACGACCCGTCTCAGAGCCGTCTGCTGATCAGCAGTATGCTCTGCAATGATTCCAAAAATACAGACGGCGTGGAGATCGGCGATCCGACGGAGACCGCACTGATCAATCTCGGAAGCAGACTGGGCCTTGACCCGGAAGACGTGCGCCGCAAATATCCGAGAGAGAGTGAGAATCCGTTCGACAGCGACCGAAAACTCATGTCTACGAAGCATACGATGGAAGATGTTCCGACGATGGTGATCAAGGGAGCGGTTGACGTCCTGCTTGACCGGATGACAAAGATCCAGATCGGAGACGCCATCCGTCCGCTGACGCCGGAAGACCGGAAAAACATCGAGGACCAGAACCAGCAGTTCTCAAGAGAAGGCCTCCGCGTGCTGGCATTCGGATATAAAGTTGTATCCGATGAAGAAGAGCTTACGCTGGATGACGAATATGACCTGACCTTTATCGGCCTGATCGCCATGATGGATCCGCCGCGCGAGGAGTCTAAGGCTGCAGTTGCAGAGTGTAAGCGTGCGGGCATCCGTCCGATCATGATCACCGGCGACCACAAAGTAACGGCCGCAGCCATCGCAAAACGGATCGGCATCCTGGAAAATGAATCCGAAGCCTGTGAAGGCGCAGAGATCGACAGGATGTCTGATGAAGAACTGAAAAACTTCGTGGAAGGCATTTCCGTCTATGCACGTGTTTCACCGGAGCACAAGATCCGCATCGTGCGCGCATGGCAGGATAAAGGGAATATCGTATCCATGACCGGCGACGGCGTCAATGATGCGCCGGCCCTGAAGCAGGCGGATATCGGCGTGGCAATGGGCATTACCGGGAGCGAGGTATCCAAAGATGCGGCGGCGATGGTGCTGACAGACGATAACTTCGCCACGATCGTCAAAGCAGTGGAGAACGGAAGAAATATTTACCGGAACATCAAGGCGTCAATCCAGTTCCTGCTGTCCGGCAATTTCGGTGCGATCCTTGCGGTGCTCTATGCATCGATCATGGCGCTTCCCGTGCCCTTCGCACCGGTGCATCTGCTGTTCATCAACCTGCTGACTGACAGTCTGCCGGCGATCGCCCTGGGGCTTGAACCGGGATCCAAAGATGTGATGAACGAAAAGCCCCGTCCGATGAATGAATCGATCCTGACGAAAGATTTTCTCATTAAGATCGGTACGGAGGGCCTGTCCATCGCTGTTACGACGATGATCGCATTTATGATCGGCTACCACGGGAACAACCCGCTGCTCGGAAGCACGATGGCATTCGCGACGCTCTGTTCCGCCCGTCTGTTCCATGGCTTCAACTGCAAGTCGGACAGGCCGGTCGTATTTACGCGCAAAGTCGTAAACAATAAGTTCCTGATCGGCGCATTTGTGATCGGCATCGTTCTGATCACAGCGGTTGTTATGATACCGGGGCTTCACAATATATTTAAAGTCCAGACGCTTACACTGACTCAGCTGTTCACTGTATACGGCCTGGCGGCGGCGAATATCCCGATCATCCAGATCATGAAGGGGATCCGCCTGTTACTGAAGAAGGATAAATAAGAATTACAGAAGAAAACTAAGGGGTATTATGCCAGGAAGAAAAGCAGCAGCAACACAGGACAAAAGAGACCGGAGACTGCCGACTACGCGCTATGAACCGGATTACAGAAAAGGACTGACCTCCCAGCAGGTGCAGGAACACCGTCTGCACGGCTGGGTCAACCGGTCTGTGGAGCCGCCGTCCAAGACGACGAAAGAGATCATCCATGAGAATGTCTTTACCTACTTCAACCTCATATTTACAATACTTGCCATCCTGCTTATCCTGGTTGGATCCTGGAGAGACCTTGCATTTATGCTGGTCATAGCAGCCAATACGCTGATCGGCATCGTCCAGGAGGTCCGTGCAAAGCAGGTCCTGGATAAGATGACAATGTTAAATGCGCCCCGGGCCGCCGTTGTGCGCGACGGGAAGCGCTCGGTCATCGATGCGGAAGATCTGGTGCTTGATGACATCGTGATATTTAAAGCGGGAAATCAGGTATGTGCGGATGCGGTGGTAAGCGCCGGTGAAGTCCAGGTAAATGAATCCCTCCTGACCGGCGAGTCTGATGAGATCACCAAGAGAAGAGGAGACAAGCTGATGTCCGGCAGTTTTATCGTATCCGGACAGTGCCACGCCAGACTGGACCGTGTGGGGGCAGATTCTTACATCTCCAAACTGACGCTCCAGGCGAAAGAGATGCAGTCCGGGGAACAGTCAGAGATGATCCGCTCTCTTGACAAGCTGGTCAAATGCGTGGGTATTGCGATCATACCGATCGGACTGGTCCTGTTCTGCCAGGCATTCTTCTTCCAGCATGATAATTTCCGTGAGAGCGTTACATCCATGGTCGCCGCTGTGATCGGAATGATCCCGGAAGGACTGTACCTTCTTGCAAGCGTCGCGCTTGCCGTGAGCGCGATCCGGCTGGCGCAGAAGAAAGTCCTGCTCCACGACATGAAATGCATCGAGACGCTGGCCCGTGTGGACGTCCTCTGTGTGGATAAGACCGGCACAATCACTGAAAACACGATGAAAGTACAGGATGTGATCGAGACCGAAGAATATGATGCTGAGACAATGGAGCCGCTGCGCACGCTGATCGGTGATTTCGCTGCGGCCATGACAAAAGACAATATTACGATGGCTGCGGTAAAAGAATATTTTACGACTGCGTCCGGGAAAAAACCGGTGTCTATGACCGGATTTTCTTCCGCCACAAAATACAGCAGCGTTACTTTTGAAGACGGAGCATATGTCCTGGGCGCACCGGAATTCGTCCTCAAAGAAAAATACGGCGCCTATGCGGAAGAGATCACGGAACATGCTTCTACAGGCGCGCGTGTGCTTGTGTTTGGAAGCTATGACGGCGCGATCGACGGCAAACCGCTGGAACACGGGATCACACCGCTCGGATTTGTGCTGCTTGCGAACCCGATCCGGGAAGCTGCAAAAGAAACCTTTAAATATTTTGCAGAGCAGGGCGTGGAAGTGAAAGTCATATCTGGAGATAATCCGGTAACTGTTTCAAATGTTGCGAAGCAGGCCGGGATCCAAAATGCCGATAAATATGTGGATGCTTCAGAACTTGATGATGAGGAAACGCTTGCCGGGGCCGTGCTCAATAATACCGTATTCGGCCGTGTGACGCCGAACCAGAAGCGGAAATTTGTACGGATCCTGAAAAATGCGGGACATACCGTGGCCATGACCGGCGACGGCGTCAACGACGTCCTTGCGCTTAAAGATGCGGACTGCAGTATTGCGATGGCGTCGGGAAGCGAGGCTGCTGCGCAGGCATCCCAGCTGGTCCTTCTGGAATCGGATTTCTCATGCATGCCTGAGGTTGTGCTTGAAGGAAGGAGAGTTGTCAACAACATCCAGCGCTCAGCGACGCTGTTCCTGGTAAAGAATATTTTTTCTTTCCTGCTCAGCCTGATATCGCTTGTATTTATGTTCACTTATCCGCTTGAGCCGTCCCAGATCTCGCTGATCAGTATGTTTACGATCGGCGTTCCGGCATTCTTCCTGGCTCTTGAGCCGAACAAGAATATGATCCGCGGCCATTTCCTTACGAATGTGTTCCTGAAGGCGCTTCCGGCAGCGATCACGGATGCACTGGCAGTCGGTGCGCTGGTGATCTTCGGGCGGACCTTTAATGTGAACGCAACGGATATATCGACCGCCGCGACGATGCTGCTGGCGATCGTCGGATTCATGATCCTGTATAAGATCAGTGCGCCAATGAATAAGATACGCGCGTGCATCCTGGGCGGATGCATCCTGGGGCTTCTTTTCTGCAGCATTTATCTGAACGATCTGTTCGCCATCACGGGAATGACGATGGAATGCATCATGTTGTTCGTCGTGTTTGCCATCGCTACAGAACCGGTCCTCCGGTATCTGACGCTGCTGGTCGGAAAGCTTCGCTTCTATTATCTGAGACTTCGGGGACGAGCGCCGGAAGAAGAGTAAAGCCGGCATACATAACAGATGATAAGATCAGAGCCATGTACCGTGTGTAAAAGGTACATGGCTCGAATTTTACAGGAGATGAAGCAGATCTTCAAGCGGGAATATGAGCTCATCGCTGAGAAGGTCCTCCATCCGGATCTTATTGAAATCCGAGTGTTCGATCTCGCGGGAGTAGCGGTATGCGGTACGGATCAGATCCGGCCTGCCGGTCCTCCCGGGATCCGCACTCCACTGCGCGCGAAGAAGCTCCCGGATGAGGACCGTGCCGGCAAATGCAAACTTCATCTTGCCGTATGCGTTATAATTATAGACCGCGCCGCAGAAGTAGGTGAACACAAAATAAACAAGCAGCTGTTCGGCTGTGTCGTCAGTAAACAGAGCGGTAAATCCGGGAACGGTTTCTTTTTTTTCATTCCGGCTGCTGCATTCTGTAATATGTTTAACGGTCTCTTCAAGCTGCGGCTTCCAGTCATCCTGAAGGGTTTCAAGCCGGTCCAGGACATCAAAAAGTTTCAGAAGCATCTCCTGCCGTTTCTGCATGTGATCTTCTGCAGATGCCAGAAGTTTCAGACGTTTTTCAAACCAGATCCACATATTTTCTTTCTTATAACGCTCCAGGAGGCGGTCTGCGTCATAGAGCGCTCCATGGTCGATCCGCTCCTGAAGATCGTGGGCGAGCGCAAGCGCGGCCGCTGCGCGGATGTTAACCGGATGTGTGCGGTCCTGCAGGATCCGAAACAGGACTTCCCGGGCATCCTCAAGTTTTGTAAACAGGAAATAATCAAAATCTTCATACGCATCCGGCTGCGGCTCTGATCTGTCCGGATCTTCCGCATGGAGAAACCGTACCGGTCCGGGCTTCCCAAGGATGATCTCTGCTGCGGCCGGGCAGGAGAGGGACAGGGAGATTTCCCGCAGGCCCTCGAATTCTTCGATATGGCGGGGATAAGTCCGGCATGTCTGGCAGAATGCTTTCGCACCGCCGCCTTCCTGGTACAGGTCGCACAGGTTGTCCTCATTGAGGAAGGCGCAGCGGCCGCCGTACCGGCGGAAACATTTTTCTTCCCAGTCGATCTCATTTCTCAGCCTGTTCTTGAACGGCCCTTTCATTTTCCGGTACTTTCTCAGTGACGCCGGATCGATCTGGATCTGCCAGCCGGCACAGCAGGTGGCCGGACACTGACCGGCGGTGCAGGTGAATTGTTTATAATAATCCGGGACTGTATACTGCATGATCAGGATTCCTTTCTTTATGTATTGCTGAACTATATTATATCGGTAAAACAGGGATTAATAAAGGCAAAACTTGTATTTCTCCGGTTTCGGGTATATTATGTTAAAGGATTACTGAACAAAAGATAAAAATAAGGATGCATTCACTTATGAAAGGAAAAATACTACATCATATCTGTAACTGGCGGATGATCATCCCTGTTATTTTTTTATATCTTGAAATCGTTTTTCATCTTTATATGAAGCTTGATATGGCATACCTGCCTGCCTTTGCCATTATGTCATTTGGGATCGGCACGTTTGTTTCAGGGCTTCTGTATTTTCTGCCCCGCAGGGCGGCCATCACAGCCGGAGCGGCTGTTACGGTCATTACGGCTGCCGTATTTGTGATCGAGTGCATATGCCGCGATATACTGCAGCAGTATTACCAGATCTTCAGCGCCCTCGATACGGCTGCCGGAAACCGGCTTACAGATTACAGCTCTGCGGTGATCCAGTCCGTTTCAGAAAACGCTGCCGGGATCCTGCTTATGCTGGCCGTTCCCGTTATTCTTCTCGTAATCAGTTTTAAATACTCAGGAAATGAAGAAAAAATCCGGAAGCCGGCAGGGATCATTGTTCTCTGTTTTGCCCTCCTTATCTATCTGGCCGGATATGCGGTTATCACATACGGACCGTGGAAAGGGGATTTTACCCCGGCAATGCTGTACCGGACGGATACAAATACGGACGATCAGGTGGAGCAGCTCGGCGTGATCACCATGCTCCGGATCAATATCAGGAATGAACTATTCGGCGTCCCGGAGACAGACCGGGGAAAAGTCAGTCAAGCGGCTTCCGAATCCGTCTCAGGAGAAAATGGAAAAGATCCGAAAGACGATGTGACGCTGGAAGAAGAGCCTGAGCCGGATTATCCGTATAATGTGCTGGATATCGATCTGAAAACATATGCGCAGAACGCGTCTGGCAGCAATTCAAAGTGGCTGAGCGAATATTTTGATTCGGTCGTTCCCACAAGGCAGAATGAATATACCGGCATGTTTGAGGGATATAATGTGATCTTTATCACCGCAGAGGGATTCAGCGGCTATATGATCGACCCGGAACTTACGCCCACGCTTTACAGGCTGTCCCATGAGGGATTCGTATTCCGGAATTTCTACTTAACGCTTCATTTTACAAGTACTTCAGGCGGCGAGTTCCAGAACCTTACAGGGCTTTATCCGAAAGCGGGATTCCCGGTCAGCATGACAGAGACCGGAGAGCAGGGGACTTATCTGCCGTTCACACTGGCGAACCAGCTGAACAGGAAAGGATACACATCGATCGGATATCATTTCAACCAGAATATGTACAGAAGAGAACTGTCGCATCCGAACCTGGGGATGGAATGGAGGCAGTTTACAGAATGCTCCAGACCTCTCAGCGCAGAAGTCAATTCTTCCGGGAACGCTTACTGGCCTCAGTCCGATAACTACATGATCGAACAGACCTTTGACGATTATAAGGATTCTCAGCCCTTTAATATTTACTATCTGACCATAAGCGGACATCTGCCGTACGGATTTTCCAGCAGCCAGATGGCATCCCGCAACCGGGAAGCGGTAGAGGACCTGCCCTATTCTGAAACGACAAAGGCTTACATCGCGGCAAATCTGGAACTGGAAAAGGGACTGACAACGCTGGTCAATGACCTGGAAGAAGCCGGGATCGCAGATAAGACGCTGATCGTTATGGCGCCGGACCACATCCCGTATTCGGATATTGATGTGCTGGAAGAACTGGCTGGCAGGTCATTTAACTCGGAAAGCCTTGAAAACCTGGATGAAAAGTCCGTGGATACAGACGTCTATAAGAATACGCTGATCATCTGGTCCGCATCCATGGAGCAGCCGGTACAGGTCGACAAACCGTGCAGCCAGGTGGACATCCTCCCCACTGTATCAAATCTTCTGGGGCTTGAATATGATTCACGGATGATGGCGGGAACAGACGTTATGTCTGAGACGGATCCGATCGTGATCTTCTTCTCAACTTCATGGCTGACAGAAAGAGGATCATACAACCGGTACACCGGCGAGTTCACGCCTGCTGAAGGTGAAAACATGAGTCCGGAAGAGCAGGACGCTTATGTGGAAAATATCAAGTACATCGTGGACTGCAGACTCGACATGGGCGCGATGATCATCGAGGAAGATTACTACAGACAGGTGCTGGAATGAACGAAGATGATATGTTAAAATAGCAGTGCACAAAAATAATAGAAAGATGAGGATAAAATATGAAGATAGCAGTAACTTATGACAATGGAAATGTCTTTCAGCATTTCGGACGTACAGAGCAGTTTAAGGTTTACGAAGTGGAGGACAACAAAGTTGTATCAAGCGAAGTGATCGGCTCGGGTGGAACCGGACACGGCGCCCTTGCAGGGCTTCTGGCCGGACAGGACGTGGATGTACTGATCTGCGGCGGCATCGGCGGCGGGGCACAGGCGGCTCTCGCGGAAGCAGGCGTGGAACTGTGCGCCGGTGCAGAGGGAAATACAGACGAAGCAGTGGAAGCATATCTCAGAGGCGAACTGGTATCCACAGGCGCCAACTGCGACCATCATCACGAAGAAGGGCACGACTGCGGCGGCCATGACGAAGGACATTCCTGCGGTGGCGGATGCGGAAGCAGCTGCGGCGGGGGATGCGGTTCTTCCAGGCCGGCTTTTGAGGGGAAAAATGTAGGAAAGACATGCCGCGCCCACTACAGAGGAACATTCAATGACGGGACACAGTTTGATTCTTCCTATGACCGGGGCGAGCCGCTGGAGTTTGTATGCGGCGCAGGACAGATGATCCTGGGATTTGACAAAGCTGTGGCCGACATGGAAGTCGGCCAGACTGTGGATGTACACCTGATGCCGGAGGAAGCCTACGGCATGCCCGATCCGGCTGCAGTGTTTACCGTTGAGATCGCACAGCTTCCGGGCTCTGAAGAACTGGAAGCC
>CALWDN010000046.1 GCA_944376685.1 uncultured Mediterraneibacter sp. | reverse complement strand
CAGACGGTCCAGACGTGCTTTTTGTTCCTCATGGGTTCCATGTGAAAAGTTAAAACGTGCCACATCCATCCCTTCGCGGATGAGCGCTTCCAATACTCCTTCTTTATCTGTCGAAGGTCCCAGCGTACAGATGATCTTTGTTTTCCTCATTGCATTTCCTTTCCGGATAAATGTGCTGCGCAGCCGCAGGATTATCCCCATTAATGTATTTATTATAACATTACTGCTCCGCCAATATCCAGAGAGAAATACAAAGAATTACATGATTTTATCGTCAGAAGACCAGCTGGACAAGCAGCATATAACATACGGTCCCGCCTGCGATGGACAGGAGCATCTGCCGCTTCCACACATGAAGTGCGATGACCAGGAGAATGGAGATCAGCTCCGGGATGCCGTGGCTGCCCGCCGTGATACTGACGTCTTTCAGGCTGTATACGACCAGCAGGCCGAATACGGCGCAGGGCAGCACCTTCCCCAGATACCGGATATATTTCGGCGTGGGCCGTCCCGCCGGGAAAATGAGGAACGGGAGAAAACGCGTGACCGCCGTCCCGAGGACGACCATCGCTATAGTAATGATCTGCTGTGTCAGTGTCATCTCTCTTCTCCTCCTTTCTCCATCTTCGGCCGCATCACGGTCAGCACCGCAAGGATCGCCAGCATGGCCGGAATGATGAAATTATCCGCTCCGAACGCAGCCAGGCAGGCTGAGGACAGGATAAGCCCCAGGATGCCGCTGCGGTGGTCTTTTTCTTTCAGCCACTGCTCCAGGAAAATGACAACGAACATGGCCGTCATCACAAACTCCAGCCCTTCCGTATTGAAATGGATCAGCGAGCCGAAGATGCCGCCCAGCGTCGCCCCGGAAAACCAGTAAAAATGATTTAACAGCGTGACGGAGAACATAAACCATCCCCGGTCCACATCTTCCGGGATATCCGCCGTATAATTGATAGAAAAGCTTTCATCGCACATCCCGAAGATCAGGTAGAACTTCTTCCATCCCATCCCCCTGAAGCGGTCCAGCATGGAAATACCGTAAAAAAGGTGGCGGGCATTGATCATCAGTGTCATGGCGAAGGCCTGAAGGGGATTAAACGCCCCCAGAAGCATATGTACGGTTACAAACTCGATGGAGCCGGCAAAGATGGTCAGGCTCATGAACATGGGATACCAGAAGCTGAACCCCGAGACATTCATATAGATCCCGTATGTCATCCCCAGGAACCAGAATCCGGCGAAGATCGGGATCGTATAGGGAAATGCGGCGGCAAATGCTTTTTTTATCGTTTTCAGTTCAGTATGCATGGGCAACCTCCGGTTTCATTACTTTTTTCTTGACTTTTCGCTCTGTCCCACTATACTCTAATGGTGGAAAACAAAAACTGTATAAACAAAGATTTTCAGGAAAGGAATCAGGCAGGCAGAAATTATGGTAAAAGATAGCATCATTCCCAATCATATGGACGTCTACTGGCACGATTACACCGGACATGTAAAAGACAAGCCCATCACCGGGACAAGCGTCCCGGTCAAGGCTGCCCTGATCGGAAGAGTCGGGCTCATGCTCCTGTCCTGCGGGACCGGCGCATGGCGTGTCCGCAACTCCATGAACGCGCTGTCCGAACAGCTCGGCGTTACCTGTATCGCCAACATCGGACTGCTGACCATCGTTTATACCTGTTTCGACGGCCGGAAGACATTCACGAACTCTCTGTGTCTGATCAGCACAGGCGTCAACACATCCAAACTGGACCGTCTGGAACGTTTTGTAAAGAGATTCCCGGATGAGGGCGTGCATAAGACCGCTGAAGAACTCCAGTCCGAACTGGATGAGATCGAGAAGATCCGCGGCCGCTACACTCCCGCCAGACTGGGACTGGCGGCAGGTTTTGCCTGCGCAGCCTTCACCTTTCTCCTGGGCGGCGGCCCCATCGAGATGCTCTGCGCATTCATCGGTGCCGGCATCGGGAACTTCCTGCGCAGCAGACTGATCGGCCGGCATCTGACCATGTACCTGTGCATCGTCGCTTCCGTGGCCCTTGCCTGCCTGTGCTATATCGGTTCGCTCCGGCTGCTGGAGCATGTCTTCTCCATCTCGGGCGGACATGAATCCGGCTACATCTGCTCCATGCTGTTTATCATCCCGGGATTCCCGTTCATTACAAGCGGGATCGACCTGGCGAAGCAGGACATGCGCTCCGGGCTGGAACGTCTGGCCTATGCCGTGATCATTGTCATGATCGCCACGATCACCGCATGGGGCATGTCCATGGCACTTGACATCAAGCCCGGCGCTTTCACGGAACTGGGCCTTTCTCCGGCGCTGCTCCTTGTGCTGCGCCTCGCCGCCAGCTTCGTGGGCGTGTTCGGATTTTCGATCATGTTCAACAGCCGGGTGAAGATGGCCGCCTCCGCGGCCGTGATCGGTTCCATCGCCAATACACTGAGGCTGGAACTGGTGGATTTCACCGGACTCCCGGCTGCGGCAGCCGCTTTTATCGGCGCCCTGACCGCCGGACTCCTGGCCTCCCTGCTGATGAAACGGCTGGGCTACCCAAGGATCTCCGTCACAGTCCCGTCCATCGTCATCATGGTGCCCGGCCTCTATCTCTACCGGGCCGTCTACAATATCGGCGAAATGTCACTGACCCTTTCAGCCCCCTGGCTGGTATCCGCGCTGCTCATCATCATCGCGCTTCCCCTGGGCCTGATATTTGCCCGAATCATAACAGACCGTTCCTTCCGGCACTGCACGTAAAGAACGGTCCGATATATCAGATCATTATATCCGCGGCGGTCAGCCGCGGATATTTTTTTCATGTTCCTTTCTCTGGTCTTTTCTGCGGATCATCTTTCTCGGCCAGAACCGTCTCATGAACCAGATCCCCGCGATCAGGATCACCGCTGCGGCTGCAAGGATCACACCCCAGTCAGACGCCGTAAGGGACGTCAGGTCAAAGCATCTTACATTGACCCACATCTGGTTGATCTTCTGGTTGTTTTCCTGATCAAAATACTGCATGACCACGGCCCGGTCCAGCACTTCCTGAGGCGGATACTGGGCGTAGAGCTGCCGGTCTGCCTGATCGGCTTCCGCCGTGATGATATAGTCGGGATCTGCCGCATCCCCGGTGAAGAATGCGCCGGTCGGATACTCGATCGTCTCTCCCGCATCATCCTCCGCCCCGTAGCACCAGTCTGCATAGGCGAAGATGACGTCACTGTCGCCGCCCGCGATCACAGACGTGTAGCCGATGTAGTACATGTTGCGCACCACATTGTCCGGCCTTGAGACAAAGTTCATAAACGCCTCGGCCGCCTGCTGCTTCGCGGCATTTCCCTCGATCCCGTCTTTGAGCATGACCCATCCGTCGAACCAGACGTTGGTGCTCTCCTCCGGCACGGCATAGGCCAGATAATAATCATCGATCTCCGCCTGGTCGAGAGTATAGACCGCATCGCCCGACCACTGATAGTTGGCCAGCACTTTTCCGGTCACCATATCCGCCTTTCCGCTGTCCGACTCGAAAGAGTAGGCATTGGCTTTCATTTCTTTCAGGATATCCTCCGCCTTTTCCACGGTCTCATCATCGGTCCGGTTCATCAGCTCCGCGATCCGCTCCAGACGGTCCTCTGACCGGATAAAATCCGGATCCATAAGTTCATCCTCAAAGAGGATCCCGAGGGCGGCAAAATAACTGTCGCGGACATTGTCCTTGATCGTCACCTGGCCCCGGTACTGCGGATCAGCCAGCAGCGCCCAGCGGGACGCTTCCTCTTTGGTGATCTCGTCCGGGTTGTAGACGATGCCGGTGGTCCCCCACATATAGCCTGCGGCGTATGTGCTCCAGGACTGCCCGTTTATCGTATTGGTGTCAAAGATGTTCCGGATATAATCCGACACGCCGCGGACGTAATAGTTTTCTTCGATATCCTCATCATAAAACTGCTCTGACAGAGGCTGCAGCCGGTCTTCGGCGATCAGCTTCATAAACATGTATTCCGACGGGCAGACCAGATCGAACTCATTTCCCAGCGTCATCTGGTTATAGAGGTCCTCGTTCGTTCCGAAGGTGGAATACTCAACCTCCACTTCCACACCGTATGTGTCAAGATACCACTGTTCAAAATCCTCGACCATGGAATTCTCACCGAGGATGGATGTGCCCGCCCGATCATCCAGTTCAATGATCTCCTCTTCATCCCAGCCGCCTTCATCGATATATTCTTCCCAGTTGGCGATCCGGAGGACCACTTTTTCATCCGGGGAGGATGCCCCGTCCCCGCCGGAAGCCGCCCGGACCTCGCCGCCGGAGCCGGGATGTACAAGCGCGGTCAGGAGCGCTGCACCGCACAGGCACGCACAGAGACGGCCGGATGGATTCTTTCGGTTTCTATTTTCTGCCGTCATGGGCGCTCACCTCCTGTTTCTTTCCCGGGCCGTCGGATGCAGCGTTCATGATCATCACCGCCAGGATCACGATCACGAAGATCACAGTGGAAAGCGCCCACAGCGCCGTCTTGATCTCCGTCTGGGACCCTCTTGTGGCGTTCACAACATAAGTACTGATCGTGTCAAATGTGGCCGGCTTCGTGTAAGTCGATATAAAGTAATCGTCCAGTGACAGCGTGATGGACAGCATGAACCCGGATACGATCCCCGGGATGATCTGCGGGATCACAACTTTCCGGAGCGCCTGGAAGGGGGTGGCCCCAAGGTCCAGCGCCGCTTCATAGAGCCCGTTGTCCATCTGCTTCAGCTTCGGCATCACCGCCAGATATACGAACGGCGTGCACAGCACGGAATGTCCGATCACCAGCGGCACAAATGTATCCTTATCAATGCCGAACACGATGATCAGCATGATGCAGATGGAAAATGCGGTCACAACATCGGCATTGACCACCGGGATCCGGTTGGCCGTCTCCAGAGCCGCCCGCGTGGACGGCCTGGAATAAAACGCGCCCACCGCGCCCAGCGTTCCGAGCACGGATGCGATCACTGCCGCGCCCACCGCCAGCGCCAGTGTGCCAACGATCATATCACGCAGTTCTTCCATCGTAAAAAGGGTCACATAATTCTGCAGGGAGAATCCCCGCACCGCGCCAATGGCCGTGGACTTCGTAAAGCTGTAAAACGCAAGGATCAGCACCGGCACATACATAAAAAGCGCCACAAGGACGAGCCATGTATGGGAAAGGATCTTCTTCATCATAATATCGCCCCCCTGTTCTCCGCGTCATTGGCTCCGCCGCGCCCGGTCACCCAGGAAACGAGGCAGATCAGGCCGAACAGGATCAGCGAGATCATGGAGCCGTTATTCCAGTCGTAGATATTAAAGTAGCTGCCGATCAGCGAGCCCATAATATAAGTACTGTTGTACATCATATCCAGGATAACATAGTTGGTCATGGCCGGCAGGAATGTCATCGTAATGCCGCTCACCACGCCCGGCATGGACAGCGGCAGCGTCACCCGCAGGAATACTTCCGCCTCTCCCGCGCCCAGGTCCCGGGCCGCTTCCAGCAGGCTCTCGTCCAGTTCCAGCAGCGTGGTATAGAGAGGCAGGATCATAAACGGCAGGAAATCATACGTCATGGCGATCACCGTATTCAGGAACGGATGCAGGGACAGATTGCCCTCGATCACCGTCAGGATCTCTTTGAGCGCCGTGATCCTTAAGGTAAAGTTGATCCACATCGGCAGAATAAAAAGCATCAGCAGGACCGGCCCCCGCTTCAGCCCGCTCCTTGCCAGCACATAGGCCGTCGGATAGGCGATCACAAGACAGACCGCCGTCACGGCCGCCGCAGTCACAATGCTGTAGCAGAGCGTTCCGATGGTATTTCCGTTTGTAAAAAAACTGATCAGGTTGGCAAGGGTAAAATGCCCGCTGCCGTCTGTAAATGCGTAGTATACGATCACTGCCAGCGGCAGGACCACAAAGCAGAAAAGGAACAGCGCATAGGGGATGCACAGCTGCTTCCTGCTGAAACGGATTGTTCTCATGGCTTCACCTGCTTTCTCTTCAGGACGATCTCCTCACTGGGGATCATAAGGCTGACGTGGTCGCCCTCATTCCACAGGTAATCTTCATCCAGCACGAAGTCTTCCTCTGAAGCCGTGCGGACCGTATAGTTGTAGTGGTTTCCCTTGTAGATAAAGGAGATGATATTTCCGCTCGCACGGTATTCCCGCTCTTCGTCGCTCATAGATACCGCCCTGACCGGGATCTCCACGGTTACCGGCATGCCGGCCAGGCTGATCTCCTCGCCCTCCGCCGTAATGACGGATGCGTCTTCTCCCGCCCTGGAGCCCTCATACAGCTGCGTAAGGTCGCACTCGTAATTTCCGCCGGCAAATGCCACACGGCCGTCTTTCGTGATCTCGCCGTCAAATACATTGACCAGCACGCCGGCCGGCATGACGTGGATCCCGTCCGGCTCGATGCACATACCGATGCGGTCGCCCACCCTGGCGCTCCTTGTGCTCTGGATCACGACCTCATTGTCTCCCTCCAGAAGCGCCGTGATCTCGTAATACATTCCCTTAAACACGGACGAATCCACCACGCCTGTGATCTGCCCTTTCTCCGGCGTGGTGATCAGCACATCCTCCGGACGCACGACCACGTCCACCCGGGTGTCTCTTGGCACATTATCCACACAGGGGAAGGGGAATCCCAGGAATTTCACGGTCATGGACGCCGCCATCCGGCCTTCAAAAATATTACTCTCCCCGATAAAGTCCGCCACAAAGGCATTCTTCGGCTCATTGTAGATCTCCTCGGGCGTACCGGTCTGCTGGATCATCCCGTCAGACATGACCACCACTTTATCGGACATGGTCAGCGCCTCTTCCTGGTCGTGGGTCACATAGATAAAGGTGATCCCCAGCTGGTCATGCATGGCCTTCAGCTCCAGCTGCATTTCCTTTCGCATCTTCAGGTCCAGCGCGCCGAGCGGCTCATCAAGGAGAAGGATGTCCGGCTCATTGACAATGGCCCTGGCGATGGCGATCCGCTGCTGCTGCCCGCCGGACAGCGTGGAGATCCGGCGTTCCTCAAAGCCTTCCAGGTCCACCACTTCCAGGACGTTCCGGACCTTCTCCCGGATCTCATGCTCCGGCAGGTGCTTCAGGTTCAGCCCGAACGCGATATTATCATAGACATTCAGGTGCGGGAACAGTGCATACCGCTGAAACACCGTATTGATCGGCCTTTTGTTGGGCGGAAGCTGGCTGATATCCTCGCCGTTTAAGAGGATCTGCCCCTCCGTCGGGAGATCAAAGCCCGCGATCATGCGGAGCGTGGTCGTCTTGCCGCAGCCCGATGGACCAAGGAACGTGACAAACTCCCCTTTCTTCACCGTCAGGTTGAAATCTTCCACAACAACCGTGTCGTCAAATACCTTTTTAATATTCTTTAATTCAATAATATTTTCACTCACAGCGGTTCCCCCTTACCATGCGTTTTTTCCAATGTATGATCGTAGCGTCAGCGTACAAGGGGCAATACGCTCCAAACCGCGTAATTTCGTTGATTTTCTGTGTTATCCTCAATCGGCGTACGTCCAGTACGCCTCTATCGTCTGCCTTGAAAATCAACGAAATTCCTGCGGTTGGAGTCTTTGAGTCGTGAAGGTGATGATTTGGACTCCTTCAAGGCACTTGATCGACGCGTACAGAGATGTACGCGGAGGGAAAGTAACACAGAAGGAGTCCAAATCAACCCTTCAACGACCGTATTGTCCCCTTGTACGCTGACGCTAATAAGTTTAGTGGACGCATGCCCCCCTTGTCAACATTTTTTAGCGCTTTGACGACGATTTATGATACAATGTACCAGAGGCTGAAAAAATCCTTCAAAATATGATGAAAAAAGGGGATTCTGCCATGAAATATAAGAATATAGTCTTTGATTTTGGAAATGTAGTCGGACGCTTTGACGGACGTTATCTGTTAAGCCGGTACTGCAGTTCAGAGGCGGACTGCGAACTCCTGGGCTCCGTGATCTTCCGGCAATGGAAGGAGCTCGATGAAGGGACCATTGACTATGATGCATATGCTGAAGAATCGGTCCGTCTGCTGCCGGATCATCTGGCCGGCGCCGCCCGGGATTTCTTCCGGACCTGGCCGAGCCACGTGGAACTGCTTGACGGGACCGTGGATTTTATAGAGGAGCTGACCCGCCGGAATATCCCGGTCTATCTTCTCTCCAACGCATCCGTTTTCTTCGCGGACTACGCGCTGGAGCATTACGGCATACTGAAAAAATTCAGCGGCGTAGTATTCTCTGCGCCGCTGAAAACTGCGAAACCGGATCCTGCAATGTACCGGTATCTTTTTGAAACATATTCTCTTGATCCCGCCGAATGCTTCTTCACAGACGACCTCCGGGAAAATATCGAAGCCGGAAAAGCGCTCGGCATGGACGGGATTATTTTTGACGGGGATCTCGATGCGGTAAAAACTGCGATCGGATGGAATCCAGAACCATAAAGAACGCCCCCGCCGCGATATAAAAGTCAGCCAGATTATAAGTAAGCGCCGCCAGTTTCTTATTCTTCAGGCGGAGGCCGATATAATCGACCACGTGCCCGCGTATGAACCGGTCGGCAGTATTGCTCCATGCTCCCGCAGCCGCCAGACAGGATCCGGCTTTCTTAAGGAACCCTTTCCTGAACAGCAGCGCTGCGCCGGCAGATACGGTTACTGCCGCCGAAGCGGCAAGGGACAGGATGCGCACCGTTTCCGGCTGCCCCGAGAGCAGCCCCAGGCACATGCCCTTATTGCTTACCCGTCGCAGCACGACCGGCCCCGCCAGTTTCCGTTCTTCCTTTTCATCCTGCTTTTTCTCTGTCAGGGATTTCAGGATCTGGTCGCCTGCACACAGCCCGGCCGATCCGAGCAGATACCATCTCCGTTTCATTATTCCGCCTTCTCCTCCGTCGGTTCTTCCGCAGTTTCTCCCGCTTCTTCCACAGTCTCTCCGGCTGCTTCATCTGCATACTCATCCGCGGCATCCCCATCAGCCGGCTCCTCATCGATCTTCTCTATCTTCTCCCCGCAGTACGGGCAATAGGCCATATCCTTCGCCACCATCTTCCCGCACTTCGGACATTCGGATGCACCTTTGATCTTCGCGATCTTCTTCTCATATTCGCCCATGGATGCTTCTCTGTCTCTGATCGCATCACAGAGCGCCTTTGCACTTTCTTCCACTTCTTCCCCTGCTTTATAACGGTCATAGATCATGTGTCCCAGTTCCATCAGATCTACTGCATTGCCCCGCGCCAGGCTGCGCATCTGGCTCTTCATCCGCTGGATCTCGATCGCATCTCCCGCCATACTTGTCACAGACTCTGCCGTCTCACCGATCCGTTTTCCTAAATCTTCCCAAAAATCTTTCATAATCGATCCCTCCTGCCACTTGATGATTCATACTGCATAGTACGATAACCCTTAAAATGAGTATAGACTAAATGAAATTAATTGTAAATAGATCCCGTCTTATATTGATTTTATTGTACAGTCTTCTTATACTTAAGGAAAGTTTTGCTGTATTGGAAAAAGGGAAACATACTGTTATCAGGAGGAACCATATCATGGGACAAAAGGAAAAAAATTGTGCATCCGTATAATTTCTGCACTTATTCTATTATGCTGTATTTTCTTTGTGGCCTTTTCCAAATCCAAACCGGGCCTTGAATGTACGATAACAGATTATGGTACAAACAGCTTTAGCGTTATGGTAAGTGACAAAGAAACTGATTTTTTAAAACAACATCCTTCATTACAAACCAATCCTTTGACAGTAACAGTTAAGGCCAAAAATGATTTAGCTGCTTTTAAAATAGGTGATAAAGTAAAAATAGTATTTGACGGTTCGGTCCAGGAATCCAGTCCTCCGTCAATCAACGCGGAAGAAATTACTTTAATATCGCACAACTGATGATCATGATTCTTCAATTATTGTCAAAGACCGCCTGGTGTCTGCATAACGTATAAAAACAAGATAATCCGAAAGGATCTTTTCCCATGCCATCTGATACTGAAACGTGCCGCAGCGCCATTCTCTCTGAGGATGTGCGGGATTTCATAGGGAATGACGTGCGCACTGCATTTTTTGACGGGATCTCCGGCCAGACGCTGTGCAGCCAGGACGCCGGCTTCGGCTATAGATGCTTGTATCTGCCTGCTACCGCCGCCGATCCCATCACTCTGTCCCGCTATTCCTACGACTCCATCCCCAAATGCTACGCGCCCGCTGATATGCAGACGCTCAACCAGGCCGGCATCCTCCCCGTTCAGAATTACCCGACGCTTCAGCTGCGCGGCCGGGGCGTACTGGTCGGCTTCATGGACAGCGGGATCGACTATCAGTCGCAGCTCTTCCGCTCTCTGGACGGCACTACCCGCATCGAAGCGATCTGGGACCAGACCGTGCAGACCGGTCCGCCGCCGCAGGACTTCTCCTATGGCAGCGAGTACACCCGGGAAATGATCGATGAAGCGCTCCGTTCCGATGATCCGCTGTCGCTCGTTCCATCTGTTGACGAGACCGGCCACGGCACTTACGCTGTCAGCCTGGCTGCCGGAGGAGCAGACGCACAGCAGCAGTTCCTCGGCGCTGCGCCTGAGGCAACCATCGCTGTTGTCAAGCTGAAACAGGCAAAAAAATATCTCCGGAACTACTATTTCATTCCCGAAGATGCCGTCTGCTATCAGGAGACTGACCTGATGCTGGGACTTCGCTATCTGAACGATCTGGCGGATAAACTGGGACTCCCGCTGGTCGTGTGCATCACGTGCTGCACCAGTATGGGCGGTCACATCGGCACGCTTCCTTTCCCGTTTCTGATCGACGGATACAGCACGAGAGCCAGTCACATCACGGTCACCGGCACCGGAAACGAAGCGGACCAGCGTCATCACTTCTACAGCACCATTGAACAGGATACCGGAACGGAAACCGTGGAACTGCGCGTCGGCGAAGACGTCTCCGGTTTTACCATGGAACTCTGGACCGAAGTGCCAAACGTCCTGTCCATCTCCATTATTTCACCCTCCGGGGAAGACACGTCCCGCATTCCCTTCCGGGCGGATTCCGGAACAGAGGCAGACTTTCTCTTCGAGCGGACAAAAGTCACCGTGGATTACCGGCTTCTGGTCGAGAAGACCAGTTCCGAACTGGTATCGTTCCGTTTTGACGCGCCCGCCCCCGGCATCTGGAAGATCCGGGTCGAACCTCTTTTCATCGCCGACGGCAGTTTCCACATATGGCTTCCCCTTACCGGATTTCTGGACAGCGATGTCTTCTTTCTCGAATCTGATCCATACAGTACGCTGACCTGCCCGGCCACTGCGGAAAGTCCGGTAGTCGCTGCCGGATACAACGGAGTCTCCGGTGCGGTCTCCCAGACTTCCGGCCGTGGAAACACCCGCACAGGACGCCTGCGGCCGCACATCGCCGCTCCCGGAGTCAACATCACTGGAGCGCTTCCCGGCGGACGCTTTTCCGCCCGCTCCGGTTCCTGCGCCGCAGCAGCGATCACCGCCGGAGCCGTGGCCCTCATGCTGGAATGGCTCATATATACAGAAAAAGTCCCGGGCATCGACTCCTGCCAGATCAGAAGCCTTCTGATCCTGGGAGCCGTACGCCCGGGTACAATGGACTATCCGAACCGCGAATGGGGTTACGGACAGCTGAACCTCTATAATACATTTGAAACGATGCGCCGTCTTTAAGCCATATCCTCCAGACGCGGCACTTCCTGTCCTCTCAGACGGATGACCGGCCCGCCGGTGCCCTCGATATAGGCCCGGGTGATCTCCACCTCACCGATGCTGTCGTCCTTGGGGATCTCATACATGATATCCAGCATGAATTCCTCGATGATGGCGCGCAGGGCGCGGGCGCCGGTATCTTTCGCCATGGCCTTCTCCGCGATGGCCTCCAGCGCTCCCTCGTCGAAATCAAGCCTTACCTCATCAAGCGCCAGCAGTTTCTGGTACTGCTTTAGGATGGCGTTCTTCGGCTCTTTGAGGATCTGCACCATCATGGACTTGTCCAGCGGCTTCAGTGTGAAGATGATCGGCAGTCTTCCGAGGAACTCCGGGATCATGCCGAATTTTCTCAGGTCTTCCACGGTCACTTTGGAGAGCAGGTCTTTATCATTGTCAAACTGATCTTTTAACTCAGAATTAAATCCGATCGATGTCTTTTTCTGCAGGCGCTCTTTGATGATCTCTTCCAGATCCGGGAACGCGCCGCCGCAGATGAAAAGGATATTCTTTGTATTTACCGTGGTCAGCGGCACCATGGCGTTCTTGCTGTTGGCGCCCACCGGCACCTCCACGTCGCTTCCTTCCAGGAGTTTGAGCATCCCCTGCTGAACGGACTCTCCGCTCACATCCCGCTGGTTCGTGTTGTGCTTCTTGGCGATCTTATCGATCTCATCAATGAAGATGATGCCCTGCTCCGCACGCTCCACATCGTTGTCCGCCGCTGCAAGCAGCTTTGACACCACACTCTCGATATCGTCGCCTATGTATCCCGCCTCGGTAAGGGACGTGGCGTCGGTGATCGCCAGCGGCACATCCAGCAGGCGCGCCAGCGTCTTGACAAGATAGGTCTTGCCGCTTCCCGTCGGCCCGATCATGAGCATGTTTGATTTCTCGATCTCGATATCATCCATCGTGTCCGTGGCAACCCGCTTATAGTGATTGTACACGGCCACAGACATGGCTTTCTTCGCATACTCCTGGCCCACCACATACTCGTCAAGCCTTGCCTTGATCTTGTGGGGCGCCGGGATATTCTTAATATCCAGCTGATGGAATTCCTTCGGTTTTTCTTTTTTCTTTTTGATCTTCTGCGGCTTCGGCTGCAGATTCTCCAGATCCGCCATATTAAGGAACTGGACTCCCGGCATGTTCATCAGCCGGTTCAGGTCGACCGAGCCGTTTGTCATGGCGTCGAAGCTCCGCTGCATACAGTCCGGACATACGGTGATATTATTGGGCAGATCGATCATCTTCCCGGTCACACTCTCCGGACGGTGGCAGATAAAGCAGACTTTCTCATAGCCGTCATCATCTTTATCTTCTTTTTTACTGTCTTCAGCGGAAGCGACTTCCTGCTTTGCATCATCGCCCGTCTGTCCGCTGTCCGTTTCTTTATTTTCTTCATCCACAATGATGAACTCATTATCTGACATAGTAATCCCTTTCTGTAGTCATCCAAGTCTTTCTCCGTTATCCCGGCTTTTTAATTATAGTACACCTGTCCGCCTTATACAAATGAACTTTTTCTAAAAACTGCGCGGGCACAGCCCTTCTCAGCCGTTCATCATCTCCAGGAACTCATCCTCGGAAATGATCGGGATCCCCAGTTCCCTCGCCTTCCGGTTCTTGGAGGATGTGGAGTTCACATCATTGTTGATGAGATAGTTCGTTTTCGAGGTGACGCTTCCCGTCACTTTGCCGCCCCGCTTCTCGATCTCTTCCTTTACTTCCGAGCGGTTGGCAAAATGGGTCACGCTCCCGGTGATCACAAAATTCATGCCCGCGAATTTTTCAGCATCCGCCGTCACTTCCTCCTGCGGGATCTCCACTTCGTCAAGGAGCTTTTCAAACAGCTCCCGGTGCTCCGCATCTGCGAAGTAATCCACAAACGTCCCGGCGATCACATCTCCGACGCCGTCGATGGCGCTTAACTCCTCCGCTGTCGCGTTCAGGATCCGCTCCGGGTCGTTCGCGAGCGCCCGGCAGATCATCTTCGCGTTGGCGATCCCGATATTGGGGATCCCCAGGCTGTACACCAGCCGGGGCAGCGTCGTCGTCCGGGCCGCGGCGATGCTGTTCTGCAGGTTTTCGTAGGATTTCTCCCCGAATCCCTCCATCGCCCTGATCTGATCCGCGTACCGGTCAAGGTGAAAAAGATCTGTGAAATCTTTAATATATCCGTTGATAATGAATTTCTCCAGGGTGGCTTCTGAAAGCCCGTCGATATTCATGGCGTCCCGGCTCACGAACAGGGTAAAGGATTTCACATGCTTGGCCTGGCATTTCGGGTTCGTACAGTACAAGGTCTTCGTCTCATTTTCCATGGAGATCTTCGTCTCGCCGCCGCACACCGGACAGGCCGCCGGGATGTCCTTCACGCCGCTCCTCGTCAGATTCTCCGCGATCTGCGGGATGATCATATTCGCCTTATAGACCGTGATCCGGTCGCCCACCCCCAGCTCCAGTTCTTCCATGATGCTGATATTATGGACGCTTGCCCGGCTCACCGTGGTCCCTTCCAGTTCCACCGGCTCGAAGATGGCCACCGGGTTGATCAGCCCGGTGCGGGACGGACTCCACTCGATCTCCAGGAGCGTTGTCTCCCGGATCTCATCCGCCCATTTGAAGGCAAATGAATCCCGGGGAAATTTGGCCGTCGTACCCAGCGACTGCCCGTAGGCAATATCGTCGTAGACCAGCACCAGCCCGTCAGACGGCACTTCATTTTCCGAGATATGCTCTGCGAACCACGCCACCTCACGGTCGATGGTCTCCCGGGTCACCGGATGGTTCTCCACCACGTCGAACCCCTGGCTTTTAAGCCACTCCATCTGGCAGATCCTGGAGTTATGGAAATCCACGCCCTCCGCGCGGACCAGCGTAAATGCATAGAAACGGACATTGCGCTTCGCCGTGATCTCGTTGTTCAGCTGACGCACAGAGCCGCTGCAGAGGTTGCGGGGATTCTTGTACTTCGCGTCCGCATCCCCGATCTCCTCGTTGATCTTCTCAAAATCCTTATATGAAATGACCGCCTCGCCCCGCAGGACCAGTTCACCCTGATAAGGGATGGAGAGGGGAACATTTTTAAACACCCGGGCATTGTTGGTAACAACCTCGCCAATCTCGCCGTTGCCCCTGGTGACGGCTTTCACAAGCCCGCCGTCCTGATAGGTCAGGACGATGGTCAGCCCGTCCAGCTTCCAGGAGATCATCGCCTTCTGGTCCCCCAGGAATTCTTTCAGCCGCTCCACTTCTTTTGTCTTGTCCAGCGAGAGCATGGGCCGTTCATGCCGCTCTTTCGGCAGTTCGCTGAGCACTTCGTACCCCACGTTCACCGTCGGGCTTGACGCCAGCCTGGTGCCCAGTTCTTTCTCCAGCCCTTCCAGTTCGTCGTAGAGCCGGTCGTATTCATAATTGCTCATGATCTCCTGATCTTCCTGCTCATAAGCCCGGCGCGCCCGGTTCAGGAGATCCACAAGTTCGCGCATCCGCGTCATTTTATTCTCTGCCATGATCGTATCCGTCCTGTCTTTATTATTACCGCATGGGCGTATCCTGGATGAGCCGGTACAGTTCATCCAGTTCCTCATCCGTCACTTCCCGGTACTCGCCTTCCCTGAGGCTTCCGAGGCGGATATTCATCACCCGCACCCGGACCAGGTCCTTCACCTCATACCCGAGTGCTTCGCACATCCGCCGGATCTGCCGGTTCAGCCCCTGGGTCAGGATGATGGAAAATGTATATTTCCCAAGCTTCTCCACCTTGCACGGCCGGGTCACCGTATCGAGGATGGCCACCCCGGCGGCCATTTTTTCCAGAAAATCATCGGTGATCTCATGGTCCACCGTGACTTTATACTCTTTCTCATGATGGTTCGCCGCGCGCATCATCCGGTTGATGATGTCCCCGTTATTCGTCATCAGGAGCAGTCCCCGGGA
>CALWDN010000045.1 GCA_944376685.1 uncultured Mediterraneibacter sp. | reverse complement strand
ACAAATGCCGCCCCGCCGTACTGTCCCGTGATATACGGGAAACGCCATACATTTCCAAGTCCGATCGCGCAGCCCGCAGAGATCAGGATAAACCCGATACGGGAGCCAAATTTTTCTCTTTTCATCAGTTACTTTCCTCTTTTCCTTTAAACTAGCCTTATTTTACCTCGATCAGTTCGTACTCTCTGCTGCCGAGCCCCAGCTCAACCGCATGCGCCAGACAGGTCTCCCACTCGCTCTCCGGCGTCGTGTTGATGAAATGATCGTGGTGGTCGCAGAACCCTTCCTCATGAATGTGTTCGTCCAGAATGCTTCCGCGCATCGGCTGCTGCGCATTGCAGGCATCCGCGCACGCCTGATCCAGAGCCACCGGATCAAAGCTTGCAAACATTCCCACATCCGGAAGGATCGGGACGTCATTTTCCGGATGGCAGTCACAGTACGGCGACACATCGATCACCAGATTGATATGGAATGCCGGACGTCCGTCAACAACCGCTTTGGTATATTCAGCGATCTTGACATTCAGGTCATGGACAGCAGAAGGATTTTCATTGTAGATCGCATCAAAGTTGCATGCACCAAGACACCGTCCGCAGCCCACGCATTTCTCATGGTCTATGACCGCCTTCTTCTCCGGGAAAGAAATGGCCCCATGGGCGCAGTTCTTTGAACAGACGCGGCAGCCCACGCAGACAGACTGATCCACCGCCGGCTTTCCGCTGTTGTGCTGTTCCATCTTACCGGCGCGGCTTCCGCAGCCCATGCCGATATTCTTGAAGCATCCGCCGAATCCGGTGGCCTCATGCCCTTTGAAATGGCTGAGACTGATAAACACATCGGCGTCCATGACGGCACGGCCGATCTTTGCCTCTTTGACAAGCGTACCGCCCTCTACCGGGACGCTGATATCATCCGTTCCCTTCAAACCGTCGCCGATAATGACATGGCAGCCTGTAGACAGGATGTTGAATCCGTTCTCGTACGCAGCGCTCAGATGTTCCAGCGCGTCTTTTCTTCTTCCCACATACAGGGTATTGCAATCCGTAAGGAAAGGGCGGCCGCCCAGTTCCTTAACCACATCTGCCACCGCTTTGGCATAGTTCGGGCGCAGGAAAGAGAGATTACCCGGCTCACCAAAATGGATCTTGATCGCGGTCATCTTTTTCTCAAAATCGATCTCCCCGATCCCCGCCTTGCGGATCAGCTTTTTAAGCTTCTCCGGAAGATTGGTCCCCGGAAGGGCACGCATGTCTGTGAAATAAACTTTAGACTTTGCCATAACAGACGCCTCCTTTTATTACTTCTTTGCCACACAGTATGTCGTAGCTGTTACTGCAGCGGCCAGATTCCCGCAACTGTCTTTCACATCGATCCGGTAATATCCGGTCGTCCTGCCGTTTTTCACGCAGAATGCTTCCGCTGTAAGCACATCTCCTTTAGCGGCAGTCAGGTATGTGATCTCCGAATTCAGGGATACATTGCCCATTTCCTGCCAGTTGCTGGCCACCGCCAGGGCAAAATCGGCCAGCGTAAAATACACGCCGCCCATCACCGCGCCCATGGCATTCCTGTGGCGATCTTCTATCTTAAGGCTGCATTTTGCATAGTGATCATCCACTTCCTCGATCACCGCTCCGTTCTCTGTCGCGAACCGGTCATTCTGAAAGAGGCGGATCGTTTCCTCTGATGGTTTCACTGTACTGTCACCTCCGAATTTCAAACTAAAAAGTCAACCGCCCGACACATAAGCATCGGGCGGCATCTCTAAAGCCGGAAATCAGACTTGAACTGACGACCCCTTCATTACGAGTGAAGTGCTCTACCGACTGAGCTATTCCGGCATTCGGCCCGTCAAGCGAGCCTTTGCTATTATATCTCTTTTCTTTGAGAATTTCAATAGTTTTTTTTAATTTCTGTTTTCTTCATTCCGCACATGCACTGTAACGTGATTATACGGGATCTCGATCCCTTCTTCATCGAAGGTAATCTTGATCTGTTCCATCAGCCGCCACCGCGTATCCCAGTACTTTTCTGTCTTCACCCAGGCTCTGAGTCCGATGATCACGGCGCTGTCTCCCAGGGAATCAACGAACACTTTCATCTCCTCGTCTTTCATGATGCCCGGATCGTTGTTGAGCATATCCTGGATCAGTTCTTTCGCCTTTCTCAGATCGGCATCGTAATCAATGCCCACTTTCAGGTCCAGCTGCCGCTCCGGCCTTGCCGTCACATTGGTCAGGCTGTTGTTGGTCAGGATGCTGTTTGGCACCACGACCGTCTGGTTATCCACGGTTGCCAGCTTCGTATAGAAGATCTGGATCTCTTTTACGGTGCCTTCAATATTTTCCTGTGTGACGATGATATAATCGCCCACGGCAAAAGGCTTCAGAAGAAGGATCAGCACGCCGCCGGCGAAATTCGAAAGGCTGCCCTGCACGGCCAGGCCGATGGCGACACCGGCAGAGGCGATGAGCGCCGCGATGGAGGACGACTCGATCCCGAAGTTCGAGGCGATCATAAAGATCAGCAGCACGTAGAGTCCGAATTTCAGCATGGAATCCACAAACTGGATCACGCCTGCATCCACATTCGTGTGTTCAAACGATCTCCGGACAACCTTCCGGAACCATTTGATCAGCTTGCTGCCGATAAAGAAAAAGAGGAGCGCAAGGAGCACACGGATCCCAAAGCCCACGATATTGGGAATATTATCCTGTATCAGCTGAAAGAACTGATTCACATCCTGCGCCGCATCACCGGTCACTTCCGTGGCCGTATCGATCACATCGCTGACCGATTTCTCCGACACGTTTCCCGTGCCTGCGGCAGCAGTAAGGACTGTTGTTCCTGTCTGCATTAATTCATGGATCATTCCGCTCACGCCTCCTTCTTATCAGAACATCAATTCAGTGCGAGGAATGCACAGAGATTTCCCCGCCTGTCTCCCATTGCCCGGTGAGAATAAAGGATCCCGCTGTTGCAGTGCGTGCACACGTTTGTCACTGCGATATGGTCCTTTCGGATGCCGGCCTCCAGAAAGATCTTTTCATTCGCCTTCCACAGATCGAGCTGATATTTTCCGTCCGGCTTCTCATAAAACAGTTCATCCCATGCAGACCGGTCGAACACTTCCCTGAACCGGCCGGCCACATCCGCGCTCACTTCATAGCAGTCCTGGCACACGGACGGACCGATGGCGGCCAGGATATCAGCCGGCTCTGACCCGAATTCCTCATGCATCAGCGCCACCGTTTTCTTCCCGATCTTTCCGACGGTCCCCCTCCATCCGGAGTGGCTGAGGGCGATCACCTTCTTCACCGGATCCAGGAAGTAAAGCGGCACGCAGTCCGCGTAGGTCGTCACAAGACAGATGCCCGGAACATTCGTGATCAGTCCGTCTACATCCGTGTAATCCCGTTCTCTCGTGATCCCCTTGCCCCGGTCCTCATCTGTCACGATCCGGATATTGGTCGTGTGGGTCTGCTGCGACAGGACCATATCTTCACAGCGGATCCCGAGGGCTTCACCCATGCGGCGGAAATTCTCCGCCACCGCGGCCCGGTCATCCCCCCGGTCAAAGCTTAAGTTCAGAGACGAAAAACAGCCTTCGCTCACCCCGCCCAGCCGGGTGGAGAATCCGTCCGTCACAATTCCGGTATGTCGGAGCATCGGAAAAGACAGATAGGGCACGACGCCTTCCATTTCGTCAAAAATATGTTCTTTATTTTTATAGTCTAAGCCAAGGCTCATTATATCACCCCGTAAATGCATCCCTGATATGTGCGATCTCCCCGCCTGCGATGCCGATCACGTCAAACCGGCAGGGCACATCCCAAAGATGGTGTTCTGCCAGATAGAACTGCGCGCACCGGAAGATCACCTGCTGTTTCTTAAAATCCACCGCTTCCAGCGGGCTTCCCGCCCGGCTGCCGGACCGGTACTTCACTTCACAGAATACCACATACCGCCCGTCCCTGGCAACGATATCGATCTCGCCGGCCCTGCACCGGTAATTCATCTCCAGGATCCGGAACCCGGCTTTTTCCAGATATTCCGCCGCTTTATGCTCATAGACGGCGCCTGTCTTTCTTTTGTTCATCCGCCTCTCCTGTTTACAGAAAATTTTTGATAAATGACTGACGGTGGATCGGCGTCGGTCCCAGACAGCGGATCGCCTCGATATGCTCTGCCGACCCGTATCCTTTGTGCTTCGCGAAACCGTACCCCGGCAGGATTTCATCATACTGCAGCATCAGCCGGTCCCTGGTCACTTTTGCGATAATGCTCGCCGCTGCGATGGATACGCTTTTCGCATCCCCTTTGATGATGGGCACCTGGGGGATCTCAACTTCCGGAATGGTCACCGCATCGTTCAGCAGGAGATCCGGCCTTACGCCCAGCTTTTCGATGGCCTGCCGCATGGCTTCATAGGTCGCCTGCAGGATGTTGATCTCATCGATCCGGGCCGGACTGGCCATGCCCACACCGACCGCTTCCGCCTTCTCCATGATCTCGTCATAAAGGAGTTCCCGCTTTGCCGCCGAAAGCTTCTTGGAATCATTCAGATACAGGATCTCACAGTCCTTTGGAAGGATGACGGCTCCGGCCACCACCGGACCGGCCAGCGGGCCCCGGCCCGCCTCATCGATGCCGCAGATCAGCGCGCAGTCCGCGTGCTGTCCCTCATAGGTTTTCATCTGTTCCAGCCGTTCACGCTCATGCCGGAGCGCTTCCTCTTTCTTCCGGTACTGTTTAATCAGGTTCTGCACGCCGGAACGCGGATCCCCGCCATATGCCGCATACAGAGCAGGCAGTCCCTGAGGGCCTGCCTGTGCAAATTCTTCTTTTATCTGTGCAATGCTCTTACTCATGTTTTATTACCCCGAATTCATCAAACGGCCAGATCCGGATCCGCGCTCGCCCGAGAAGTTCATCCCTGTGGATCACGCCCACGTTGGATACCCGGCTGTCCTGACTGTTGTTCCGGTTGTCCCCGAGGACAAAATATTCGTCATCCCCAAGCGTCACCGGATCTGCTGCAAGTCCCGGATTCAGCATAAGTTCATTCCCGTAATGCTCGCCAAGGAGCTTCCCGTCTATGTATACTTCGCCGCCCACGATCTGTATCGTCTCGCCCGGCATCCCGATGATCCGCTTGATATAAAATGTATTTTCTTCATAGTGGTAGGGAAATACAACGATGTCATAACGTTTCGGATCCCGGAACCGGTAAGAGATCTTGTCCACGATCAGCTGATCCCCGCTCGAGAGCGTCGTCTCCATAGAATCGCCGCTCACCTGCGTCCGCTGCCCGATAAATGTAACGACAAACCAGGACGCCGCGATCACGATAAAGATAAACACGAGCCATCCCAGCAGTTCTTTTATAATCCCTTTCATATCCAATCTGCCCTCTCTCCTATCCGTAAACCTGTCCCGGAAAAAATCTATGCTTCCGGGGCCTCCAGCGTAAACCGGCCCAGCTTCCCGTTCCGGAATTCATCCAAAAGGATCGCAGCCGCCTTCTCTGTATCAAGCTCGCTTCCGCGCACCAGGCAGTGCCGGCTCTCTGCGATGCTCTGAAGCCCTCTGTAAGGATCTTCAAACGACGGGATGCCGTACTTTTCTTCCAGCACGCCCGGATAAGCCCTGTTCATGAATTTCATCAGTTCCGCAGCCAGTTCTTCTGTCTGCAGGATCTCGTCTTTGATAGATCCGATAAACGCCAGCCGCATCCCTGCCGTCTGGTCTTCGAATTTGGGCCAGAGGATCCCCGGCGTATCGAGAAGCTCCACGCTCTTATTGAGGCGGATCCACTGTTTCCCCTTGGTCACACCCGGTTTATTGCCGGTTTTGGCACAGGCTTTGCCCGCAAGGGCGTTGATAAATGTAGACTTGCCTACGTTCGGGATGCCCACGACCATGGCGCGCACCGGCCGGTTGAGGATCCCCCGCTTCCGGTCGCGCTCGGTCTTCTCCCTGCACGCTTCCTGGATCACACCCTGGATGGACTTGATCCCGCCGCCTTTCTTTGAATTGACCTTCACGGCGGAAAATCCTTTTCCTTTAAAATATGCCAGCCATTCATCGTTCAGGCGGTCTTCCGCCAGATCCGCCTTATTCAGCAGGATCAGCCTCGCCTTGCCCTTCCCCAGCTCGTCAATGTCCGGGTTGCGGCTGGACATAGGCGCCCTGGCGTCCACCAGCTCGATCACCAGGTCGATCAGCTTTATATTTTCCTGCATCATCCGCCGGGCTTTGGTCATATGGCCCGGATACCACTGAAAATGCATACGGTCCCTCCTGTTTATATAAATCCGAAATGTTCGCCCGGACTGACGATGAACCAGGCTTTCCCGAAAATCTCTTTCTTTTTAATATTGCCGATGCCCGGGAGGCGGCTGTCATCGCTTGCGGAATGGTTATCCCCTATCACAAAGAATTCATCTTTGCCGAGCTCTACCGGTTCCTGCGCCTCCCCGGCATATCCGATATCCGATACATAAATATCCTCCGCAGGCGCTTCCCCGTTTATAAGCACCTGTCCGTCTTTGATCTGCACCGTCTCGCCCGGAAGGCCGACCACGCGCTTCAGCATATAATGGCCGTTCTCATCCTGACGGAAAGCGACAATGTCCCCTCTGGCCGGATCTTTCAGATTATAAATGAAATGATTTACAAGTACGACGTCGCCGTTTTTCAGGACCGGAGACATCGAGTCCCCAGCCGTGCTCACCCGCCGTCCGAACGCCGCCACAAGAAGCACCGCGGTCATGCTGACGATAAGGATCTCCAGGACCCAGAGAAAGATTCCGGCCGCTTTATTTCTTCTTCTTGCTTTTTTTCTCCGCTTTCCGCGGAAATCCATCTCCCGGTTCATACTCCTCTCCCGATCAGTTCTACAATATTCAAAAAGGGACAATGTACAGGTTCTGTAATTGTCCCTCTCTCAGTTGCTATTTTACTAACTCTTTTACCTTTGCAGCCTTTCCGACACGGTTTCTCAGGTAGTTCAGTTTCGCTCTTCTTACTTTACCTCTGCGGACAACTTCTACCTTCTCTACATGCGGAGAGTGCAGCGGCCATGTCTTCTCAACACCAATGCCGTTGGATGTCTTTCTTACTGTGAATGTCGCTCTCGCGCCGCCGCCCTGTTTCTTCAGGACTGTTCCCTCAAAGACCTGGATCCTTTCACGGTTACCCTCTTTGATCTTTGCGTGTACTCTTACAGTATCACCGACATTGAACTCCGGTACATTCTCTTTTAACTGCTCAGCTTCGATCTTCTTAATGATCTCGTTCATTTTGTGTGACCTCCTTCATATTTGACGTTCTTAACACATCTTCGTGCCAGAGGACCATCGCTCTTCTTTTCACAACTGTTGTAGTTTACCATACTTTCCCGGGATTTGCAAGCCCTAATCTTCTTTTTCACCCTCTTCGCGCTCTTTCAGCCACTGCCGGAACCATTTCCGTTCCTTTTCCGTAAGTTCGGACTGTTCCAGCAGGTCCGGACGGCGCTCGTAGGTCCGGATGATCGACTGCTCCCGGCGCCATTTCCCGATATTGGCGTGATGGCCGGACAGAAGGACCGGGGGAACTTTCTTTCCGTGCCACTCCTCCGGCCTGGAATACTGCGGGTACTCCAACAGGTTATCCTGAAAAGATTCAAATTCCGCCGACACGTCATTGTGAAGGACGCCCGGCACCAGCCTGGATATGGCGTCCACCATGACCATGGCCGGAAGCTCCCCGCCGGTCAGGACATAATCCCCGATGGATACATAATCCGTCACGACCTCCTCGAGTACGCGCTCGTCAATGCCCTCATAGTGGCCGCAGAGAAGGATCAGGTCTTCTTCTTTTGCGAGTTCCGCCGCCATCTTCTGGTCGAATACATCGCCCTGGGGCGAGAGATAGACCGTCCGCAGGCGCTTCCCTTCCGGAAGTTCTGCAGCTCCGGTGCGCTGCCGGATCTTCTCTGCCACAGCCTCGTGCGCCAGGTAGACCGGCTCCGCCTGCATCAGCATACCAGCCCCTCCGCCGTACGGATAGTCGTCCACACTCTGATGTTTGTTAAAAGCATAGTCCCGGATGTTGACCGCCTCGATCGAGAGAAGCCCGGCATTGACCGCACGACCGATGATGCTTGTATTCAGCCCGTCCATTACCATCTCCGGGAAAAGTGTCAGTATATGAAAGTTCATCTGTTGTCGTCTCCTATCAGCCCGTCCATCAGCCGGATGATCATCCGGTTCTGTTCCACATCCACGTCAAGCACGCACTGCCGGATCGCCGGGATCAGCACCTCGCCGTGGCTGTCCGAATCTACAACGTACACCTCGTTGGCCCCCGTCTCCATGACGTCGCGCAGCACGCCGAAATGGCTTTCCTCCGTAAATACATCCATGCCGATCAGGTCGCCGATGTAATATTCACCCTCATCAAGTTCCGCCGCCTCTTCCCTGGAAATATAAAGGCTGCATCCCCTGTATTTTTCTATATCATTAATATTGTCAATGCCTTTGAACTTTACGATCACAAACTGCTTGAAGAACCGGACAGACCGGATCTCCAGTTCCAGCCGTTCTCTGCCGGTGTCAAGAAACACCTTTCCGATCTCATTAAAACGTGCGGCATCGTCTGTGGTAGGAAATACTTTCACCTCGCCACGTATCCCGTGAGTGGATGAGATTACCCCTACCCTGAGAAACTTTTCCATTTCTTTTCTCCCGTTTTCATTTTCTGTCTTCTGTTTATCACTCCGCAGATAAGAAAAGGGGCAGTCATTCCGCAGCGGAAGGCTGTCCCTGTTTTCTACTTATCTTATACAATATCAACAACGACTTTCTTGTTCTCTCTGGCTGCGGCAGCCTTTACTACGGAACGGAGCGCTTTGGCTATGCGTCCCTGCTTGCCGATCACCTTGCCCATGTCGCCGTCTGCCACATGCAGCTCAAGCACTGTAGTGCGGCCTTCCTTCTTCTCATTTACAGAGACTTCTTCGGGATGGTCAACGAGTGCTTTTGCAATCACTTCCACTAATTCTTTCATTGTGTCCGCACCTCCGCGAAGTCCGATTATTTCTCGATGCCTGCCGCCTTGAAGATCTTTCCTACTACTTCTGTCGGCTGAGCACCGTTGTTGAGCCATTTCTTAGCTGCTTCCTCGTCAACTTTGATCGCGCTCGGCTCGCAGTTCGGATCGTATGTTCCGATCTCCTCAATGAATCTGCCGTCTCTCGGGGAACGAGAATCAGCTACGATGATTCTATAAAAAGGAGCCTTCTTCTGTCCCATTCTTCTTAATCTGATTTTTACTGCCATTTCTTTTCACCTCTTGTTTTATTTTTCTTTATCTATGTGTTAAAAGGGGAATTTGAATCTGCCCCTCTTGCCACCCATTCCGCCCATCATCCCTGGAAGCTTCTTCATCATCTTCCGGGATTCGTTGAACTGTTTTACCATGCGGTTGACTTCCGAGATATCCACGCCGGCGCCCCTGGCGATCCGGTGCTTTCTCGACGGATTCAGAAGATCCGGATTGCTCCGCTCTTCCGGCGTCATGGAATGGATCATGGCCTCCATCCGCGCCATTTTCTTTTCATTTTCCTCGGAATCCAGATCCGGCATCCTGCCTTTTCCTCCGAGCGCGCCCATTCCGGGAAGCATGCTCATGATGCTGGATAGGCCGCCCATCTTGCGCATCTGCTCCATACTCTCCAGATAGTCGTCAAAGTCAAACTGGGCTTTTTTCATCTTGTCGGCCATCTTCACGGCCTTCTCCTGATCTATCTCGGCTCCCGCCTTCTCGATCAGGGTGAGCACATCGCCCATGCCCAGGATCCTGGACGCCATACGGTCCGGGTAAAACTGCTCCAGATCCGAAAGCTTCTCGCCCATGCCGGCGTAAAGGATCGGCCTTCCGGTCACCGCCTTGATGGACAGGGCCGCACCGCCTCTTGTATCGCCGTCCAGCTTGGTGACGATCACGCCGTCGATGCCGATCTTCTCATTAAATGACTGGGCCACATTGACCGCGTCCTGGCCGGTCATCGCATCCACGACAAGGATGGTCTGATGGACTTCCACCGCTTCCTTGATCTCCTGGAGTTCCGCCATCATGCCCTCGTCGATATGCAGTCGTCCGGCCGTATCCAGGATCACGATGTTGTTGCCATTCTTCCGGGCGTGCTCCACGGCTGCCTTCGCGATGTCCGCAGGCCGGTTCTTATCTCCCATGGAGAAAACTTCCACGCCCTGCTTCTCGCCGTTGACCTGCAGCTGTTTAATGGCTGCCGGACGGTAGACGTCGCAGGCCACAAGAAGCGGCTTCTTGCCTTTCAGCTTGAACTTCCCGGCCAGCTTCGCCGTGGTTGTGGTCTTACCTGCGCCCTGGAGTCCGGCCATCATGATGACCGTCATGGCGCTTCCCGGCTGGAGCCGGATCTCCGTTGTCTCGGAGCCCATGAGCTTCACCAGCTCTTCATTTACGATCTTGATGACCATCTGCCCCGGATTCAGGCCGTTCATCACATCCTGGCCGACCGCGCGCTCCTGCACGTCTTTAATAAAGCCTTTTACGACTTTAAAGTTGACGTCCGCTTCCAGCAGAGCCATCTTGACTTCCTTCAGCGCCGCCTTCACATCATCTTCGGTGAGGCGTCCCTTGCTGCGCAGGTTCCGGAACACATTCTGCAGTTTTTCACTTAAGCTGTCAAATGCCATTCGTTTATTCCTCTATAATTCTTCAATGATCGCATCCGAGATCTTCCGGATGCGCCCCACGGTCTCTTCAGGGTTATCCCGGTTCTCTTCCCACTCATCCAGCACATCCCCGATCTCTCCAACTTTCTCCCTGATCGAGAGGAAACGCTCCACCAGGTGGAGCTTCGCCTCGTATCCCTCCAGCGCCTTCTGGCACCGCCGGATCAGATCGTGCACGCCCTGGCGGCTGATGCCCGCGCCCTCGGCGATCTCGCTTAGGGAAAGATCTTCCAGGATGAACTGCTCGTAGACATCTTTCTGATGCTTCGTGAGAAGTTCTCCGTAAAAATCATATAATAAAGCCTGCTCTAAAATCTTATTCATCACAGTCACCTTAGCTATCATACACGAAGAGAAATACACTGTCAAGTATTTTTTCTTGACAGCTTTGCACCCGCATTTTTACGCCCGCATCAGACGCTCCATGTCCGGCATCCCCCAGCCCGCTTCCGTTCCCGGCGCCTTCACGCATGCGTCCCGGAGTTTCAGTTTCACTTCCACATTCGACATATCCGGATATCTGGAAAGCAGACAGGCGACCGCCCCGGATATGACCGGCGTGGCCATGGAAGTGCCGGTCTTCATGATATACGGCGGTCCGCCCGCCGCGCCGTATCCGGCATTGCAGCTGATGATCCCGGTTCCCGGCGCGAAGAGATCCGGCTTCACCACACAGTCTGCCGTGGGGCCTCTGCCGGAATAGTTGACCTTCTGCCTGGCGTGCCGTCCGGAAGCCGGACCCGCCGGCGTATCCGGCACCCCCACAGTGATCACCTTCGGACTGCTGCCGGGAACGGCTACAGTGCCCTCTCCCGGTCCGTAATTTCCTGCCGATGCCACGACCACCAGGCCATCGTCCCACAATTCCTCCACGGCTTCCAGCAGCCTCGCCTTCTGTTCCTGCCGGAGCTCCGGCTGGGTGCCCACGGAAATATTTACGATGCGCAGGGGATGCTCCTGCCGCATGCTCTTAAGCCATTCGATCCCCCGCAGGACGCTTTCTACGTTCCCATTACCGGAATGATCCAGCACCTTCGCCGCCAGGATCGTCGCCGCCGGAGCCATCCCCGAATACATCCCGGCTGAAAGCTTTCCGCTCCCGGCCAGGATCCCCGCCACATGGGTGCCGTGCCCGCTGTCGTCGTAACAGGACTGCCTCCTGCCCGTAAAATCTTTGAAATCCGCGATCCGCCCGTCCAGATCCGGATGCCGGGCGATCCCTGTATCCAGAATGGCCGCGCATACCCCCTTCCCCGCCGTTTTCTCATCTATGCCGCTGCGCCGGTATCCCAGCGCCTGTTTTACCCATCTCATTTAAAACACCCTTTTTAAATAAGAATATTCACCGCTCCCTCTTTTCGTACCGCGCACACATCCCCTGCTCCTGCATAGTATAAAACTGTAAACAAAACCAATACTGGAGGATTTAACATGAGTGAATTAAGTGCTACAAACTGCGGATGCGGATGCGACAACAGCAACGGCATGTCTTCCTGCCTTTGGATCATTCTCCTGCTCTGCTGCTGCGGCGGATGCGGCGGCAACGGATTCAGCGGCGGATGCGGCAACGACAACTGCCTGTGGATCATCCTTCTGCTCTGCTGCTGCGGCGGTTTCGGCGGAAACAACGGCTGCGGATGCGGATGCTGATCCCAAGGACCGGATTTAAAACCGCTTAACACAATTCAGGATGCGCGGCCTTCCGTGCATCCTGATTCTTTGTCTGCCCCCCGGTTCACGGTCCGTCATACCGGTCCGGTTTCTTCTGTATATCGTTTCCGGCGTTCCCTTCCCGGCCCGTCCGGCTGCGCTCTTTCCCATTTCCGTCAAGACGTTTTTTCAGCATACAGTTCTCGTCGATCTCATAGACTGCATTTCCGTCGATGATCAGCTTTCTTGACATCGTCTTTCCATTCCTTTCTTCTTATTTGTTCCATCTGTTATTATTTTATGAATAATCCTGAACTATGCGCATATATATCAGAAGATACAATGATCGCTGTGTGCAGGAGGCCGCTGATGCATGGACAGAGATGTGCCCGGACCCATGACACCATTTGATGAACTTGTCACCACGCCGGAACTCCAGATGATCAAACTTCTCATCCCGTATGCGCCCGCATCCGGCAGGCAGACGCTGGCAGCGCTTGTGAAATATACCGAACTCAGGAAGGCCGTCCGGCTCTTCCATTCCGGCGGCCGCTGCCCCGGGATCCGGGCATTTGAAGAACCTGCTCCGGACACGCCGACCGATCTGCTGGAACAGATGCGGCCCTATCTCACCCCGCAGCAGGCTTCCGCCCTGGATATGATCGTCCGCGTGCAGGAAATGATGCCGCTCATCGAGATGCTGCAGGCTTCCGGCGCGATGTCGGGAAACACCGGGGAGGGTTCCGGGCCGGGCTTTGACTTCACAGACCTGCTCTCCGGGATGCTGACCCCCGAACAGCAGGAAATGTTCGCAGAATACAGCGAAATGTTTTCACATCCACAGCAGTCTGATCAGAAAGGAGACCATAAAGATGAACAGTAACTGGATGAATGATCCGGCCATGAAACAGATCGATCCGGCCAAGCTGGAGCTGATCCGCATGGCCGCAGAACAGACCGCCGGCAAATCCGGCCGGAACCTGGTCCCGGTCATGCTGGCCCTGATCTCCGGCGCCGACCGGCAGGGGATCCGGTTCACGCCCGACGAGATGACACTGATCCTCGAGATCCTGAAATCGGGAAAATCAAAAGAAGAACAGGCGCAGATCGACCGGACCGTAAAAATGGCTGGTTCCATCTTCCGCAAACACACGAAATAGGATACAATAGATACCAGGAATCATCCGATATACCGAAAGAAACGGAGCATAATATCATGGCTGAAGAAACGAAAAACACGACAGAAGCACAGGCTGTATCTGAATCCAGGACCGAGATCATCCACATGGTGCGCCCGAACCATCTGAACGGAGCCGGCCGGCTCTTTGGCGGCGCCCTCATGCAGTGGCTCGACGAGGCCGCAGGCACGGTGGCCATGCGGCACGCCCACTGCAACGTGATCACCGCCTCCGTAGACAATCTGCGGTTCATCCGCGGCGCCTACAACGGCGAGATCATCGTCATCATCGGCAAGGTCACCTATGTGGGGCGCACCTCCATGGAAGTGCGTCTTGATACGTATGTGGAGCATCTTGAGAACGGAATGCGCCAGCCCATCAACCGGGCTTACTTTACCATGGTCGCCATGGATGAAAACGACCAGCCGAGGACCGTGCCCCGCCTGATCCTGGAGACCGAATCAGACCGGGCCGACTGGGAGGCCGCCGAGAAACGCCGTGAGATGCGCATGCGGAGAAAGGAAGAGGGCTTCTGACATGCAGAACATAAAACTCACGCTCCAGTACGACGGCACGCGGTATGCCGGCTGGCAAAAGCCTGAGAAAGAAGGCCGGGACAGAGCCGCCCGGACCGTCTCCGCAAAGCTTCAGTCCGCTCTCGGACGGATCACCGGGGAAATCCCGGAGCTGTATGCCGGAGCCCGGACCGAACCCGGCGTCCACGCCCTGGAACAGACAGTCAGCTTCTGCACCGGATCCACCCTCTCTCCGGCAGAACTAAAGAAGGCGCTGAACGGGGTCCTGCCCATGGATATAGCCGTCCTCTCCGCCCTGCCGGCACCGGAGCGCTTCCGCGCCGACTTAAACGCCCGGGCGCGCACCTATCAGTACCGGATCTGCACCGCACCCGTCTGCGATCCATTTACCGCGGCATTTACCGCGCACATCTTCCCTGCCCCGGCCCGTTCCGCCATGCAGGAGGGCGCGGCATTTCTCATCGGGAAGCATGATTTCCGGAACTTCTGCGGCGTCCGGAAGAAGAAAGGAACCGTCAAAGAGATCCTGGACATCTCCGTCACGGAAGCCGGGCCGGATCTTCTGCTCATCGAACTGACGGCGGACGACTTTCTCTACCGCATGCCCGCCCTCATCATCGGCACCCTGCTGGAGATCGGACAAGGCAGGCGCAGGCCGGACTGCATCAAAGCCATCTTTGAAGGCACAGAAAAAGCAGGCGCCCCCTGCGGGACAAAGGGCCTCCTGCTTAAATCAGTACATTATTAAATTTACATAAACAGCCCGGCCACATGGAATACGATGAAGCTCATCACCCAGGCAACGGCCAGCTGGAAGAATACAATGCCGCATGTCAGCTTTGCACTGCCCACTTCCCGGCGGATCGTCGCGATCGTCGCGGTACAGGGCACATACAGCAGGCAGAACACCATGAGTGCGTAGGCATTGGCCGCGCCGAATCCCATGGATGCGAGCACTGCCACAAAACTGTCCATCCCGTGGGCCGTGGTAATATTCTGGATGCCGAAAAGCACGCTGCAGCTTGATACCACCACTTCTTTTGCCGCGATGCCGGAGATCAGCGCCACCACGATCTGCCAGTATCCCAGACCCAGCGGCTCAAAGAACGGCACGATCAGCTTTCCGACCATGGAGCCGAAGCTGTCGCTGATATCCGTCACATATCCCGTTGTTCCGAAGTTCAGCAGCGCCCACATGATAATGGACGCAAGGAAGATAACGGTTCCCGCTTTCGTCAGGTAATCTTTTACTTTCTCCCACACATAGACCGCGATCGTCCGGGCATTCGGCGCCTTGTATTCCGGAAGTTCGATCAGGAGCGCATGCTCCGCGCGGCTTCCGTCAACTTTGGAAATGATAAATGCCGTCAGGATCGCCACCACGATGCCGAGCAGGTACATGGAGTAGCAGGCGATCATGGCATGCTCGCCGAAAAACATGGACGAGAACAGCACATAGATCGGAAGCCTTGCGCTGCACGACATAAACGGCGTCACCAGGATCGTCTTCAGCCGGTCTTTACGGTGCTCCAGCGCCCGGGACGCCATGATCGCCGGCACCGAGCATCCGAATCCCAGCAGCATCGGCAGGAAGGCCCTGCCGGACAGACCCAGGTGGCTCATGATATCATCCATGACATAGGCCACCCTCGCCATATATCCGCTGTCCTCCAGGAAGGCCAGCGCCAGGAAAAGGATGAAGATATTCGGCAGGAAGGTCAGGATGCCGCCCACGCCGGAAATGATCCCGTCCACCAGCAGCGACCGGATCACCGGGGAAACGCCCGCGCTCTCCAGAAAGCCGCCCACGGTCTGCGTCAGCATGTCCAGCCCGATCTCAAAATAGCCCTTCAGCCAGTCGCCCACCGTAAAGGTCAGGAAGAAGACCAGCGCCATGATCAGCAGGAAGATCGGAAGTCCCAGCCATTTGCCGGTCATATACCGGTCCACATGCTCCGTGCGCTCCGCCTTCTCGCTCTTATTTACCAGGACCTCATCGATCACCTCTTCGATAAAGTCGTATTTCTCATTAATGATATCCTTCTCGTAGCTCCGGTCCACGATCCCCTCTGTATCCACCGGAT
>CALWDN010000044.1 GCA_944376685.1 uncultured Mediterraneibacter sp. | reverse complement strand
ATTTCACAGAGATCTTCGTCATTGATCTTTCCCGCAGCGTGGGCGCCCACCGCCTCGAACATGCTGGACAGGCTGGTCCGCCCGCCTTTCACATGGCCGGCCAGCATGGGGCCGCCGCTGACGAAGATCGTCGGGATATTGACGCGGGCCGCTGCCATCAGAAGCCCGGGTACGTTCTTGTCGCAGTTCGGGATCATGACCAGGCCGTCGAACTGATGGGCCATGGCCAGCGCCTCTGTGGAATCTGCGATCAGGTCTCTTGTTACAAGAGAATATTTCATCCCGATATGTCCCATGGCAATGCCGTCGCATACGGCGATGGCCGGAACCATGATCGGGGTTCCGCCCGCCATGGCAACGCCCATCTTCACGGCTTCCGTGATCTTATCCAGGTTCATGTGCCCCGGCACGATCTCATTGTAGGAGCTGACCACGCCGATCAGCGGACGGTCCAGTTCCTCCTGTGTCATGCCCAGTGCGTTAAACAGCGAGCGGTGGGGCGCTTGCTGTACGCCTTTTGTTACGGTATCACTTCTCATCTCTCATTACCTCTCTTTCATGGCTGTATGATCTTCTATCTGATATGTGAAGAGATCTGGTCTCCCATTTCTTTTGTCCCGATCTGGTTCATGCCTTCGGACATAATGTCGATCGTCCGGTATCCTTCTTTCAGCACTTCCGAAACCGCTGCTTCCACTGCATCCGCCTCCCGGTCAAGATCAAAGGAGAACCGGAGCATCATCGCCGCCGACAGGATCGTCGCGATCGGATTGGCGATGCCTTTGCCCGCGATATCCGGGGCCGATCCGCCGCTCGGCTCATAGAGGCCGAACTTTGTCTCGTTCAGGCTGGCGCTCGGCAGCATTCCGATGGAACCGGTCACCATACTGGCCTCATCCGAAAGGATGTCGCCGAACATATTCTCTGTCAGGATCACGTCAAACTGCGCCGGATCCTTTACAAGCTGCATCGCACAGTTGTCGACCAGCATATTCTCCAGCTGCACTTCCGGATAGTCCGCCGCCACTTCTTCCGTAACCTTTCTCCAGAGGCGGGAGGAATCCAGCACATTCGCCTTATCCACACTGGTCACTTTCTTCCTTCGCTTCATGGCGATGTCGAAGCCCCGCTTCGCGATGCGGCGGATCTCCTCCTCGCTGTATGTAAGCTCATCTCTTGCCACAACTACACCGTTCTCAGTCTGCGTGCTCCGCTTTCCGAAATAAAGCCCTCCGGTCAGTTCCCGCATGATCATCATGTCGAACCCCCGGTCCGCGATCTCCTCTTTCAGCGGGCAGGCGCCTTTAAGCTCCGGATAGAGCATGGCCGGACGGAGGTTGGCAAACAGGTTCAGCCCCTTCCTGAGGGCCAGGAGCCCTGCTTCCGGACGTTTTGACGGCTCCAGCTGATACCAGGGGGACGTCTTCGCATCCCCGCCGATGGATCCCATAAGCACTGCGTCGCATCCCTTCGCCGCTTCCAGCGTCTCATCCGTCAGCGGCACGCCGTTCACATCGATGGAAGCGCCGCCCATCAGAAGCTGTGTATAAGAAATGGAATGGCCGTAAACCTCAGCGATCCGGTTGAGGACCTTCATTGCCTCATCCACGATCTCCGGGCCGATGCCATCCCCTTTTATCACGCCGATTTTCATTTCCATAGCTGTTCATCCTTCCAAATTATGAAATATTACTGTTAATCATACCGCATTTTCCGGCGTGTTTCAAGACTTACGCCGAAAAAATAGAGGGCGCTCTGAAATTTGCATATAAAAAAATCGGGGACAACCTGACCGGACCCGGCTTTGTTTTCCCCGATTTTCTCATCTGAACTTTTGATCTTACTCAGCGCTCGGCTTTTCGATCTGAGCGATCGCTGACTTCTGCATCGGAATACGGCAGTTCTTGTTATTTCCAAATTCCACGATCACATCTTCATCTGTGATATCAATGATCACGCCGTAAAATCCGCTTGTTGTAAGAGCTGTGTCGCCCACTTCCATTGACGCGAGCATCGCCTGGATCCTTTTCTGCTCCTTCTTCTGCGGACGCATGAGCAGGAACCACATCAGTGCGATCACAACAACCCATAATATCAGCATACTAGCCATTTCACCCATAATATAATATCCTCCTGAATTTCTCTTTGACAATAAAACTACTATACACAAAAAATGCCGGTACTTCAAGTCCCTTTTAGAAAATTATAGCTGTCCCGCAGCCATCCCGTCCAGTTTGCGCTTCTTATACTCTTTATACGCCCCCGCTTCGATCGCTTCCCGGATCTCCGTCATCATCGTATTATAGAAGTAAAGATTGTGGAGCACGCACAGGCGCATCCCCAGCATTTCCTTACTCTTTAACAGATGCCGGATGTACGCACGGCTGTAGCTCCTGCACGCAGGACAGCCGCATCCCTCTTCGATGGGGCGCTCGTCAAGCTCGTATTTCGCGTTAAAGAGGTTCATCTTGCCGTGATTGGTATATACATGCCCATGCCGTCCGTTGCGGCTCGGATATACACAGTCAAAGAAATCCACGCCCCGGTCCACCGCCTCCAGGATATTGGCCGGCGTCCCCACCCCCATCAGATAGGTCGGTTTATTTTCCGGAAGATGCGGCACCACCGCGTCCAGGATCCGGTACATCTCCTCATGGCTCTCGCCTACCGCAAGCCCCCCGATGGCATATCCGTCAAGGTCCAGCTCCCGGATCTGCTGCGCGTGGGCAACCCGGATGTCCTCGTAAATACCGCCCTGGTTGATCCCGAACAGCATCTGTTTCGGATTGATCGTGTCCGGCAGGCTGTTCAGCCTTGCCATCTCATCCCTGCAGCGCTTCAGCCAGCGGGTCGTGCGCGCCACTGAATTCTCCATATATTTCCGGTCCGCCGTACTGGGCGGGCACTCGTCAAAAGCCATGGCGATCGTGGAAGCCAGGTTGGACTGGATCTGCATGCTCTCCTCCGGCCCCATGAAGATCTTCCGCCCGTCGATATGGGAGTGGAAATGCACGCCTTCTTCTTTGATCTTCCTAAGCGACGCCAGGGAAAACACCTGAAATCCGCCGGAATCCGTAAGGATCGGCCTGTCCCAGTTCATGAACCGGTGCAGGCCGCCCAGCTTCTTAACAATCTCATCCCCGGGCCGTACGTGGAGATGGTACGTATTGGAAAGTTCTACCTGCGTCCCGATCCCTCTCAGGTCATCCGTGGACACTGCCCCTTTTATGGCCGCCGCTGTACCCACATTCATGAACACCGGCGTCTCAATGACCCCGTGGACGGTGTGAAACCGCCCTCTCTTTGCCTTTCCGTCTTTTTTCAATAATTCATACATCTTGCCAAATACCTTATCTGATCATTCTGGTCTGCCCGCGTGTCAGCTGTGGATCACGACCGGCGTTCCCATTCCGAGCATGCCGTAAAGAGACGCCGCTTTATCAACCGGCATATTAATGCATCCGTGGGAGCCCGCTGACGTCTGATACCTGGTCCCGCCAAAAGAAGACTGCCAGCTCGCATCATGGAATCCGATCCCGGTCCAGGTAACACGCATCCAGTAAGAAACCGGGGTCTCATAACTCGGTTTGCCTGTGCTTGGGTCGATCGATCCTCTGAGCACCTTATTCCTCTTCATCTCAAGGATGGAATATACGCCTGTCGGGGTCGCCCTGCTCGGATCCGACGCGATGCCGGTGACGATATCTGTCTCGAGGGCGACGCTTCCGTCAACGATATACCACATATGCTGTGCCGAAATATCCACCTCAACATACGTGTTTCCCCAGTCCTGGGCGGAATGGGACGCTGCGGTCTGCTTATAGGCCGGCTCGCGCGTGACGACCTCGCCGTTTTTAATGCTGTTGATCAGGTTCTGGGTTTCCGTATCTTCGTCGATGATCCAGCCATACGTTCCGCCTGACACTTCTGTCGTGTCCCCGTAAGGCGATGTGATGGACCTGGTTTTTCCATATGTGTCATAAGTCTTGCCGAATTCGCGCATCCATTCCCGCACGGCATCTTCACTGAAAACAGCCTGCATATTGTCATCATACGTAAGCCATGTAGCGATCAGCGTCTTATCCACGACGACGTCTTCCGTCATTGGATATGTAACGCTGGCCTTAAGGTACTGGTTCATCGTATCACATGCCGCCTGGACCTCCGGCGACTCAGTCGTGAATTTTGGCATAGCGTAACATTCTTCATCAGCAAGATTCAGTTCCGGTTTAAATTCTGATATATATTCTTTGATCTTTGCCGTCAGTGTCTCCATATTTACGGCGGTACCGAGCGTTTCCGGCGCTACGACAAAAGAATCGCCGTCAAACTCCGGATGCGCGGATACCGGGGCCGTCTGTTCCCCGGTCACTGCATGGATCGTCTGGATCTTTTCCTCCAGGGCCGCCTCATCGTACTCGACTCCTACAGAAACATCCGCCGCTTCCCTCGAGAAAAACGAAGTGATCCACAAAAGCTGCCGCTGGTCTTCCAGCGCTTTTTTCACTTCATCTCCGGGTTTATATGACAGGGAAATGTCCGAACCGCTGATCGTGTCGGTCGTATTTTCCTGCTCGATCAGTTTCAGTTCATATTCCTTTACCTGCTCTTCAAGATAAGCCTCGACATCTGCCACCGTCTTTCCCGAAAAGTCTTTTCCGTTGATCGTTGTATTGACAAGGAAATGGCTCAGGAAAAATGCGGCCACGCCAAGATAGATCAGAACGAGCCCTCCGACTATACTGCCCGCGATGATAAACGGCTTTTTCCCGAGTTTCTTTTTTTCTTTCTGTTTTTTTTCTTTTTTTTCTTTTTTGCGGGCATTTTTTCTGCCTCTGCGCCTTACAAAACGCTTCCTGCCCGTCTCCTTCTGCTCCTGCCCCGCCTCTTCAGGACTGTCCTGCACCTCATCTGCACCGGCGGCTTCCTCAGCATCCAGCTCTGCCTCACGTACTTCGGCAGCTTCCGCTTCGACCGCCTCTGCTGTTTCCGCTTCAGCAGCCTCTCCGGAGGCACCCGCGTCCTGAGATTCGATTACTTCAGTATTTATTTCCTGATCCCTGTTCGAGCCGCGCTTTCTTTTTCTGCTCATCAGTCCATCTACTCTCCTTGCATCATAATTACTCCCGATTATTATATAAGTACGGCCAACCCTTGTCAAGAATCCCTTTCTTCTTATATAATAAGTTCATCTGTCATTTGGAAAGGAGAAAGTTGATCATGAGTGGTTCATCATTTGGGAAAATATTCCGCATTACAACATGGGGAGAGTCACACGGCCCGGGAATCGGCGTAGTCATCGACGGCTGCCCTGCCGGGCTCGCACTGAAGGCAGAAGATATCCAGGGTTTTCTCGACCGGAGGAAGCCCGGTCAAAGCAAATATACTACGAAAAGGAATGAATCGGATTCCGTGGAGATCCTGTCCGGAGTTTTTGAGGGAAAGACTTCCGGAACCCCGATCTCCCTTCTGGTCCGCAACCAGGACCAGCGCTCCAAAGACTATGGCAGCATCGCCGAAGTATTCCGCCCCGGACACGCAGATTATCCGTTTACACAGAAATACGGCGTCCGGGATTACCGCGGCGGAGGGCGCTCTTCAGGGCGCGAGACGATCGGCCGTGTTGCGGGCGGCGCAGTGGCTTCTCTGCTCCTGAAAGAACTCGGGATCACTGTCATGGCATACACGAAGGCGATCGGTCCGCATTCGGTCGCACCGGAGGATTACAGATTCGGCGAGATCCGCGAAAACGCCCTCTATATGCCAAACAACAAAACCGCCGAACAGGCAGGCGTATACATATCGTCACTGATGGCTTCCGGAGATTCCTGCGGCGGCGTGATCGAATGCATTGCCGACGGGCTTCCCGCCGGGCTTGGCGAGCCGGTCTTTGACAAACTTGACGCGCTGCTTGCACAGGCTGTCTTTTCCATCGGCGCCGTAAAGGGCGTGGAGATCGGGGACGGCTTCGCAGCCTCTCTGTCTTCCGGAAGCAGCAACAACGATCCGTTTTTTTCAGAAAACGGATCGATCTCCAAGAAGACCAACCACTCCGGCGGAACGCTCGGAGGGCTGAGCGACGGGTCAAGGCTGATCCTCCGCGCAGCCGTTAAGCCCACACCCTCCATCTCACAGCCCCAGCACACAGTAAACAAAAACGGGGACAATACCGAGATCACCATCTCCGGGAGGCGGGATACCGTGATTGTTCCCCGCGCGGTCGTTGTTGTCGAATCCATGACGGCCATAACCCTCGCGGATTTCCTGCTGCAGAATATGGCCTCATCTGTAGATAATATCAGGAAAGTCTATCCCGGACGCTGATCTGAAATGTCCAGTCCGACGCCGGTCCTTATACCCGGAAGCATCCGCCGCCGATGAATTCCCTGAGAAGGGAATTTGTCGGCACATATTCGCTTCCGATCCCGACAAAATAGTCAAAAAATTTGAGCAGGCGCTTGGCTTCCAGGTATTCCTCGGAATCCTTATCCACGCCGAACAGCAGCGGCTCCACATATTGTTTAAGCACCGCCAGTTCATAAAGCAGCGATGAGTTAAACATAATATCCGCCTGCTCCTGATATGGAAATATATTTTCTTCTTCCCCCCGCCTCACGGACGGCCACATCGCGATCGTCCTCGCAGCCTGGGCCCCTCTCGTCCGGGCATCCCGGACAAGCCTCCGTATCAGTCGTCCGTCTGTCGAAGGGATGCGGTTATGCTCATCAATGTTAAGCTGGGTAAGCGCACTGATATATATCCGGAATTTGCTGTCCTCGCGCATGGCCTCAGTAAGTTTCGGATTGAGGCAGTGGATCCCTTCGATCACAAGGATGTCATCCGGACCGAATTTCTGAGTCGCCGCCTCATATTTCCTCTTTCCGGTCATAAAGTCAAAAACAGGAAGGCGGACCTCCTTTCCATCTGCCAGGTCGCGCATATCCGTATTAAACTTATCGATATCAATAGCTTCCAGACACTCAAAATTATAATTCCCGTCTTTATCTCTCGGCGTGTGCTCCCGGTCAACGAAGTAATTATCCACAGCGATCGGATGGGGCTTCAGGCCGTTCACCCTGAGCTGGATCGCCAGCCGGTGGGAAAAGGTAGTCTTCCCGGAAGAAGATGGGCCGGCTACAAGAATATATTTCACCCCGCCCCGGTCCGAGATCATTTTCGCGATCTCGCCGATCTGCCTTTCCTGATGCGCCTCCTGTACGAGCACAGTCTCGCGCATATCATTCCTGGTGATCATATCGTTGAGCGCGCCGACCGTGTCGATGCCCTGGCAGTCTCCCCAGCGCACCGATTCCTTAAGAACATGGAACAGCTTGGGACTCGGATGGAATTCCGGAACCTCTTCCGGGTTTTCCCTGACAGGCATCTGGATAACAAACCCGCCGTCATAAAGATGCAGGGAAAAATATTTAAGGCAGCCTGCATCCGGCGCCATATACCCGTAAAAATAATCCTCGAATTCATTTATACTGTAGATATTTACTTTGGATACCCTGCGGTATTCAAAAAGCCGCTCTTTATCATACATCCCATGCCGGTGGAAAAGCGCGACCGCCTCCTCCGTGTGGACCGAGCGCTTATCGATCGGGATCTTCTGCTCTGACAGTTCCCGCATCCTTCCCGCCACACGTTCAAGAAACCGCTCATCCAGGCAGACATCGCCTTCTACAGTACAGTAATATCCCTTATCCAGGGAAAAATGGATCCTGACGCGGTCGATCCGGTCATGTCCCGCCACATCATGCACTGCTTTTACCAGCAGAAAGCACATGCTTCTCTTATACGTACTGTGTCCGATCCGGTCTGCCGTCGTGACAAACCTGAGGGAGCAGTCTTCTTCCAGCGTCTTGCTCAGTTCCCTCAGCCGGTACGCGCCTTCATAGGCAAGTATGATCTGGTGTTCATACCTGTCCTGGACCTCTTCCGCAATACGCTGGTAAGCCGTCCCTTTCGGATATTCCCTGACTTCACCTTCAACCGTGACCCGGCACATTTTATCAGTCAAACCCATACCTCCCTGCTGCTAAATAACCTGAAACGGATGGACCACCGGCTCTGAAACGACCTCGATCCCGGGAAGCCTGTCGGCGAAGAACCGCTTCATATCATCCAGAAAAATATATTCCGTCCCGTAATGCCCGGCATCAATAACTGAAAGCCCCTGTGCAACAGCATCCAGCCCTTCATGATGGCCGATATCCCCGGTCACAAGTACATCCGCTCCCTTGGCGATCGCGGGAGCGATCGATGATTTTCCCGAACCCGGCGAAATGGCAAGGCGGTGCACCCGGCGTTCCATATCTCCGAATACTTTGAGTGATCCCAGGTTCAGTTTATGCTTTACATAGAGGGAACATTCCTCAAGCGTAAGCGGCGACGCCAGATTGCCGACGCGGCCGATGCCCTCTTCCTTTCCGTCTCTCTCCATCGTAACGTCCAGGACCTCTGCATCCGACAGCCCGAGGATCTGCCCTGACAGTTCAGCCATGCCCAGCACATCATAATTTGTATGCATCGCGTAATATGAAATATCGCCCCGTATCAGGCTCAGAAGCCGCCTGCCCGTAAAATCTCCGTCCGTGATATGCTTCAGCGGGGAGAAGATCAGCGGATGATGGGTGACCAGCATATCCGCCCCCTCATCGAGCGCGTGCCGGATGACCTCGTCTGTAGCGTCCAGCGCAAGATATATTTTCCCCACTTCTTTTTCAGACCGGCCCGCAAGAAGTCCTACATTGTCAAAATCCAGCGCCGCATCTGCCGGATATGAGGCTTCTATGACCCGTATTATCTCACTGCAAAGCATAATATATCAGTCCTTTCTCCGCACATTTACATTCTTTTTTCAGTTCCGCCGCCCGCCGGCAGGCCCTGTCCGATCCGTTTTTTTCAAGATTTCTGATAATATCTTTTTTTATCCGGAGTTCTTTTTCCAGATATTCCCTGAGCACCGGATGGCGCCCTTCCAGCAGTAATTTCCCATAGCGCAGCTCCGCATCCGTCCATACGGGCCTGCTCTGCGCCGCCGGCCCTCCGGCAGCGGCTGCTGACGGCGGCCGGACAGACATCATCGGATAATATTTCCCGTCTTCTTCTACCATGTCTTCCCTGATAAATGAAAAGCCTTCCTCTAAAAGAAAGGCCCTCACCTGTTCAATCTCCGACTGCGGCTGAAGAATGCATTCTTTCAGGCTCTGCACCGTCCCGGCGCCCTCCCGGAGGATCCTGATCATAAGAGGCCCGCCCATCCCCGCGATCACTGCCGAGTCGGCTTCTCCCGGTGCGAGGGCGGAAAACCCGTCAGAAATCCTGGTGCTGATCTGTTCCTCCAGGCCCGCTTCACGGATATGCTGTTTCGCGCGTTCAAGCGGGCCGGGATTCACATCCACAGCCACTGCTTCACGTATCCGTCCCTGCCCGGCCAGCCAGATGGGGATATAGGCATGGTCCGTCCCGATGTCTGCCAGCCTGTACCCCAGGCTCACCATATCTGCAACTGCGCGCAGCCTTTTTGACAGTTCCATCTTAATCCAGATAATCCCTGAGTTTGCGGCTTCTGCTCGGGTGGCGAAGCTTCCTCAGGGCCTTTGCCTCGATCTGGCGGATCCGCTCTCTTGTCACGTCAAATTCCTTTCCGACCTCTTCAAGCGTACGCGCGCGTCCGTCATTCATGCCAAACCGCAGGCGGAGCACTTTCTGTTCCCGCTCTGTCAGCGTGTCGAGCACTTCGTCAAGCTGTTCCTTAAGAAGCGTCTGCGCAGCCGCCTCCGCCGGCACCGGCACATTGTCATCCTGGATGAAATCGCCGAGATGGCTGTCTTCCTCCTCACCGATCGGAGTTTCCAGAGATACCGGCTCCTGTGATATCTTCAGGATCTCGCGCACCCGCTCAACAGGCATGTCCAGTTCTTTTGCGATCTCCTCCGGCAGCGGTTCTCTGCCCAGTTCCTGCAAAAGCTGCCTGGACACGCGGATCAGTTTGTTGATCGTCTCAACCATATGCACCGGGATGCGGATCGTCCTCGCCTGGTCAGCGATCGCCCTGGTGATCGCCTGACGGATCCACCATGTAGCATAAGTACTGAATTTATATCCTTTATGGTAATCAAATTTCTCAACCGCCTTGATAAGCCCCAGGTTTCCTTCCTGGATCAGGTCAAGAAAAAGCATGCCGCGGCCCACATACCGCTTGGCGATGCTGACCACAAGGCGCAGGTTCGCCTCGGCAAGTTCTTTCTTGGCCTCCTCATCGCCCTCTTCCATGCGCTGCGCCAGCTCGATCTCACGCTCGGCACTCAGAAGGGGGACTTTTCCGATCTCTTTCAGATACATGCGGACAGGATCTTCGATGCTTACCCCTTCCGGGACAGAGAGATCGATATTTTCCATATCCACCTCTTCCTCATCAGAGATCACATCATCCAGATCGACTTCCACGTCACTGTCCACATCTCCGCTGATCCGCAGCACATCGATATTGTTGGCTTCCAGATAATCAAATACCTTCTCCATCTGTTCAGCCTGCAGTTCCATGTCTGCAAAGAAATCATTTATTTCCTGGACATCCAGTATGCTCTTCTTTTTCTTTCCAAGTGCAACCAGTTCATTCATTCTCTCCAGAAATTTCTGTGTGTTTTCTTCCATGTGTCCATCCTTCCCCAGCCGGCGCGCATGCGCGGCTTATCTTGTTTTATTTTATCCTTAATCAATAGAAATATGCAGTGTACGCAGCTCCTCCAGCCGGCGCTTTTCCGCCATGATTTCCTGCAGTCCGGCCATATCTGCCGGATCAAGGTCCATGGTCCGCACATCAATGCTGTGGCGCTTTACCCGCAGGATCGTATCTTTGAGCGCCTGTTCCTCTTCCTCTTTGGTCCGGAGACCCCGGATGCGCGTATTAAACAGCGCTGCCGCCTCGCGGTGCTCTTCGTCTTCCGTAAAATGGTTTAGGACCTCTGCCGGCCGTATCTCTCCGGTCCTGCGCTGCTCATACAGGAGGCCCGCCACTTTTCTGTAAATATCCCCGGTGAAATCATCCGGCCTGATATACTGGCTGATCCGGTCAAACAGCCGGTCATTCTCGATCATCCAGGTCAGCAGGGCTTTCTGGGATGTAAGTATGCCGTCTTCTTTTGGCTTCCCCCGTCCGTTTTCCTCCGTCCGGCGCGGCCTCTCCACCGGCCTGGCCATACCGGCGCCCACAGCTGATTTTGCGACAAGTTTTTCGAGGCTTTCCCTGGACACGTGATAGGCCGAAGCAACGGCCTCAATATAATTATTCCGTTCCAGCTCATCCTCAAAAACAAGCAGCCTGCGCGCCGCTTCCCTGAAAAACCCCGTCTTTCCCTCCGGCGAGGCCATATCGAAATCTTTCTCCAGTATCTCCAGACTGAACATGAATCCGTTCCTGGCAGCGGAGATTCGTTTTTCATATTCCTCAGCGCCAAGATTTTTAATAAACTCATCAGGGTCTTTATACGGATCCATCCGCACCACTTTCGCGGATATCCCTGCATCCCGCAGGATCGGCACCGCTCGGAGCGCCGCCCTGGTCCCCGCCTCATCGCTGTCGTAGGTCAGATACACTTCTTTTACATACCGGCGGATCAGGGATGCATGTCCGGACGTAAGCGCTGTTCCAAGAGAGGCGACCGCATTGGTAAATCCGGCCTGATGGAGCGAGATCACATCCATATAGCCCTCGCACAGCAGAAAATACGGCTTCCGGGATGTCCTGGCCCGGTTCAGCCCGTACAGATTCCGGCTCTTGTCAAACACTTCCGTCTCCGGAGAGTTCAGGTATTTGGGCTTCCCATCACCCATGACGCGGCCGCCGAATCCGATCACACGGCTGTTCACATCCATGATCGGAAATATCACGCGGTTCCAGAATTTATCATACACGCCATGCTTTTCATCCGTACTGATCAGGCCGGCCTGCCGGATCAGTTCCTCGCTGTACCCTTCTTTTTTCAGGTACTGGTACAGGTCGGCGCCGTACATATTCGAATAGCCGAGTCCGAATGCCCTTATCGTATCATCAGACAGCCCTCTGCCTTTAAGGTATGCGTATGCTTTCCCGCCCTGCCGTGATTTCAGCTGGGCGTAATAATACATCGCCGCCTTTTTGTTGATCTCGAGTATGGACGCCCTGCGTCCCGCCTTCTCTTTTGCCTCCCTGGAATATTCAGGCTCCGGAAGGGTGATCCCCGCACGGTCCGCCAGGAATTTCACCGCTTCCTGGAATGTAAAATTCTCGTACTCCATCAGGAACGTATAGACGTTCCCGCCTGCCCCGCAGCCGAAACAGTAATACATCTGCTTCTGTCTGCTGACCGAGAAGGACGGGGATTTCTCATTATGAAAAGGGCAGAGTCCAAAATAAGAACTGCCCTTTTTCTGCAGCCGAACATACCCGGATATCACATCTACTATATCGTTTCTTGCCCTGATCTCCTCGATCAGCTCGTCTGGATAGTACATGTCATGCCTCCGTAAAAGTGTACCCTATAATATATATTCGACAAAACTCTATTCTTTCCTTTATTTTTTTAGATTTTCCACGACTCAGGCACGAAATAGTCTTTAAACTTCTCCACAGCGTACGAATCCGTCATCCCGGCGATATGGTCGCATACCACCTGCTCCCGGCTTATATCCGTATGTTCAAGCGTGCGCAAAAACTGCTCCGGCAGAGACTCCGGATGTCTCATATAGTAATCAAACAGCTGCTCCACCATATGTACGGCCTTGTTCTCTTCTCCTTTGGCTTTCGGATTCAGGTACACATTTTCAAACATGAACGCCCGCAGATCCGCCATCGCCTTTTCCACGGCCGGGGACATGCTGATCACGGGCCGGTCGGCGCTGCTTGTGATCACGTCATGGATCAGCTTGTTGAGCCGCTCCTTGCAGGAACTCCCCAGAATATCCCTGATATCCGGCGGGATGTCTTCTTCTGTCAGGATCCCGCCGCGGATGGCGTCATCCATGTCATGGTAAATATATGCAAGCTTGTCCGAGATCCGCACCACCTGTCCTTCCAGCGTATGCGGGTGTCCGGCAGTCTGATGGTTCAGGATCCCGTCCCGGACTTCCCAGGTCAGGTTCAGCCCTCTGCCCTGTTTCTCTATACAGTCCACCACCCGCAGGCTCTGCCTGTTGTGTGAAAAATGATATACCGTATTGAGCGCCCTTTCCCCTGCATGCCCGAACGGGGTATGCCCCAGATCATGCCCCAGCGCGATCGCCTCTGCAAGATCCTCGTTAAGGCGCAGGGCTTTTGCGATCGTCCTGGCATTCTGGGAGACCTCCAGCGTGTGGGTCAGACGGGTCCGGTAATGATCGCCGCTTGGCAGCAGAAACACCTGGGTCTTCTGCTTCAGGCGCCGGAACGACTTGCAGTGGAGGATCCGGTCCCGGTCTCTTTGAAAGACCGGCCGGATATCACACTGCGGTTCATCACGCATCCTCCCCCTGGATTCCCGGCTGCGCGCTGCATACGGGCTCAAATACTGAACTTCGCGCTCTTCCAGCTGTTCCCGGATCGTCATGCTGCCGTCACTCCTCTTTCTTCAGCCGTTCTTCAATGGCGTCGACCACCGTTTTAAGCACCTTTACGCGGGCATAATATTTGCTGTTTCCTTCCACAACGACCCACGGCGCATAATCCGTGGACGTCCGCATCAGCATTTCATTGACCGCATCCTCATACTGATCCCATTTCTCACGGTTTCTCCAGTCTTCATCTGTAATCTTCCACTGCTTCTCCGGATTCTCCTGACGCTCTTTAAAGCGCCGTTCCTGCTCATCTTTGTCAATGTGCATCCAGAACTTGATCACGATCGCACCGGCGTCCGTAAGATCCCGCTCCATATCATTGATCTCTTTATAGGCGCGCTTCCATTCCGCTTCCGTACAGAATCCTTCAAGCCGCTCTACCATCACGCGTCCGTACCAGGTCCTGTCAAAGATCGCCACGTGTCCGTCCTTTGGCATGGCGCGCCAGAATCTCCACAGATAATGATGGGCTTTCTCGATATCATTTGGCGACGCAGTCGGGTTCACCACATAGCCTCTGGGATCCATCTTTGCGGTCAGGCGTTTGATCGCGCCGCCCTTTCCGCCGGCGTCCCATCCTTCGAATCCAAGTACGACCGGGATCCGCCTGCGGTACAGTTCCCCGTGGAGCTTCTCAATTTTGGCCTGCAGCTTGTCCAGCTTCTCTTTATATTCTTCCCGGGTATAGGCAAGGGACAGATCCGCTTTTGACAGGATGGATACCTGCAGTTCCTTCATCTCTGCGTCAGCCTCTTTCGCGATCTCATCGATCACATCCGCCGCAGCCGCATTCACCGCTGCCGCCGCAGCCGCTTTATCCGCCGCCTTCTTTTCATTCTGGCGCTTCACCTTCTCGATCTGATCCGCCATCGCCTTGATCACGGTCGTATAGATCTTTACCGTCGCAAATCTGCGATCCATGGACTCAATGATCGTCCAGGGCGCATAATCCGTATCCGTCTTAAACAGCATATCTTCCATCATCGCCGCATATTCGTCATAATGCGCGTTCCGCTCCCGGTCGCCCTGGCTGACGCGCCACGCTGTTTCTTTGTTCTTTTCCAGCTTGTCAAACCGTTTTTTCTGTTCCTTTTTATCTATATCGAGGAACAGCTTGATGATCAGGTTCCCGTCTTCCACAAGCTGTTCTTCAAACGAATTAATCGAATGGAATGCCGCCGGAAGGTCTTTGTTCTTCGTCCGTTTCTCGAACCGGTCGATCAGCACCCTCCGGTACCAGCTGCCGTCATAGATCGCGATCCTTCCCCTGGCCGGCGTCTTTGTCCAGAACCGCCACATAAACGGATGCATTTTCTCCTCTTCTGTCTCATTCTTGATCGGATGCACTTCAAATCCGCGGGGATCCATACTCTGGATCAGATGCCCGATCTGTAAGCCTTTCCCCGCTGCTCCAAAACCTTCAAAAACGATCATGATCGGTATATTAAGAGCCTTGCATTCGCGCTGGAGCCGCCCGATCTTCGCTTCAAGCACCGGCATTTTTTCCCGGTATTCTTCTTTTGAGATTTTTTTAGTCAGATCAACTTTTTCTAACATAACCCTTCCTCCTGTTTATTTTCTGATTTTCCCGCATATCTGTTATAAATTATTGTAATTATACCATATAATTAACAAAAAAAGAGAAAATCTGCATGAGATTTCCTCTTTTACCTGTTTACTTTTTAGTCCATGTATGGATAATGTCTGTCCCGGGGCTGGCAAGGTCGAGCTTTGTCCCGTCTTCACTCAGTTCATAGCCGTACTCCAGCGAACCGCCGTCAACAGCTATCCGAAAGAAAAGCCCGTCTTTGGAATCCGCTGCCACAGTATATATCCCTTCTGTCTCATCCCCGTCAGAGCATATCTTAAGGCTTCCGTCCCTGCCGAAAACGTACTCGTTCCCGCCGTCGTCAGACCATGTTCCCACAAGTCCCGCTGCGCGCTCATCATCCGGATCCAAAAAATCCAGATCCTCAGGCATGAACTTCAGGTCTCTGCCTCCGTCCAGTGAAGCGAGATCGATCCCGTATCCCGTACTGTCCGAAGAAATGGCATAAAGATATTCGCCGCTTCCGTCATCCATTGTGATCTTCAGCGTAATATGATTCTGATCGTCAAAACCACATTCAAAAGTAAACGGATCACCGTTAAGATCTCCCGTCCCGTCAGCCTGCAGCGTGTAAACCTCTTCTGTGTCCGGCACGATCCAGGTATCGGATACGGCCTTTGTCACCGACTCACTTGGAAGGTCGATCCCTTCCATGGTTTCCTGCGCCTGGCTGGCCATCTCGTCTACTTTTTCAGTCGCAGATGCGCCCGCTTTCTCTTCAACTTTGCCGCACGCCGAAAGGCAGATCACGGCAGCCACGGTCATTAACAGAACTATCCTTTTTTTCATTGCGTTCAACTCCGGTTTGTTTTTATAAAAAAAGCCTTGAGTACTCAAGGCTTTTATACATGCGGAAGATGGGACTTGAACCCACACGACACGAATGTCACAAGATCCTTAGTCTTGCTCGTCTGCCAGTTCCGACACTTCCGCATCCCATATTTCTGTGATCCGCTTACCTTTCGGTGCTGACCACAAGTGATATAATACTATCTGGGAGCGGAAATGTCAATGTTTATTTCAAAAAAAACTAAAGTTTGAAAATTGTTTATATTTTTTGAAAATTACCGAAAACTTAAATATTTTCAGGAACAACCGGAAGTCCGTCCAGACCTGTTTTCAGATCTTCATCTGTCGGGATGTAGTCTGTCATTTTTCCATCGTTGAATGCTTCGTATGCATACATGTCAAAGTATCCGGTTCCTGTCAGCCCGAAGAGGATGGTCTTCTCTTCTCCCGTCTCCTTGCACTTCATTGCCTCGTCGATGGCCACTTTGATGGCGTGGCTGCTCTCCGGCGCCGGAAGGATGCCTTCTACTCTTGCAAACTGCTCCGCCGCCTCGAAGACCGCCGTCTGCTCCACGGAGCGCGCCTCCATGTAACCGTCGGCATAAAGCTGTGACAGTGTGGAGCTCATACCATGATATCTCAGGCCGCCTGCATGATTTGCTGACGGGATAAATCCGCTTCCGAGGGTGTACATTTTCGCCAGCGGGCATACCATGCCGGTATCGCAGAAATCGTATGCATAT
>CALWDN010000043.1 GCA_944376685.1 uncultured Mediterraneibacter sp. | reverse complement strand
AAGCGGCCTTCAGGGGAAGAAAGCCGTTTCGCATGCCTTCCGTTTATGGTAATATAGAATATAGCAACAGGCGTAAGATAAACGGAGGAAAAAGGATATGAAACATGCAGGAAAACTCATTGCACTGACAGTGACAGCAGTAATGACAGCGGCCGCAGCATCGGGATGCGGCACGAAGGCAACCCCGGAAAATCTTCTGAGGGATATGTCGGAAAATGCAGACAAGGCAGAATCTCTGCTCGCTAATTTCAAAATAACCATGAATATGGGAGATGACATGTCGCAGGTCACAATGGACGCGAATCTGGACATTGAGGCAACAGTGGAGCCGGAGGCGTCTCACGGCAAAGGGACGGTGGCGATGGAGATCAGCGGCGTAGATGTGAGTACGGACCTGGAGACTTATTCGGTAAAAGAAGGAGATGAAATCATCACATATACGCTGCTCGACGGCAACTGGACAGCGGAATCCACCGACGAGGAAGCATTTTTGGCAGATGTCGGGGATATGGAAGACTATGCGGAATATTTTACACTCTCGGAAGACCTTGTCACGGTCAACGGCCAGGACTGCTATGAACTGACCGGAGAGCTGTATGGGGAACAGTTCGCGGATATGATGCAGGGCGATATCCTGGGACTGTTCTCCGGGGTCGGCGTTGATGAAGAGGCGCTCAAAGACATGGCATTCCCATGTACGGTCTGTGTTTACAGGGAAGGCATCCTTCCGGCCAGGATCTCTTTTGACCTGTCGGCTCCATTCGACGCGGTGCTGGGAGACCAGAGCGTGGCCGTCTCGGAATGTTATGTTGATATAACGATGATCGAGTATGATAATGTAGGATCGATCACTGTACCGGACGACGTGATCGCAGCGGCAGAAGGCGGGACAGCATGGGAGCCGGATGCTTCCGTATCGGACGGGGACTCCGGCACGGCTTCTGCAGCGCCGGCAGAACAGAGCGCTGCCCTGGGCGATGACTGGGAGAGCTATACCGTCCAGATCAATGACACGGTCGTGACGCTGCCCTGTACCATCGCGGACCTGGAAGCGGCGGGCGTGACCATGGACAGGGAGTACACGCCGGAAGATTATGTGATCAACCCGGAAGAATATGAACTTGCCTGGTTTGAGGACGCAAACGGAAACGAGCTTACAGTGGATATCGTCAATATGACTTCCGAGCCGATGGAAGTGAAAGACTGCCTGGTAGGCGGGATCACCGCGGATGCCTGGTCAGTGTCGGAAGGCGGGATGACTGTGATCTTCCCGGGCGGCATCCAGATCGGGTCGCCGGTCGAGGACGCCCTGGCTGCCTACGGGGAGCCGGACAGCAGCTACAATGATTCAGAGTACGGAGATACATATATGTGGGATGAAGATGACAGCTATTATAATGGCTGCGACATTTATACAGAAGCCGGCACAGGCGTCATCGCATCCATTGGCCTGGAGTGCCGCGAATAAGAAACGTCTTTGAAAATCTTCTTAAATATGGTAAAATACCACTGTTGAGCAGTCCCGGCACCCGGCACAGATCTGCCGGATGCCGGGACCGCAGATTCAGGATTCAAGAAGGAGGACACAGATGATCAGGTTATATGACAACGGCGTCTATCTGTTAAACGGCACCGAGATAGTGGAAGACACAGGAAATGTACAGGTTCCCCTTTCAAAGGAAGAGGCCGGGAAGAATACGATGGCTTATAGCATTTTAAATGCCCACAATACTTCCGGCAATATGGAGAACCTTCAGATAAAATTCGATAAGCTGACGTCCCATGACATCACATTCGTCGGCATTATCCAGACAGCGCGCGCGTCGGGGCTTGAGAAATTCCCGATCCCCTACGTGCTGACGAACTGCCACAACAGTCTCTGCGCGGTAGGAGGCACGATCAATGAGGATGACCACATGTTCGGGCTTACCTGCGCGAAGAAGTACGGCGGCGTATATGTACCGCCGCATCAGGCGGTCATCCACCAGTATGCCCGCGAGATGCTTGCCGGCGGCGGCAAAATGATCCTCGGATCAGACAGCCACACCCGCTACGGAGCGCTCGGGACCATGGCCATGGGCGAGGGCGGACCGGAGCTTGTAAAGCAGCTTCTTAACAAGACTTATGATATTAAGATGCCGGGCGTGATCGCCATCTATCTGGACGGCGAGCCGGTAAAAGGCGTCGGACCGCAGGATGTAGCGCTTGCGATCATTGGCGCGGTATTTAAAAATGGCTATGTAAACAATAAAGTGATGGAATTTGTCGGCCCTGGCGTGGAGAAGCTGAGCGCGGACTTCCGCATCGGCGTGGACGTCATGACCACAGAGACGACCTGCCTGTCCTCTATCTGGACGACGGATGAGAAGATCGAGGAGTTCTACGAGATCCACGGCAGGAAAGACGATTACAAAGAGCTGAACCCGGGCGCATGCGCATATTACGACGGATGCGTATATGTGGACTTAAGCGAGATCCGGCCGATGATCGCGATGCCGTTCCACCCGAGCAATGTATATACGATCGATGAACTGAACGCGAACCTGAAGGACATCCTCCACGATGTTGAGCAGAAAGCGCTCGTAAGCCTGGACGGAGCGGTGGATTATTCCCTGCAGGACAAGATCCGCGACGGAAAACTCTATGTAGAGCAGGGCATCATCGCGGGATGCGCGGGCGGCGGATTCGAGAATATCTGCGCGGCGGCGGACATCATTAAGGGACACAACATCGGCTCCGATGCATTTACATTCAGCGTATATCCGGCAAGTATGCCGGTCTACATGGAACTGGTGAAGAACGGCGCGGTGGCCGACCTTATGGAGGCCGGAACGGTCGTGAAGACGGCGTTCTGCGGGCCGTGCTTCGGCGCGGGCGACACCCCGGCGAACAACGCCCTGTCCATCCGCCATACGACGAGGAACTTCCCGAACCGCGAGGGCAGCAAGCTCCAGAGCGGACAGATCTCTTCCGTGGCGCTCATGGACGCACGTTCCATCGCGGCGACGGCGGCGAACAAAGGATTCCTCACACCGGCGACAGCCCTGGATGTGGAATACAAAGGACAGAAATATCACTTTGACAGCAATATTTACGCGAACCGCGTATTTGACAGCCACGGTGTGGCGGATCCGGATGTGGAGATCCAGTTCGGGCCGAATATCAAGGACTGGCCGGAGATGTCCGCGCTGCCGGAGAACCTGATCGTGAAAGTCGTATCCGAGATCCATGATCCGGTCACGACAACGGACGAGCTCATCCCGTCAGGCGAGACTTCATCCTACCGTTCCAACCCGCTGGGACTGGCGGAGTTCGCACTCTCCAGAAAAGACCCGGCGTACGTGGGACGTGCAAAAGAAGTGCAGAAAGCGCAGAAAGCCATCGAGGCAGGCACATGCCCGCTGGATGCGCTTGAGGAACTGAAGCCGGTCATGGAGACGATCCAGAAAGCTTATCCGGAAGTGGGCAAAGGAAATATCGGCGTGGGCAGCACCATCTTCGCTGTGAAGCCGGGCGACGGCTCTGCCCGTGAGCAGGCGGCGTCCTGCCAGAAAGTGCTGGGCGGCTGGGCAAATATCGCCGTAGAATACGCGACAAAACGCTACCGCTCAAACCTCATCAACTGGGGTATGCTTCCCTTCCTCACCGACGAGGATCATGAGCATCTTTCATTCAAAAACGGAGATTACATCTTCGTGCCGGATGTGAGGAAAGCAGTGGAAGAAAAAGCGGACGTGGTCAGAGCATATGTAGTCGGAGACGAACTGAAAGAGATCCGCTTCCGGCTCGGCGACCTGACCGATGCAGAGCGGCAGATCATACTGGACGGATGCCTTATCAACTACTATAAGGCCGAGAGATAATCATAAAATGCGAAAAGAGCGGGGCTGCCGGATCATCTGAGATCCGGCAGCCCCGCTGCTCATTATGAGTGATTTTGAATCTGTCGTGTTTTGATATCTTACAGGGTGTCGCCGCGTTTTACGTAGCCCGGTTTCTCCGGTGCTGCGATGATCCTCTTGCCGCGGATCACTCTCGCGTGTTTGTCGACTACCATGTTTTCGATATGTACGCCTTTTCCGATCACAACGTCTGCGGAGATCACGCAGTTCTTTACGATGGCGCCCGGTTTGATGGTGCATCCTCTTCCGATGATGGAGTTCTCAACGCTTCCGTCGATGAGGCAGCCGTTGGAAACTACGGAAGAGATCACTTCGCTGTCGTCGAAGTACTGGGTCGGGCAGGAGTCGTTCGTGCGTGTGTAGATCGGCCAGTCAGAACTGAAGAGGTTGGATGCATTCTTCAGGTCAATGAGCGACATATTTGCATCGTAGTAGCTCTTGAAGTCTGTAACCGCCGCGAAGTATCCTCTGTGCGGGATCGCGCGGATATCCAGGTCTTCGCACAGCTCGTTCAGGATATCGGCGAAGGTGTACATGGATGACGTCTTGTGCGCTTTCTTCACGAGATCGAGGAAGAGCTCCTTGGACATTACATATGTATCCATGGAGATGTTCCGGTTCTTTGCGTTGCCGCGGTTCGGCTCGATGGAGAGCACGCCCTTCTGCTTGTTGATGTTCAGCGTGTCGCATGAGAGGAATGCATCCTTCGCATTGTCAACGGAATGATACATCATGGAGATGTCCGCGCCGGACTCTACGTGCTCGTTCAGGAACTCGCTGTAGTCTGCGGTGTAGATCATGTAGCTCGGTGCGATCACTACGTACGGCTGCGGAAGCCGCTCGATGCAGTCCAGGTTCTCCATGTATGCTTCCACGTCGGTGCTGTAGATGTCGCCGACCTGTGCGGACTCGGTGTACATGATGTTCAGCTTGCCGCGTTTGGAATTGATGTTGTAGTGGCGTCCGGTGCCGAGGTGCTCGGTCAGGGAACGCGGTTTCTGGCGGACATAAACCTGGATGTTGTCAATGCCGCTGTTGCTCATGTTTGAAATCGGAAAATCGATGATGCGGTAACGGCCGAGGAATGAGCATGCGCCTACGGGGCGGTAGTCCTGCAGGCCGTCTACCCTGATGTGATTTCCGGCAAAATTAACGATACCAAATGCCTTATACATATTATTCATCCCCCTTTACACGTTTTGCGACCAGTTCAATGTTCGGGCTGTCAGCGCTGCCGACTACGGCGTTCTTCCCGATCCTGATGCCGTCGGCTACAAGCGCGCGGGTTACAACAGCGCCTTCCTCAACTTCCGCGCCCGGCATCAGCACGCTGTCGATGACTTTCGCGCCGGGTGCGACTTTGGCGTTTGTAAAGAGGACAGAATTGCGGACTTCACCGTCGATCACGCATCCCTGTGTGATGAATGCCTTATTCACGACTGCGTCCGCGCCGATGTACTGCGGAAGCGCGGTAACATCTTCGGTGTAGATTTTCCAGGTCGGGTCGTTCAGATCCAGCTCATTGTTCTTGCTGAGCAGATCCATATTTGCCTCCCAGAGGGAATCGATGGTTCCTACATCCTTCCAGTAGCCTTTGAACTTGTAAGCGTAGACATTTTTCCCTTCGTTGAGGAGCGTCGGGATGATGTCCTTGCCGAAGTCGTGTGAGGAATCCGGATCCTTCATGTCCGCCTGGAGCATCTTGCGCAGGGTCTTCCAGTTGAAAATGTAGATGCCCATGGACGCCAGGTTGCTCTTCGGGTGTTCCGGCTTCTCTTCGAACTCAACGATCCGTCCGGTCTCATTCGTGTTCATGATGCCGAAGCGGCTCGCTTCCTTCATCGGAACCTCGATAACGGCGATGGTCGCGTCGGACTGGGTCTCTTTGTGATATGCCAGCATCTTCGCGTAATTCATCTTGTAAATGTGGTCGCCGGAGAGGATGAGCAGATACTCCGGTGAATAGGAATCGATAAAATCGATATTCTGTGAGATCGCGTCAGCAGTGCCGCGGTAAACGTTCAGATCCGCGTCTGATTTCTCACGGGGCGGAAGTACGAATACTCCGCTGTCTTTTGCATCCAGACCCCAGCGGCGTCCGGCTGCGACGTAGCTGTTCAGGAGAACAGATTCGTACTGCGTCAAAACACCGACCACGTCAATGCCGCTGTTCGCACAGTTGCTGAGCGGAAAATCGATGATACGGTATTTTCCGCCATATGATACAGCCGGTTTTGCGACTTTTTTGGTCAGATCATGCAGACGAGATCCGCGGCCGCCGGCTAAGATCATAGCTAACATGTTATTCTGTTTCATAATGAGCCCTCTCTTTCATTCTTACTGTTTTTTATTATAACTTTGTTTAACGAAATTTTCTACAATTTTGTTTAAAAAAGAGGAAAATAAAACGAAAAATATAGGAAAAATCTATAAAGAAAAAACGAATGAAGAAATAATTATAGTATATTCGTATGAAAGTGAATGGCAGGAGGCGCAGGGGGCGAACCCCGAAGTGCTTTAGAAAAAAAAATACACGTATATATAGGAAGAAACAGAACACATCAAAAAAATCAGAAAATAACGGGGTGTCTGGATAAAATCCGGATAGTTTTCAATTTATTTCCTCAAATCATATAAATTGTGAGCGAAGATGAGGCAGCCGGGTGTTTTTTTTGAAACTTCCCATTGACTTAGCAGGAAATAGCTTTTAATATTTTTAGGAATAGATTCATTCTGTGCCAGGTATCATTAATGTTATATTGCTGATGCTGGCATGGAATCTAAGGGAGTGATAGGAAAATGTATAGGAGAAAAGGACGTATCCTTGCAGGTCTGCTTGCAATGGCGCTGGTCTTCACGTCGGGCGGAGTATCTGTGCTTGCGGATGAGACAGATGATCGGGCTTATACGGCCGGACTCTGCGAGCATCATCCGGAACATACAGATGATTGCGGCTATGATGAAGCGGCAGGGACTCCGTGCACATATGAATGTGATATCTGCGGCAGTGATGCTTCTGACGGGGAGAAGACGGACCAGAACGGTTCCGGTCAGAATACAGGATCAGAAGATGGACAAAACACGGAAGATACGTCAGAAGACACAACATCAGGCGGAGCAGCGACAGCTGGGGATACAGCAGATAAAACCGGGACAGATGAAACGGCTAATGCAGCGATGATAACTGACTGGTCGTGGATCGATGAAGACGGCATCCTGCAGGAGAATGACGGCGTCTGGGGAATCGGCGTGCCGGGAGCCAGTGAGGACAACCCGCTGACACAGGATGCATTGCTGGAGATGCTGCCAAAACAGATCAATGCTACTCTGTCGGACGGCAGTGATGTGACCATAGATCTGACATGGGATCTGTCTGCGATACCGGAGAAAGGAGTCTGGAGCGGTGAGTATACGGTATCCGCTAACGTGGATGGAACGTATAGCGTCAGCGAGGATATGTCTGCACTGCAGGTGACCGTGACGGCCGGAGGCGGTGAAAATTACGCCAGTGAGGCTAACCTTGCCAACGGGAGAGTAGATGGCATATCCCCTCAGGGAACGACGATCAATGTGTTTGATTACTGGCAGACAGACGATGCTGATCCGGCTGGCGATGATGAATTGGACAGAGACCACGGGATCAATAAAAACACGGTATTGAAGTTCGGATCGGGAATGGGGGAAACGGCGGGCGACAGTGCAACAGATAATAATGTAAATGATTATACACAAAGCGAGCAGGTCCGCCAGGGTATCGTTAACCGAACGCTGACGGACGGTTATCCCTCACTGAGCGATAAGGTAGATGACAGCCAGAGTTCTCTGGAGTATCTGTTCAGCCCGTCAGTGGCTCATGAAGGAAAAGCATCGTATCGTGATGCGGAAGGACTGCTTCAGGTGGATGATGAGGGGTACTTCTATTATGACAGTATCAAGACTTTTGCCGAACTTGACAGAGAAACAGCAAAGTTCACGCTGTACGAAGGAAATTATTATAGTCAAACAAATGAGGACAAGCTGGGAGACGAGGAGGTAGGAGGCGCAGTGGCGGCCGCTGGAACCAGCCCGGACGGGCAGTTTTTCCCCTTTGCTTCCGCGTCGGAGGTTTATAAAGATGCTGAGGACGGGAACGGGATAAGCTTAAATCCGCATATAGATTCAAAAAACGCGACTATACAGCATTATTTCGGCCTGACGATGTCCACCCGGTTTGTACAGCAGGACGGAGGATTTACAGACAACAAACAGGGCACTCCCGTGACTTATGAATTCAGCGGCGATGACGATGTGTGGGTCTTTATCGACGGAGTGCTCGTGGCTGACCTGGGAGGTATCCATGACAGGGCGTCCCTCAAGATCGATTTCTCGACCGGGAAGATCGTGATCAATGAAGGTACGAATCATGTGAAGACCTCCACGCTCCACCAACAGTTTAGCAATGCCGGAAAAGAAAGCAGCACCAAGTGGTCTGAGGATAATCAGAATACTTTCGCAGATGGAACGTACCATACGCTCAACTTTTATTATCTGGAGCGGGGCGGCACAGACTCTAATATGTCTCTGAAGTTTAACCTGGTATCGGTAGCTGCAAGCGGGATCATCAAGGTGGATCAGGCAGGAAATTATATTCCCGGGGCAGAGTTCGTACTTTATGAAGCGAATGCAGACTATAAATACAATAAGGATGATGTTGTCTGCAGCGGTAGAACGGACATCAATGGTGAGCTGATCTTTACACAGATAAATGACGCCGGCGCGGAGGTGCCGGTCAGTCTGGGAGAATTATATACAACACAGGGAATACACAATCTTGTCCTGGCAGAAGAGACGACGCCGGCGGGCTACCGCAGTTTTGGCGAAATGCACATCCGCCTTGCACAGTCAGAAGGGGGAGAGGTGTTTGCTCTGTCGGAGAATCAATGGGATTCAGGCGCGTATGCATCCGGTAATGTAAGAGTCCAGGCAAAAGCACAACTTACCCTGAACAAAAACGGAGGGACTGAAACAGTGGATGCTGCCACTGGTACCCTGTTTGCCGTCGTCCTGCAGCGTCAGGATACGACTAAACCAATCAATGATGCGTCAAACTGGAGAGCGGTCTATGGAGATCCGCTGTCCGGATGGCATGTAGTCGAGTCCTCCGACGGGTCAGGCGGGAATGATATTTTGGCCGGTATAATCACGGCGGCAAAAGAAAATCCACATATCTTCACACTGCAGCAGAGCGGAAGTTATGATGTGGATATAAACGATCTGCCGGGAGATATTGAGACATATTATTATGTGATCTCCGGCGATAAAAATGCAAAAACCGAATATACGGTGGGATATTATTTTACGGAAGCAGAATCTTTATCCGGAGCAACTGTTGATAACACATACCGTGTGGACAGTGAAGATTTTGACAGGATATTTTCAGTAAATCTGTATGTTCCTAATATCCAGAATAATCTGTATGTGCAGAAGCTGGATGAGAACGGACAGCCGGTCAGCGCAGGAGCTGACGGAAGCGGCTCTGCAACCTTTACGCTTTACCTTCAGGACGGTGTGACAATAAAGAATGACGGAACCTATACGGTTGCGGAAAGGACACAGAGTTACTCTGTGGATACATCGGATATGACGACTCCGCTGCCACTGACCGGCGGCGCAATGTTTACCCGTATCCCAAACGGAACATATTACCTGATAGAGACAAAGGCGCCGGAGGGATATGAGAAGAGCAGTGAGATCATACCGGTTGTCGTGGATAACACAGGAATATACGCAGATGCCGGCGGGGCAGGTGATGATGTCAGTGTCCAGAGGGGTGTGGGCTCGATCGTACACAGTATGATCCAGTTTGCAACGAACGACGATATAGATGCAACACTGCATAATATAAAAGCAGACTTGTATACCGCTGATTCCGGTTCCGGTCTTCCGACAGATGAAAGCGGATGGAAGAGTACGACAGAGGAGAAACTGCACCTTCGGTTTCAGGAAGGCGCCGATACACTGAATTACAGGGAAGAAGACGACTCATATGGGTACTTTACCATTGATGAAGGCTGGTCAAAACTGAAGATCTATCAGTGCCTGTATCATAATAACACAGAATCGCCGAAAGAGGAACTGGAGAAAGATCAGGAGCTGACGAACCTGTTCTCGGGAACTGTAGTCGTACAGGTCAGAAATACCAGCACCGGGAATCTTAAGATCAGCAAGGACGTAGTCAATAATACCGGTCTGGAGGGTACACAGACGGAGTTTAAGTTTACGCTGACCGGAAGTGTGAATGGAAATCAGCTGAATAAAACATATAATGCGGTACGTACAGCAGACGGAAGTACATCGACGGAGACGGTTACGGTTGTGTTTAACGCAGGGAAGGCAGAGATCACTCTGGAAGACGGGAAAAGCATCGAGATACAGGGGCTCCCGACCGGCGCAGGGATAGAGATCGTGGAAGATACATATCAGGACTATAAGACTACATATGTGATCGGAAACGGGCAGCCGGCTGAGAGAAATGATGCCGATGTCGCTATTACCGGAGATTCTGATGTGGAAGTAACATATACCAATACCTATCATGTGGAGGGCAGCTTTACATTCACAAAGACAGGTACGGCAGAAGAGGGAAGCAGCCCGGGGCCGCTTGAAGGGGCGACATTTGCGGTCTATCGACTCATATGTACGACGCCGGGTGCGGAAGGACATGATCATAAGGATCAGCTGATCAGCATTGCGGATCCGGAGACAGGAGCGGTAGCCGGGGAAGATAAAGGCTGCTGGGAACTGGTCGGCACTCCGATGACTTCCGGGCCAGACGGTGTGATTACGATTTCAGGTATTCCCGTTATAGAGAATACGGAGTACAGACTGGCAGAACTGCAGGCGCCGCCGGGATTTACCGTTCCGACCGGACAGTGGAAATTGTATTACTATCCGGCAGATAAGGTATTCAAACCGAAATCAGGAACCGGAAATGATGCGAGCATCGGGAATCCTCCGGCTATTGAAGAAGATAAGACCAGCGGTACGATAGAATACAAGATCCGGAATTACAGACCGGGCGAGCTTCCGTTCTCGGGAAATACAGGCATCAGGATGTTCCTGATCATAGGAGGTGCACTGATGCTGTGCGGCGCAGCAGGCGGCACGGGATGGTATCTGTATCAGAGAAAAGCACCGGCAGCGCGCAGGCGCCGAAAACGGTAAATGTAAGTATGTTGAATATTGGGCATCCTGCCCTTTAGATAGATATATCAATATTCAAAAAAAGAAAATAAGGAAACGGGAGAAGAGTTTTCTATGAAGGTGAAACACAGAAAATCATTATTTTCAAAATTCATCGCACTGTGCCTTGCAGTTGTGATGATGATGTCGCTTGGGATGACAGTATCAGCGGCGGTCACTGCGGATTCCAAAAAGGACGTAACAGTAAGCGGCCTGGATGAGGGGACGACAGTGTCCATTTACAAGGTGATCGATGTAAATATCAACGCCAACGGACAGCCTGAAAATCCGATGTACACATGGACAGACGGCATGGCAGCATGGCTCAAGGCTCATTCGACATACAAAGTTTATATCGATGAAGCTACAAATGCCGTGACAGACAAATTCCAGCAGAAAACTTCGGCAGAAGAGTTCCGCTCTTTCTGGCATGATGTAGAGGCAGGGATCAAGGATGGAACGATCAAGGATGAACCGGGCTCATCATTGACATCTGCTAAACCTGATGAGACTGTACCGGCCGGGGACAGCAGCGTGAAATTTACTGATGTCGCTATGGGCGAGTATCTGCTGACGGCCAAAGGCGGAGTGAAGATCTATCAGCCGACTACAGTACTTCTCGTACCGGAGTACGATGAGGAAAGCAATGACTGGACACTTGGTGATGCTGTCGTAGGAACAGAGACAAAGATGAAAGGCGAGGAGCCGGGAATCGATAAGTCGGTGAAAGATAACGGGGATGATCCGGCAGACAACACGGTTGCAGTCGGAGATACTGTCACTTTCCTGCTGAGTGCCGACGTGCCTTCCTATCCGGAGGACGCTACAGCAAAGAAGTTTATCATTTCGGATAAGCTCGGAACTGGCCTGGAATTTAAGGGAGCTGTCTCTGAAAGCACAGTGCACGTGTGGAGCGATGCTGCGGCAACTCAGGAAATAGATCAGACATGGTATGATGTGCGGGAAGACTGGACTGTCCCGAAGACAAACGAAACACGTACTTTTGCTGTTATATTCAAGGATGCCTTCTTTGAGAACTATACAGGCACAAACGTTTATGTAACCTATGACGCGGAAGTGACGGAAAATGCATTCGCAAATGGTCAGAACGGAGTAGTCGAGAATGATACTTTCCTCGGATACAATAATGATCCGTATAACACAGACGGCTATAAAGAAGATACTGATAAGGAGAAAGGTTATACCTATGCCATCTCCCTCAAGAAAGTGGACAGCAACGGCGATGCTATCAAGAATAACGAAGCAGTCTTCCAGCTGAAGGATCCTGAAGATAAGCTGATGTATTTCAACGGGGCAGCCGGACTGTATAAATATAATTCTAAAAACAAAGCATCCACACGGGGTGTGACAGCAGATCTGGAGACAGACGATAATGGAGTATTGAAAATTCAGGGTCTGGATGAAGGTGTGTATACGCTGACTGAAACGCAGGCGCCGAACGGCTATGTTCTTCCTAACGGGACAATTACGATCACCATTACAGATGATAAACCGGACGGGGTGATCGATGATCTGTCAGTGAATGGTGTATCTGGGAATGTATCGTCAACGGAAAGCGCAGCCCTTCATCCGGATGCGGAAAATAAAGCTTATTCCATTTCCGGAACAACGATTTCTTTCGATGTTGAAAATACAAGTGCGGACGAAGCCGGCTTCCAGCTCCCGACAACCGGCGGCATGGGTACTATGATCTTTACGATCGCCGGCATCCTCCTCATGGGCGGAGCGGTTGCTCTGATTGTAGTGGCAGCGAGAAAGAAGAGAGGATAATCTGTCCTTAAGTATTTCGATTGGATTTAGACTCAATGAAGAAAAAACGGAAAAAGAAAAAAAGAAATCTGTTATTACTCCTGGCACCCCTGCTGCTTTTTGCAGCAGGCGCCGGGATTTTCCTTTATCCGGCGATAAGCAATTATCTGGCGGAGCGGCAGCAGACGGAAGTGATCCATACCTATCAGGCGAAGGTAAATGAGATGGACCAGGCGGAAATAGACGCCGCGTGGCAGGAGGCTGTGGTGTACAACGAGAACCTCGCCGGAGATCCGGTACACGATCCGTTTATCATGGGGAGCGGCTATGTCCTTCCGGATAATTACGAAGAAGTATTGAATGTGAACGGCGATGGTGTGATGGGATATATCGATATCCCGAAGATTGACGTCTACCTTCCCATCTATCACGGCACAAGTGAAGAAGTGCTGGCGGAAGGCGCCGGACATCTGGAGATGACAGCACTTCCCATTGGCGGGGAGAACCGGCATTCCGTCATCAGTGCGCATCGCGGTCTGCCCAGCGCGGAGCTGTTTACCCGGCTGGATGAGATGGAAGCCGGAGATCAGTTTTATATTCATGTACTTGATCAGACACTGGCATATGAGGTGGATCAGATCGAGGTGATCCTGCCGGAAGAGCTATCTCTTCTGCAGCCGGAGGAAGACAAGGATCTGGTAACGCTGCTGACCTGTACTCCATATGCGGTGAATACGCATCGCCTTCTTGTGCGGGGAACGAGAGTGCCATATGAGGAAAGCACGGTCGAGGCTGATGCCCGGCCGGCTGACAGACAGAGCACATGGCTGAAAGAATATCTGTATGCAATATTGGCAGGAGTCCTTTTGCTGCTTGTCCTCGTGACGGCCGGGATTGCCCTGAGACGCAGGAAGCGGAGATAATGTCCGGAGCTGAAGGAGACAATGATGAAGAGAATATGGCTTTTTATCCTGGCAGGCCTTCTGCTCCTGACAGGATTCGGAATTCTTCTCTATCCAAATATAAACAGAATCGCAGCAGGAGTTACAGACCGGGAGAAGATCGTACATTTCCGGGAGGAGCAGAAGATAGCAGACGGGGAGGATACCCCTTACGCAGATCTTCTTGCCCAGATGCAGGACTATAATAAGAAAATCTATGAAAACGGGCAGGAAGATCTGAAAGATGTATGGAGCTACGAGCAGAACCCGTTTGATTTTGATACAGCCGGTCTTCCGGATGACATGATCGGGTATATCACGATCGATGCCATGGACGAAGAAATGCCCCTGTATATCGGAGCAAATAAAGAAAATATGAGCAAGGGCGCCGTAGTCATGGGCCAGACGAGTATGCCTGTAGGCGGAGAGAACACGAACTGCGTGATCGCAGCCCACCGCGGCTACAGGGGAATTCCCATGTTTCAGTATATTGAAGTGCTTCAGCCGGGAGACAAGGTTGAGATTACGAATCTGTGGGAAACGATAGAGTATGAGGTCGTGAAATGCATTGTGATCCGGCCGGATGATATTGACGCAGTGAAGATCGTACCAGGCCAGGACATGCTGACTTTGATCACTTGTCATCCGTATACGCAGAATTATCAGAGATATGTTGTTTATTGCAGACGATCGGACCGGGAAGCTGCCGCCATACAGGAGGGGAATCAAAGTGATCCCCTGATAGCGTTTGACGGAGTGGTATATGAGTCGTCTGCCGGGGATATACGCCGTGAGCAGCTGATCAATACAGCTGTGCTGACCGGATTGGCCGTTGCCTGTCTGGCGGTTGTAATGGCTGTCTGTGTGAAGGGGAGAAAACAACGGAAAAGGAAGAAACATGTGAAACGTGAGCGGGGAAAGAGAAGAAGTAACGGCTGAATAACCGGTTTCCTGACAGTCAGAACGAACTGAATAAAGCAAATTGAAAACTTCCGGTTTTTTATGACCAGGAAGTTTTTCTTTTGTGCATTTTGATGATTGACAATAATTTTAATTCTATATACTATATTGTTAGTTACCGAACAAATATTTTGGATATGGAAAGGATGTGGGACGGCAATGTGCGGCAGCAAGACCGTGGATACGCATGAGAACAGCCATGATGTGGGAAGGCTTATCAATATGCTTTCGCACCAGCTCAAGCGGCAGATGTGTATTCAGGAAGAGGAGGACAGCCTGACGACCAACATGCAGAGGCTTGTCCTGCATTATATTTTGTTCCAGTCTCTGCAGAGAGATATCTATCAGAAAGATGTGGAGAAAGAATTCCAGATCCGCAGGTCTACTGCTACGGGGACGCTCAAGATATTGGAGAAGAACGGATTTATCACGAGAGAGCCGGTGAAGCAGGATGCACGGCTGAAGAAACTGGTGCCGACAGAGAAGGCAAAAGGGGTACGGCAGCATATTATGGATAATATCCATTACATCGAGGAACTGCTGGCAAGGGATATCCCGGGGGAGAAGCTTGCCGTCTGCCGGGAAGTGCTGCAGCAGATGTCCGAGAATCTGTCAGGTGACGAGAAAAAGAGAGAGGAGACAACGGACCATGAATAGAATATTACTTCGTTCCGTCAGGGAATATAAGCGGGAATCATTTCTGACTCCTGTACTGGTCTGTCTTGAAGTGTTCATGGAAGTGCTGATCCCGCTTCTGATGGCAAAGATCATCGACGTGGGCATCGCCAACGGCGACATGGGCTACATCATCAAGATCGGCCTCCTGCTTATTTTCATGGCTATGCTGGCGCTGGCGTTCGGCGCGAAGGCGGGGCAGATGGGCGCGATCGCTTCTTCGGGATATGCGAAGAACCTGCGCCACGATATTTTTTATAAAGTACAGGACTTTTCATTTGGAAACATCGATCATTTCTCTACGTCCAGTCTTGTGACGAGGATGACGACTGATATTACCAACGTGCAGATGGCGTATATGTTTACCATCCGTCTGCTGGCGAGGGCGCCGATCATGATCGTGCTGTCGCTCATAATGACGCTGACCATCAGCGTGAAGATCGCGGTGATCATGCTCATCACGGTGCCGATCCTGGGCGGCGCGCTGATCGGGATCGCGAAGCTGGCGCACCCGCATTTTGTCAAGGTGTTTGACGAGTACGACGTGCTCAACAATACCGTTCAGGAAAATGTCAACGCGGCCAGGGTGGTGAAGGCATACGTCCGCGGCGACCATGAGGTGGAGAAATTCGGAAAAGTTTCAACTACCGTATTCAACCTCTTTACGAAGGCGGAGAAGATCGTGGCATGGAACTCCCCGATCATGCAGTTCACCGTTTACGCGGTGGTCATCATCATGGTGCTGGTCGGCGGCGAGAGCATCATCCAGGGCAGCATGCAGACCGGTCAGCTGACCAGTGTCATTGTGTATGCGCTGCAGATCCTGATGTCGCTTATGATGGTTACATTTGTATTTACGATGATCATGATCGCCGAGGCGTCCACGGACCGTATCACAGAGGTGCTCACAGAGGTGCCGGAGATGGAGGATGCGGATGACGCGATCCAGGAAGTGAAGAACGGAGACATTGATTTTGAGCACGTGAACTTCAGCTACGCGGGCGAGGGCGGAAACCTCTCCCTGAAGGATGTGAACCTTCACATCAGGAGCGGCCAGATCGTGGGCATCATCGGCGGCACCGGAAGTGCGAAGTCCACGCTCGTGCAACTGATCCCGCGTCTTTACGACGTGACCGGCGGCTGTGTGAAAGTCGGCGGCGTGGATGTGCGCAGGTACGGGCTGGAGGCGCTCCGCGACCAGGTGGCCGTGGTGCTCCAGAAAAATGTGCTCTTTACGGGAAGCATTTACGAAAATGTGCGCTGGGGCGACGAGCATGCCACGGACGAGGAAGTGCAGCGCGTCTGCAGGCTGGCCCAGGCGGATACTTTCATCCGCGAGTTCCCGGCAGGGTATGACACGATGATCGTGGAGGGCGGCAATAACGTGTCCGGCGGCCAGAAGCAGAGGCTCTGTATCGCAAGGGCGCTTCTGAAGAAGCCGAAGATCCTCATCCTCGATGACTCCACCAGCGCGGTGGATACGAGGACGGACGCCCTGATCCGTCAGGCATTCCGCGAGGAGATCCCGGATACCACGAAGATCATCATTGCCCAGAGGAT
>CALWDN010000042.1 GCA_944376685.1 uncultured Mediterraneibacter sp. | reverse complement strand
ATTTACATTATAACGCCGGGTGTTTCAATATGCGACAGCTCCGTTTCGTATCGAGTCATCACTTGTCGTTTCCAGTGAATCAAGGTACAATATTACAAAAACCAACACACTAATCAAGGATAGGAGAGAAATAATGAAAGGAATGAAACCGATAAAGATATACTCCTGCGCTGACCGCATCCAGGCAGATATGATCGTGGAAGCGTTAAATGAAAACGGGATTCCCGCCTATACAGAATCACAGGGAAGCGGCGGATACATGAATATTTATATGGGTACATCCGTATTTGGAACGGATATCTATGTCGATGAAGCCGATACAGCGCAGGCAAAAGAAATTGTGGCGGCACTTTCGCTGCCGGCTGAAGAAAACGACAATGCCCGGGAAACACAGGATATTTCAGAACAGCCTGTTGATAAAAAACTTCCTGTGATACGTGTGATCTGTCTGATCGCTGCGGTTCTGATGCTCATTGGAGCGATAGCGCCATCAATCATTAACATATTTTAGATTTATCAGCGTACTCCCGCCGCAATTCCTCTGCCAGATACGCATCGCTCATACAGTGCATGTCAGATACTCCATCCCGGACCAGACGATAAACCTCGGAATGATAAAAGAATTGCAACGCTGCATCCAATGAAATCCCCTGCTGTTTTGCAAAGCACTCAATAACACGGCTATATTTTTTTGGAAGCAAAACAGGATTCGCTGTCATATCTTTTCACTCCCCTCAATCCGTCAAAATATAATTCCACCGTGTTAAATACCTTGTCGTTAGCGACACCACCCATAACAAGATCATAATCTGTTGTATCATTTCCACTGCGGCAGTTCAGAATAAAATCCAGCCATTTCTCAGAATAGGAATCGAATTTTAAACTTTTCAGTTCTTCTTCAGAAAATCATATTTCTACCCCTCTTTCTTTCATTACTTCAATAATGTCATTTACGATATATTCTCTGCTCTGGGTATGCAGCACGTCATATTCCGGCACGATATAGCCGTTCAGAATATCGCTCTTTTCAGCCAACGCCTGATAGACACATTCTGCATCCGTTACCATAAGACATTTCCTCCATTTTACAAAGATCAGCCTTTCCGAAAATCAATGCCTGTACAACTTTCTCGCCTGTTCTGTATAAGATTTGACAAATTCTGTTTTTGCGTCCGTATAACCGTCCCTGTCATACTCGTATTCTTTCCACAGCCTCAGCTTTAGCTTCTCGTATTCCGCGGCCGCATCGGAATGTTCGATCAGGTAATCGCGAAAATACAGTTCATCATTATCGCCATAATACCGCACGTGTAAATGGAATACCCGGTCAGCAAATCCTTCCTCTGTATATCCCTTATTGAAAGAAATCCTGTCTGCATTCTGCGACATACATATATAGCCATTATCTGCAAGGATTTCTTTGTAATCAGCCAGATTGCTTTCCTTTGGAAATTCCGCAAGAATATCAATGATCGGTTTTGCCTGGATCGTGGGGATCGCAGTACTTCCCACATGATTAATCTTCACAGTCTGCGGAAGAATTTTTCTAAGCAGACTGGCCTCTTCAACATACCAGTCTTTCCAACAGTCCTGATGCTCTGTCAGAAAAATCGGAAACAACTGCCACAGTTCCTTCAGACTCATTTCTGATAATTTCTTCACACCCGTTTTCTCCCGTTCAGCGAAGCAGCTGCGCTGCTTTTTCATAATCCTTTTTATGAACATATATTTTATATTCGTATAAGTAATCCGGATTTATCCCGAAACTGCCGGTCTGTGCTCTTCTGTTTCCGAGTATTGGCGCAGCCTGAAGGTTTACAGTATTTATAATATATTCAATATTGTTTTTTGAGAGGATATCCCTGACCTCTGCCTGACGGTTCATCTCCATGGTCACGATCAGTTCTTTACGATTGAATACGGTTATCATACCTTTCTCCTCCTCAGACTATTTTTCTCATTATATCATCCGGGCATAGCACTGTCGGTATTCCGGCAGAGATTTTGTCAATAATAAAAATCTATTTTACACTCCAATAACCAAATCGTTTTCCGCCGATACGCTCAATCTTTCCCCGTTCCAACAGTTTCTTCATCGCTCGCTGTACTGAAGCTATCGAACTGCCTGTTTTTTGAGCTAATTGTTTTTGATTCAACTTGTTATTTTCCAACAAAAACTTTACGATTTGATTCTCTAAAACATCTCCCAAAACATCATCCAAAACATCATTCTGATGTTTTGGAATTTTATGGTCTTTATTATTCTGTTCTTCAGCCCACTGTTCCCGAAGATTTCTATAAAAGACTACTACAAAATCATCCTTTTCCGTTCTAAACGCAACCTTGCCTGTCCGAGAATATCTCCATTATTTCTAACGCCAAAATATAATTCCCCGGAACCATGCTTATTTAAAATAGCTACAATAGATATAATGGCTTCTTTTAACTCACCTGTTGTTTTCTTATATTCAATTTGTTCGGGTTCCATTCCGATATTTGTCATTGAAACACCTGCCTTTATATAAATAAATTAGTTTTTCCCATTATATCATCCGGGCATTGCACTGTCAGTATTCCGGCACAGATTTTTCACCCGTCCCGAGTATCCCGCCTTCTTCGGAATAGCCGCCAGGATGATCCATATAGCTGTCTCCGTCTATCGTAAGATAGCCCCCATAACTCACTTTATGGATGTTCCCATCTGCCATGGTTACGATCAGCAGGCGTGACAGTCCGGTTACAGGCTCCGGCTCTTCCACATATTTCCCGTGGCTTTTATTGATCAGTTTCACAGCTGTATCCATTTCTTCTTGAGATAACAGTTTATACCTTTCATTTTCATCCGAGGGCTGTACGATCAATTCTATTTTCTCCACATCTTCCACGCGGAGCGAACGCGCCCAGCTCATAGTATCTCTTCCGGACGGGTATTTCCAGTACACCAGATACCCGGCAATGATGAACAGAATGATAACAACCGTAATGATGATCCTTTTTTTCATGACGTTCACCTCCCGCATATTTATTCCCTGCTTTATATATTAGAGTAAATATAACAGGCTTTCGTTGCATTATGCGGTTCATTTTTCTAAAAATCAATATTATCCTCTCCGTCCCGGATCATGGCTTTAAGCCGCTCATACTCATCTTTTAGCATCTGTATTCCGGTTTCTGTGATGATATAGGATTTTCTTCTCCCCGTTTCGGTTGTTTTCTTTATCACGTTATTCTCTTCGAACTTTGACAGCATGGCGTATAATGTGCCCGGTCCGACTTTTATCCTGCCGCCCGAGATCTGACGGACACGCTCCATGATATCAACGCCGCAGCATTCCCGGGTCAGTGCCAGCAGGATATAATACATCGGCTCTGTCAGTGTCTGAAATTGTTCTCTTGCCATCTGATCGCCTCGCTTTCAATCCGCATCTTCCAGAAGATCCAGTTTTTCAAGGATCAGTTCTGTCTGGTCTTCTGCCGGCGGCGTATCCGCATAAAAGAACAGCAGTGCATCTTCGTACCGCGCACAGACAGCGATGCCGCCCATATTGCTCCGGACTTCCAATGCATCCCATGGATTTGGATCGATTTCTTCCGCGTCCCGGCAATACGCTGCATCCCTCTCTGTTTTCCAGATCTTATCCAGAACCCAGGCATATCGGGAGCGATAAACGTCATAGGAAAGTGTGTCTCCCTCCAGCTTCTCATTCATCCAGAGCACGGTTCCTTTCATCCGGCTCCCAAAGATTGATTTCTCTGAAACATATTCCGCATAGTCAGGCTCCCCGCTCATCTCACGGAAATTCTCCTGGGTGAGCGGCAGCTGCGCCAGTGCTTTCTGATTTTCTGCAGTTCCATTTTCTGTAAATACCACTGCAACAGATACGATGATCAGAAAAAATGTCAGTCCGATCCCACCCCCGATCTGAAGCCACCAATTCGCACCTCTGGACGGGCGGAACCAGAGGATCGCTGCGGTAAAAGTCAGGATAACAAATATGGATCCGACAAGAGCCAGACCTGCTTTCGGCATGCTGATCGATACAAGCAGAGCCACCACTCCTGTTTCCAGCAGGATCACAAGGATCCATTCCATAATCCTGCGAAACGGCTGTCTTCCATACGAAACCGGCCTTCCCACCCGGAGCGCCTGTTTTCCCCGGACCGACCATAGAATTGTGCGGCCGCACTGCAGGAGACGCTCTGCCAGAAGCAGCGTTGCCACAAGAAGGATCCACAGATATGGCGGAGAGAAGATCCAGTCCACAAATTCCCTGCCCAGTGCACGGCACCAGAATTGTGCCGTCAGCAGCACCGGCACCAGCATATCCCATAGAAGCTCTCTCCGTTCAGCTTTCCGGACATTTTCAAACCGTTCCTCTTCTGTAACAATAGGCATGGCATCCGGATCTCTGCGCCGGAAGATGCAGAATTTTCTCTGCCCGTCGATCAACTCCCATCCTGCCACGCTGCAGTAATCCGCGTATTCTTCCGCCTGTTCTTCCGGCTTCAGATCCATCTCACTTCCCTTTGGAAATACTTCCACACAATACGTAATATCGGCCGGCTCGCCTTTTTCAAAAACCAGACCCATCTGCCATTTTTGGAAATGCCATCCGTCAAGTGACATCTCATGCAGATATTGTCCAAAAGCATCGCACTCTGTATATCGAAAATACCGGAACACCCGGCGTGTTGTACCGGCCTGTACCTGTTTTTTCTCCCTTTTCATATCAGTCACCTCCTGACTGTCTGTGTGAACACGCCAATTATCGAGTATCGATATTTCTACCTTCATCATAATATCGACACTCGATATTGTCAAGAGATTTTATAAACAGACGGTTTTTGTTGCAACCGTATTTCTGAAAGCGATATCATGTTCCACAAAGATCATGGTCGGTGCGAATTCTTTTATCAGATTTTCGATCTGCATGCGGGAATATATATCGATATATTTCAACGGCTCATCCCAGACATACAGATGCGCCTGTTCACAGAGGCTTTTCGCGATCAGCACCTTTTTCTTCTGCCCGGCGGAAAAGTCTTCCATCTTCTTGTCAAACTGCGTCCGTTCGAAGTCCATTTTCCGCAGGACGGCTTTGAACAGGCTTTCATCGATCCGGCTGTTCTCTGCAAGTTCTGACAGAGAGCCTTTCAGCATGGACGTATCCTGCGGCACATAAGACAGCCTGAGCCCGGAGCCGACCGAGATCGTTCCGCAGTGTCGGATCGGCTGTCCGGTCAGCAGCTTCAACAGGCATGACTTTCCGGCGCCGTTCCTGCCGTCAAGGGCAATGCGGTCGCCCTGTCTGATCTCAAATGAAACCGGCCGGCAGATCTTTTCCCCGTCAAAAACGGGCGCGACACCAGAAAACGCCGCCAGCGTATCCGTAAAATAAGACAGGGGGATGATCTTTAGTTCTTCTGCGGTTTCCAGGTTTTTAAGCAGTCCGGCTTTCTCACTCACTGCGCGCTGCCGCCGCACTTCCGTGGATTTCGCGCGTTTCATCATTTTGGCAGATTTATGCCCGATATATCCTCTGTCAACCGGACCGTTCCCGTACTTTGCCGCCTCCGTCCTGGCTGACCAGGCCGAAGACCTCTTTGCGGATTTCTCCAGGGCCTCAATGTCCTTTTTCAGTTTCGCATTTCTGGCAAGTTCATATCCCTGCTGCCGCTGGAAATTGGTAAACCACGACGAAAAATTTCCGCTCTGCACTTCAATGTCCGACCGATTGATCGCCAGGATATGATCGACGCATCCATCCAGAAAGCAGCGGTCATGAGAAACCAGTATAAATCCCTTTTTCCTTTTCAGATACGCTGAGACAGTCTCTCTTGCTTTCGTATCCAGATGATTGGTCGGTTCATCGATCAGCAGGAAATGTCCGTCATTCAGGAAAAGCGCAGCAAGCAGGACCTTGGTCTGTTCTCCGTTAGACAGCGTGGAGAACGGCCTCCAGAGGACATCTTCCCTGACTTCCAGATAAGACAGTTCTCTTTGCAGTTCCCACTCTTCTGCCATCGGACAGATTTCAGACAGGATATCCTCTGTCAGCCTGTCTTTATCGTCAACCGGATACGGAAAATAATCAAACTGTACAGAAGCCTGGATCTTCCCCCGGTACTCGTACTTCCCGAGCAGCAGGTTCAGAAACGTCGTTTTTCCACGGCCGTTCCTTCCGATAAATCCGAGCCTCCAGTGCGTATGGATCTGGAAGCTGACATCTTCAAAAATATTTTCAGAACCGGACGGGTAAGAAAAAGTAAGGTCCTCGACCCGGATCATTGACATATCGCATTCCTCCTTTATGCAAAGATATGATATAAAAAGTAGAGCTGCAGGAAATCCAGTCCCCGCAGCTCGTTAAAGCATCATCGTATCTCCGCATCAAAAATGATACGCCTGCAACATGTCGGGCAAAAAGACTTTTAACTTTCCTGCAACAGACACAGTGATACCGTAAAATAATCCTGTCACTGTGTATTCCGGTTTATTTGCAGAAAAAGTTAATCATCCTTCCACCTCACTACTCAAATTTATATCAGCCTATCACAGATATATAAAACCGTCAAGTTACAAAAATCATGTCCTGTTCTTCTGTATCCACCAGATCTGAACTCCTATATTGACCGCTGCCGCCAAAAGGCACAGAACTAAAGGGAGACCGATTCCCTGCGATGCAAGTATCATGCACACAAAGATCTCAGCGCCTCTGAAACTATAGCATTCTCAGCCTCCTTGATTCCCATAACTTCTTTATCTCTCCTTTCCCCTCCCCCGGATGCGATCTGCTCTTATTTTTTACTTTTTTCCATCACATTCTGCTCATAGTCTCTGAGCGCTGCCAGCGCTTTCGGCGCCAGCGGGATGAGCGCGATCATATTGAACACGGTCATCAGACCCACGCCCACATCGCCCAGGTCCCAGACAAACTGATACGCCGCCAGGCCGCCGATGAAGAGCATGATGAGCGCCAGAACCTTGTAAAGCGTCTGGGAGATCCAGTTGTCCCCGAAAAGGTATGCCACATTCGGACGGGCATAGAAAAGGATGCCCAGAAAAGTAGAGAAACTGAACAGCCACAGGATCACCGCGATGAAGATCACGCCGAATTCACCCAGATGATACTGCATGGCTGTCTGGAGAAGATCCATTCCCTCCAGTCCCTTTGTCATGGCCTCCGGCGTCAGCAGCATGATCATGGCCGAACAGGTGCAGATAAGCAGCGTATCGATAAATACGCCCAGCGCCTGCAGGAGTCCTTCTTTTGCCGGATGGCTGATATCCGCCGCCGCTGCCGCACAGGGCGCGGACCCGGAACCTGCTTCATTGGAAAAGAGTCCCCGCTTCGCACCGTTCATAATGACCGCGCCGATCCCGCCGGCCACAACCTGGCGGAATCCGAAGGCCTCGGCGAAGATGCGCCCGAACACATCCGGAAGCTGTCCTGCATTTTTCACAATGATGAACAGCGTGATAAAGAAGTAGCAGGCAGCCATGATCGGCACCATGATATCCAGCACTTTCACCGTCGCATTTTTCCTGAGGACGATGACCGCCGCGATCACCACCAGCACGATGGTCGAATAAATGGGCGGCACATGGAATGCATTTTCAAACGATGAGGAAATGGAATTGCTGATCACCTGGCTGATGCCGCACCAGCAGATCAGGCCGGAAATGGCAAATAAAACTGCAAGTACCGACTTCCTGCTCCCGGCAGCACTTCCTTTCCGCTTCGCACGCCGCTCATTCATGAATGAATGGATATAGTAGGCCGGACCGCCCCGGTATCCGCCATAGAGCGGATCTTTCTCCTTATAGAGCTGGGCCAGCGTCGCCTCGATAAACGCGGTGGAGGAACCCACAAGGGCGATCACCCACATCCAGAACACCGCGCCGGCGCCGCCGGCGGAGATGGCCGCCACCACGCCCACCAGGTTACCCATACCCACACGGCAGGCCGTGGAGACGATGAGCGCCTGGACACCGGAGATGCCTTCCCGCTCTTCCGACTCGATCTTCCTGTTGTTCTCCACCGTCACTTTGATCATTTCCGGAAAGAGCCGGAAAGGAAGGAACCGGGTCCGCACCGTAAAATACAGACCCGCCGGGATCAGGATCAGCACCAGCAGGGAGATGCCTAAGGAACTGCCGCCCGGCAGGGGGATCGTGATCAGATCGCCCCAGAGTATATTGTAAACTGCCTGAAATATCGCCATTTCTTTATCCTTTCATTACAAATCATATCCAAAACCGCAGGGCAAAGAGATATACCGCAAGATAATACAGGATCAGGACCACCGCCCCGCGCACGCGGCTTCTCCTCTTTCCGAGCCGGTTGCGCCCCAGCAGGATGTCGGACACCGCAAAACAGATGCCGCCCGCCGCAGCCGCCGCTCCCGGCGCGCCGCCTGTGCGGATCCCTGACGCAGTTGCCAGGGACGCCATGATCCCAAGGACCGCAATGTAGCCCAGCATCGGATAGAACAGCTTCTTCTGCTTCAACTGATGGAAACACCGGTGAAGCGCAGCAACAGCCGCTGCGACAAACACGATAAAAGCACCGATGGCCGATAGCAGAAATCCCGCATCTATGTGGCCATCAGAATACAGCGCCGCTTCCCGGCTCAGGAAAAAGCCTGCCGTCATCCACACATGCCCGATGCTGAAGCAGACCGCACCCAGGATGAAGCGGCATTCCAGAAGCACATCCGCCGCCATGTAGAAGACGATCGCCGCAAGCGTTGCGCCCGCAGCTACGGTAAATCCCGTGCCGTTCCCGCCTGCACTGACATTCTGCACATTTCCTTCAATCATGGAGACCGCCAGCAGGACCCCCGGGACCGATGTTGCAGCAGCTTTGCAGAAGAGGGCCTTTTTCCGGTCGGTCTTCTTCCTGCAGAAATAATAAGTCCCCAGAACGGCCATCAGGATCAGGCCGGTTAATTCTTTCATACCGCACCTCTGTTTTTGAGCATTCCGATCAGTGAGTATACAAGGAGCACCGCGATATTTGCCATCACCACACTGGCTCCGGCCGGCGTCGCCCACACATAGGATACCGTGACGCCTGCGATCACGCAGACCACCGAGATCACCGCCGAACTGAGCATCACGCTTTTGAATGTCCGGCACACCCGCATGGACGTGAGCGCCGGGAAAATGATCAGGCTGGAGATCAGAAGCGCGCCCATCATCCGCATCCCAAGCACGATAGTCACCGCTGTGAGCACCGCGATCAGCGTATTGTAGAGATCCGCCTTCACCCCTGTCGCCCGGGCGAACGTCTCGTCAAATGTAATGGCAAAGATCTTGTGGTAAAAGAACACAAAAAGCGCCAGCACGATCACAGCCATCACCACGCTCAGCAACACATCTTCGTCGCTCATGGCAAGGATGCTGCCGAACATGTAATTATAAACATCTGTATTCATCCCCGTGGTCATGGAGATCACCATCACGCCCACCGCCAGCGAACTGGTGGAGATTAGTGCGATCGCCGCGTCCCCTTTGATCCGGCTGTTCCCACGGATGCGAAGGAGCAGCACGGCCGCCAGGATCACCACCGGGATCGCCACCGTAAGGGGCGCCAGATTGAGGGACGCCGCCACAGCCAGGGCGCCGAACCCCACGTGGGAGAGGCCGTCACCGATCATGGAATACCGTTTCAGCACCAGGCTTACGCCCAGGAGCGCCGAACAGAGGGCCACCAGGGAACCGACCACGAAGGCCCGCACCATAAAGGGATAGGAAAGCATTTCAATGATCGTATCCATCAGTCCGCACCTCCCAGAAATCTCCTGCCCACCGGGCTTCTCTTATATTCCTCCGTTGTCCCGAAGAAGAGCGCCGTCTCCTGCAGATGCAGGATGTGGCTGGCGTCTTTTACCGCGCTCTCGATATCGTGGGAAACCATCACTACCGCAATGCCGGACTCCCGGTTGATCCGCCGGATCAGCTGATAGAATTCTCCGGTCACGATCGGATCCAGGCCGGTCACCGGCTCGTCAAGGAGCAGCAGGCTTTTCGTCGCACACAGCGCCCGCGCCAGGAGCACGCGCTGCTTCTGCCCGCCGGAGAGGTCCCGGAAGCACTGCCTTGCCAGATCCCGGATCCCCAGCAGGTCCATCTTCTCAACAGCCGCTTTTCTGTCCACCGCCGTGTAGAACGGATGGAAGCCCCGGCTGTTCAGCCTGCCGGAGCGCACCACCTCATAGACGCTGGCCGGAAAGTCTTTCTGCACGTCCGTCTGCTGGGGCAGGTAGCCGATCTCTGTCTGCTTCAGCCCGTCCCCGTAGATGATCTGTCCTTTTTCAACATTCTTCAGCCCGAGAAGGCTGCGGACCAGCGTGCTCTTGCCGGAGCCGTTTTCCCCGACAATGCACAGATAATCGCCCGGGGCGATCTGGAAATCCAGATCCTTCACCACCGTCTGTCCCTCGTAGCCGATGGATACATTTTCACATTTTATGAGCGCCATCAGTTCAGGACCTCCTTCAGCGTCTCCACATTTTTCTGCATCATGGAGAGATAGGTCTCCCCGTTTTCAAAATCATCCGCCGACAGATTGTGGCAGCTGTAAAATACGCGCACATCCGTCCCCGCCGCCTCTGCGACGGCATTGGCGATATCGTCGTTGCTCAGTTCCATTTTCAGCACGGAGGGCACCTGCTCCTCCTGCGCTTTCCGGATCAGGAACACCATCGTGGCCGCGCTTGGCTCCGTATCGCCCGCACAGCCGGGAAAAGCGGCATAATAATCAAGGCCGTATTCGTCGGCAAAATACCGGAACGGGAAACGGTCCCCGAAGATGAGCACACGACGCTTTGCATGGGCCACCACATCCCGGAACTGCCCGTCCAGTCCGGCCAGTTCTTCCTGATAATCAGCGGTATTTTCCTCATACACGCTGCTGTTCTCCGGATCCGCCCGGCAGAGCAGCCGGCAGATCTCCTCTGTGATCACGGACGCGTTGACCGGGGAAGTCCACACATGCTCGTCGATCTCATGGACCGACTCCGGTTCCTCCTCATGGTCCGCATCCGACGCATCTTCCTCATGCTCATGCCCGCCGGACTCTTTCATGCCTTCCACATGTTCCTCTTCCACCGTCTCCACACAGTCTGTCAGGCGCAGGGTCAGCCGGCCATTGTCCGGCATAGAGCTTAAGATATCCTCCACCCACACATCATTTTCCCCGCCTGTATAGATGAAAATGTCACAGTCCTGGATGGCAATGATGTCCTGGGGCGTCGGTTCATAAGAATGGCTCTCCTCGCCGGGCTTCAGAAGCATCTTCAGGTCCGCCCGGTCCCCGGCGATCTCCCGCACGAAATCATAGGGCGGAAAGATCGTGGTGACCACGCGGAGTCTGTTGTCCTGCCCGGGGCCGTCCTTCGTCTCCTGGTCTGCGCCGCTTAACTTTCCCGCGCATCCGCTGCTGAAAACCGCCAGACACAGAACAGACAGAACGGACAGCACGACTGCTGCCCGCTTCCGCACCGAATGTTTATTTTTTGCGTTCATATTTCGTAAAACAGAATTCCAGGTCAAAACAGGTCTGCTCCTCACTTTCTTCTGTCATCTCCCAGTCGTCCATGGCGTCCAGATCCGGGAAATATGCGTCCGCCTGAAAGGCGTGGTCGATCTTTGTCACAAGGGCCATATCGCAGTACGGCAGAAGCATCCGGTAAATGCTCTCACCGCCGATCACATAAATGTCCTCGCTGTTATATTTCTTCAGTTCCTCCAGAAGCTCCTCTTCCGAATGGACAAGGACGGCGTCCTTTACCTGATAGTTTCTGTTGGAAGTCAGCACAATATTCGTCCGGTTCTTAAGCGGCATCCCGTTCGGGAAGCTCTCCAGCGTCTTCCGGCCCATCACCACGACTTTGCCCGTGGTCGTCTGACGGAAAAATTTCATGTCCGAGGGGATGCTCACGAGCAGACGGTTTTTATACCCGATCCCCCAGTTTTTATCTGCTGCTGCGATTGCTTTCATGATCCATGCTCCTTTCCGCTACACCGCGATCGGGATATCTTTGATCTGCGGATGTGTCTGGTAATCATCGAGTCTCACATCGTCCGGCGTGAAGTCATAGAAATCCTTTACTTCCGGGTTGAGCCAGAATTTTGGCGCCGGATAAGGCTCCCTGGCGATCAGTTCCTCGATCATCGGGATATGCCGGTCGTAAATATGTGCGTCCGCGATCACATGCACCAGTTCGCCCGGCTTCATGCCACACACCTGGGCCAGCATATAGATCAGCACCGCATACTGGCACACGTTCCAGTTATTTGCCGCCAGCACGTCCTGGGAGCGCTGGTTCAGGATCCCGTTCAGGGTCAGTACGTCGCTGTCTTTTTCTTTCGTCACATTAAATGTCATGCTGTACGCGCACGGATACAGGTGCATCTCGTGGAGATCCTGGTGCACGTAAATGTTGGTCATGATCCGGCGGCTGTACGGATTATTCTTCAGGTCATAGATCACCCGGTCGGTCTGATCCATCATCCCTTCCTTATACTGGTGCTTCACGCCCATCTGATAGCCGTACGCCTTGCCGATGGAGCCGGTCTCGTCCGCCCAGCTGTCCCAGATATGGCTGCGGAGCTCATGCACGTTATTGGACTTCTTCTGCCAGATCCACAGCATCTCGTCCACACAGCTCTTGATGGCCGTGCGGCGGAGCGTCAGCGCCGGAAATTCTTTCGACAGGTCATAGCGGTTGACCACCCCGAACTTCTTGATCGTGTATGCGGGCGTTCCGTCCTCCCACACCGGACGTACTTTCTCGCCTTCCGTACTCGTGCCGTTATCAATGATGTCCCGGCACATATCAATAAAAATCTTGTCTGCGCAGCTCATAGTCTTCTCCTTATTTAAATCTTTTTCTGTATCCAGGTCCGTCACGGATCCGCGATGTTGTAAAGCAGCTTTTCCAGGTTTTTCCTCAGCGCGTCCGTCTCCCTGCGGGTCATCCCCCGCGTCAGTTCTTTGTCCAGTTTCTTCCGGTCCGCATCCATACGCCGCTGGATATCGTAAGCTTTCTCGGTCAGATAAATGTTCTTCTTTCTCCGGTCATGTGCGTTCGGTACACAGAGGATATATCCTTTTTCATCCAGCCGTTTCAGGATCCCGGTCACTGTGGGATTTTTCAGGTTCAGGTTCTTCTCCACATCCCGCTGGCTGACCTCTTCTTTGCTTGTACGGAAAAGATAATCAAGGACCGCACACTGGGATGAAGTGATCCCGATCTTCTTCAGTCTCTCATTAAGGTCCTTCTCATATACATTATTAATCTTTTTGATCATAAAGCCGATCGGCTGGTTTCTCTTCTCCATCTGTATCCTCCGCCGGCGCTGCGGCATTTCTTCCTGTTCCAACAGTATAGCATGCGATATATCATCCCGCAATGGCTGACCCGGCTTTTCTCAGACAGATTTCCGAACGGAGACACGCCGCACCAGAAGCCCGATGACCGCACCGATAAGCGCCGGGCACACCCAGCCGAATCCCTGGCGGGAGAACGGCAGCACCTCCAGCGCCGCATCCGTGACCGTTTTCACAAATGCCGTACCGCTGACCACCGCCGGCAGCTGGCGCAGGGCATCGCACACTGCTCCCACCGCCGTAAATCCGATGGTCCACTGATAGACGCACCGGCTGCCGCCGAAGAACCGGTGGCAGAATGTAAGGATGATCAGGACGATCGCCAGCGGATAGAGGAACATAAGCATCGGTACCGTATAGGCGATGATCGCGTCAAGTCCCAGATTGGCAATCAGAAAGGACAGGACACAGAAGCCCACGGCCCATACCGGATAGGACGGCCCGCCGGGGAACAGCTCCACACATGTCTTCCCGCAGCTTGTGATCAGTCCTACCGCCGTCTTCAGGCACGCCACGGTCACCGTGGCAGCCAGGATCAGCGCGCCGGCGGTGCCGAAATAATATCCGGCGATCTGGGAGAGGGCCTCCCCGCCGTTTGACGCCGCTTCAAAGACGCCTCTGCTCTGGGCGCCCACCGCTGTGACCAGCACATATATAAGCGCCATAAGGATCGAACTGAAGATACCGGCCTTCACTGTATTCTTCGCGATCTCCTCCGGCTCTTCCGCGCCAAGGCTGCGGACCGCCTCCACGACCACGATGCCGAATGCAAGACCGGCAAGAGCGTCCATCGTATTATAGCCTTCCAGAAGTCCCGTAAAAAGCGCGTCATCCACATACCCTGCCTGCGGCGCGATCTCCGCAATCCTGCCGGCCGGCGAGAGCAGCGCGCGCACAAGCAGGATGCCCAGGCAGACAAGAAAGAGCGGCGTCAGCACTTTGCCGATCCAGGTCATGATCTGCCCCGGCCTCAGGGAGAAGAACAGGACCAGCGCAAAAAAAGCAAGAGAAAATACTGCCAGGCCGAAAGTGTGGTCCGCGCCCGGAGCGATCCCCTCAATCCCAACGGTATAAGAAACCGTTGCACACCGCGGGATCGCAAAGAACGGTCCGATGGTGAGATATAAGACACAGGTAAAAAAGAGCCCGTACCGCTTCCCCACCCGGCTGCTCAGTTCCAGCAGGCCATTCTGCCTGCTGATGCCAAGCGCCGCCACGCCGAGGAGCGGCAGCCCCACGCCGGTGATCAGGAACCCTGCAGACGCCTGCCACATATGGCTGCCGGCCAGCTGTCCCATGGACGCCGGGAAGATCAGGTTCCCCGCTCCGAAAAACATCCCGAACAGCATACTTGCGACCAGCATGATCTCTTTCATACTTAACTTTTTCATAACAGATGCATCCCCTGCAAATCATCATTCTGCACACAGACGGTTTCAGTCCGCGTACAGGTATAACAAAAAAGCTGTTAAAATAATCACCCATTCACATGGATTCTTATTTTAACAGCTTTTCTGAAGAGCGACAGACGGGGTTCGAACCCGCGACCCCGACCTTGGCAAGGTCGTACTCTACCAACTGAGCCACTGTCGCATTTGTTGTGTTCCGGTGTTTCCTGACCGGAACAATAGATACTATACTACAGGTGTTTTCGAATGTCAACACTTTTTTTAACTTTTTTACTCCGTTTTTTTATATTTTCTGTCTGTACAAATTTCCAACCTTTTTCTACAATAGTCTGGCTGATATTCTGACACGGAGGTACATACAGATGAAACAGACCTACACACGCACGCTTGCAGCCTGCTACACCGGATACGTGGTACAGGCCGTCGTCAATAATTTCGCGCCTCTTTTGTTTCTGACGTTTCACAATACATACGATATATCCATGGGCAGGATCACTACGCTGATCATCGCGCATGCTGCAGCCGCGCTTGGTTTCCTGTGCCTGCCCGTCCTGCCGGAAGTGATGCCGGATCCTTACATCGGACTGCTCCTTTCCGTCGTGATCTATGCCGTGGGCGGCGGGCTGCTGGAAGTCATGCTCAGTCCGGTAGTAAAAGCCCTGCCTACGAAGAATAAAGAAAAGACCATGAGTCTTCTGCACTCCTTCTACTGCTGGGGCCATGATCTTAAGCGGAGGGCTGTGCATCATCGCCTACTGCATGATCTCCCTGTCCCCGGTTCCGGCGTTAAGTCTTGCCGGCTGCGGAGTCTGCGGCTTCTCCGTGGGGATCATGTGGCCGGGAGCATTCAGCATCGGCGCTGCCGCCCTGCGAGGCGGCGGAACGCTCATGTTCGCGCTCTCCGCACTTGCCGGCGACCTGGGATGCTCCGGCGGGCCGACGCTTGTGGGATTTATCGCTGAACACGCAGGGGATAATCTGAAGACCGGCATTCTGTGGGCTTTGATATTCCCAATCCTTCTGATGGTCGGGGTGATACTGATACGAAAAAAGATTGAATAAAAAAATTGGTTATGCTATATTAAATGTGTAAAGGAACAATCGCCCACAAGTGGTTGACCTCGGGTTAGAAAAAAACCACCCTTTCAACGGCCAAGTATCGAGGGTGGTTTTTTCATGTACTTTGCACTATCTGATAAACGTAAAAACGAATGTCAGCAATGCTAGAATGAACATACCAAAGGTCATAAGATCTTTAAAGTCAAATGGCTTTTTGTCCATCAGCACCACCCCCATTCTATATAGGAATAGAGGTCAGCCACCCTGCAACACGATTGTTCCGTGCGAAAAGTATAGCACACCCTTTAGGCGATAACTATTAACTTTATCTAAAATTTTTAATGAACACAAAAGGAGACGATCTGTATGAAATTTATATATCCTGCGGTTTTCCGCAAAACTGAAAACGGCTATCATGCCTTCTTCCCGGATCTTGAATGCTGCGAGGCTTCCGGCGACACTCTGGACGACGCTATCGAAAATGCAAATGAGGCATGCCGGAACTGGATCACGGTAGAACTTGAAGAAGAAGAGCCGAATATGCCGTATGTATCTGATATCGAAGATATCGAAATAAAAGACGGAGATATCGTCAGAAATATCTCCGTGAATATCCGTTTCTATGAAGGCTGGGATGAATGATCCCAGCCTTCTTCTTTTACTCTTCTGTTGTTTCTGACTCTCTTATAAGAAGTCCCAGCTCTTCCAGCTGTTTATCATCCGCCGGCGTGGGTGCCTCTGTCATCAGGCAGGATGCGTCCTTGATCTTCGGGAATGCGATCACGTCGCGGATGCTGTCCTGTTTTGCCATCAGCATCACCAGACGGTCCAGGCCGTAGGCAAGTCCCGCGTGCGGCGGCACTCCGTACTTGAATGCCTCGAGCAGGAATCCGAACTGGCTGTGGGCCTGTTCTTTCGTGAAGCCCAGCGCCTCGAACATCTTCTCCTGGATATTGTCCTGATGGATCCTGACGCTTCCGCCGCCGATCTCGTTTCCATTGAGGACGATATCGTAGGCTTTCGCGCGCACTTTGCCGAGTTCTCCTTTCTCCAGGAGCGGAAGATCCTCTTCCATCGGCATGGTGAACGGATGATGCATGGCCAGGTAGCGGCCCTGCTCATCGCTCCACTCGAACTGCGGGAATTCCGTGATCCATACGAAACGGTACTCGTTCTTGTCCAGAAGCTCCAGCTGTTTTGCCAGCTCCACACGGAGCGCTCCCAGGGAATCCCAGACAACTTTATTCTTATCCGCCGCAAAGAGGAGCAGGTCGCCCGGCTGTCCGTCCATGGCTTTCACCAGCGCGTCCATCTCTTCTTCACTCATGAATTTTGCAAAGGAAGACTTCACCGTGCCGTCCTCCTGGATGGCAATGTATGCGAGTCCCTTTGCGCCGTA
>CALWDN010000041.1 GCA_944376685.1 uncultured Mediterraneibacter sp. | reverse complement strand
GTTCAACGGCCGCCGGCTGGCCGAGGGCTACTCCGACCATCTCTATGTGGTCCAGAACCCGCCCTCAAAACCGCTCAGCACAGAGGAAATGGACGATATCTATGATCTGCCCTATACGAGGACATGGCATCCGGACTACGATGAAAAAGGCGGCGTGCCGGCTTTCTCCGAAGTCCGTTTCAGCCTGATCAGCAACCGGGGATGTTTCGGCGGATGCAGTTTCTGCGCGCTGACCTTTCACCAGGGACGGATCGTCCAGGTGCGCAGCCATGATTCACTTATAAAAGAAGCCCGGAAGATCACACAGGAAAAAGATTTCAAGGGGTATATCCACGATGTGGGCGGTCCGACCGCCAATTTCAGGCACCCGTCCTGTGCGAAGCAGATGGAGCAGGGCGTATGCAGGAACCGGCAGTGCCTGTTCCCGACGCCGTGCAGAAATCTTAATGCGGATCACAGTGATTATGTCAGCCTGCTGAAAAAGCTCCGTGACATTCCCGGTGTAAAGAAGGTATTTATCCGTTCCGGCATTCGGTTTGATTATCTGCTGGCCGACCGGAAGCGGGAATTTCTCAGTGAACTCTGCCGGTACCATGTCAGCGGCCAGCTGAAAGTGGCCCCGGAGCACGTAGCCGCCCCGGTGCTCGCCCTCATGGGCAAGCCGCAGCACAGCGTCTACGAAGCATTTACAGAAGAATTCCGGAAAATGAACCGGAAAATCGGGAAAGAGCAGTACCTGGTCCCGTATCTGATGTCCTCCCATCCCGGATGCTCCATGAAGGAGGCGGTGGAACTGGCCGAGTACTGCAGGGATCTGGGCTATATGCCGGAGCAGGTCCAGGATTTTTATCCCACGCCGTCCACCCTTTCCACCTGTATGTATTACACCGGCGTGGATCCGCGGACCATGGAGAACGTATATGTCCCGAAAAATCCGCATGAAAAGGCCATGCAGCGGGCCCTGATCCAGTACCGGAATCCGGAATTGTACAGACTGGTCGAAGAGGCCCTGAAAAAAGCCGGCCGCACCGATCTGATCGGATACGGCCCGAAATGCCTGATCCGGCCGAAATCCGCCGGGAAGTCCGTGAATGCGAATAAGAAAACGGGCAGTCACGCCGGCAATGCAGGGCGGAAAAAGAAAACAATAAAGAAGAAAACCATACGGAACATCCATAAAAAGAAGTGAGGCAGTCCCATGAAGATCGCAGTAGTGACCGGAGCATCATCCGGCATAGGAAGAGAATTTGTCCGTCAGATCCCTTTCTTTTACAGGGAGCTTGACGAGATCTGGGTGATCGCGCGCAGAGAAGACCGGCTGAAGCAGCTGGAAGAGACTTCACGCACACCGGTCCGCATCATCGCCGGAGACCTGCAGGAAACCCCGGTTTATAAAGAATACCGCCGGGCTTTAAAAGACTTCCGGCCTGAGGTCCGCATGCTGGTCAATGCCGCCGGTTTCGGCAGGTCCGGCGGTTTTACGGACATCGCATCTGAAAACCGGAAAACCCACGCGGATATGATCCGCCTGAACTGCATCGCCCTGACCCGGATGACAGAGCTGACCCTTCCATATATGGGAAAGGGCGGCCGGATCCTCAATATCGCCTCGGCAGCGGCTTTTTGTCCGCAGAGCGGGTTTGCCGTCTATGCGGCCACAAAATCCTTTGTCTTTAGCCTCTCGCGTGCGCTCTTCGAGGAACTCCGTCCCTGGGGCATCATCGTGACGGCAGTATGCCCCGGCCCGGTCGATACAGAATTCTTCCGGACAAGCGGAGAGCTTACATCCCCGCTTAAGAAACTGACCCTTGCGAAAGCGCCGGCTGTCGTACGCAGAGCGCTGACAGACAGCCGGAAAAGAAAAGCGGTCTCCGTATACGGGCTCCCCATGAAAGCGGCGGCAACCGGCTCGAAAATCCTCCCGCACGGCCTGATCCTCAGGGCGGAAAGCCTGTTTCTAAAAAACAGATGATCAGATCTTCAGATAAAAGGTAAGAGAAAAAAGATGATTGAACACGAGATCAGAAGCAACGAAGCCGGACAGCGGCTCGATAAATTTCTCGGCAAATACATGCCCCTGGCGCCGAAGAGTTTCTTTTATAAGATGCTCCGGAAAAAGAATATCACACTGAACGGCAAAAAAGCCGCCGGTCAGGAAAAGCTTGCAGAAGGCGACCGGATCCGCTTCTTTCTGTCGGACGAGACGGTCTCAAAATTTACCGGACCTGCACGGGCAGCTGAAAAGCAGGGGCGTAAGAGGCCGGCCGTGCCGCCTGTGGAACTGGATATCCTCTACGAAGACAAGCATACCCTTTTCATAAATAAGCCGGCAGGCATGCTTTCCCAGAAAGCCGCGGCAGATGACGTTTCCCTTGTAGAATATGTGACCGGATATCTGCTGAATTCCGGGCAGATCACAGACGAGGAACTGCGCACCTTCCACCCGGCCGTGTGCAACCGGCTGGACCGCAATACGAGCGGCATCGTCGCCGCAGGGAAAACGCTTGCGGCCCTGCAGGGATTAAGCGCCATGTTCCGGGACCGCACCCTCCGGAAATATTATCTGTGCTTTGTGGCCGGATCCGTAAAAGAAGGTGCACACATTGACGGATATCTTGTAAAAGATCCGAAAACGAACCGGGTTTCTTTCTCGAAAACCGAAACCGCCGAAGCCGTCCGGATTGAGACAGAATACCGTCCGCTCTGTGAAGGAGAGGGCGCAACGCTTCTGGAAGTCCATCTGATCACCGGAAAGACCCACCAGATCCGTGCGCACATGGCCGCCCAGGGACATCCCATCATCGGCGACTACAAATACGGGAACCGGAAGATCAATGACCGGTACCGCAGCACATACGGGCTTACGTCCCAGCTTCTGCACGCCGCGCGGCTTTGCATCCCGCAGCAGGACGGCGTGCTCGCCGGGCTGTCCGGGAAAACGGTCTTTGCACCGCTTCCGGAATTGTTCCGGCGCATCTGCCTGGACAGTCATATAGGAAAGGAATATCTCACATGGCCACATGGAATTCAAGAGGACTCCGGGGATCCACCCTGGAAGAATTCATAAACCACACGAATGAACGCTATACGGAACTTGGGCTTGCCCTGATCCAGAAGATCCCGACCCCCATCACGCCGGTAAAGATCGATCAGGAAAACCGCCACATCACCCTGGCCTATTTTGACAAGATCAGTACGGTGGACTATATCGGAGCTGTCCAGGGCATCCCGGTATGTTTTGACGCCAAGGAATGCAAAGCGGATACTTTCCCGCTCCAGAATATCCATGAACACCAGATGGATTTCATGGAAAAATTCGAGAAACAGGGCGGCATCGCATTTCTCCTGATCTATTTCAGCACAAGAGAAGAGCTTTACTATATGCGTTACGGACAGATCCTGAAATTCTGGGAGCGGGGATTAAATGGCGGCCGCAAAAGCTTCCGGTACGACGAACTTGAACCCGGATGGTTTATGGAACTGAAGCAGGGATATTTTGTCCCCTATCTGGAGTGCATCCAGAAAGATCTGGACTGCCGGGATGAATAGACCTTTTGTTTTCGGGCCGGGGATTGACAGATTCAGAGAAAGTCCGTATAATTACATGAGAATTTAACGTATTAGCACATTAAAGTGAAAGAGGAGAGCATATGGAACAGAAACTTCATACTCCGGAAGGAGTCCGTGATATCTACAACAGAGAATGCGAAACCAAACTTGCACTTCAGAAAAACCTGAGCACCGTACTCCATCTGTACGGCTATCAGGACATACAGACGCCGACATTCGAATATTATGATGTATTCCGCGAGGAGATCGGTTCCACCTCCACCCAGGAGCTTTACAAGTTCTTCGACCGGGACGGCAATATCCTGGCTCTCAGGCCGGATATCACCCCGTCGGTCGCGCGGGCCGCGGCAACCCTGTTTGAGCAGGAGGATTTCCCGATCCGTCTCTGTTATGCAGGGAACACCTTTATCAACCATTCCAGCTATCAGGGTCGTCTGAAAGAAAACACCCAGCTCGGCGCGGAGCTGATCGGGCATGATTCGGTCGAAGCCGACGCCGAGATGATCGCCATGGTCGTGGACGGGCTTAAGAAAACCGGGCTGACTGAATTCCAGGTCAGCATCGGCCACGCGGATTATATCCGCAGCCTTATGGCTGCGGCCGACCTTGACGAAGAAGAAAGCCGGGAGATCCGCTCCCTGATCACGAACCGCAATTACTTCGGAGTAGAGGAGCTTCTGGACGGCAGAGACGTGAAAGATCCTGTCCGCCAGGCTTTCCACATCCTTCCGGAACTGGTCGGCGGGCCGGAGATCCTCGACCAGGCCCTCCACTGCGCGCCGGATGAGAATGCCCGTCTGGGCGTGAAGCGTCTGCAGGACATTTTCCGTCTGCTGGAGCTTTACGGAGCAGAAGACCATATTACATTTGACCTGAGCATGAGCGGGAACTACGGTTATTATACCGGGGTCATTTTCCGCGCCTATACATACGGGACCGGCGACGCCATCGTACGGGGCGGACGCTACGACCATCTCCTGGAGAAATTCGGGAAGAGCACGCCTTCCATCGGTTTTGCCATTATCGTGGACGAACTGATGAGCGCCCTTTCCAGGCAGAAGATCCCGACCGACACCGTACACCGCAACCTGATCGTATACACAGAAGCAGCGGAAGACGAGGCCATCACCCTGGCCCGGGCTTTCCGCGCCAAAGGGCGCAATATCGAACTTATGAAAAATGTCCCGGGAACGGACCGCGCCGTCTATGAGGCGCATGCCCGCCGGAGCGGGACAACAGTCCTTCTGTTTTTAAATGACGACATGAAGATTGAAATGATCAATCTGGAGACCGGTGAGAAACGGTCAACAGACCTTATCATTCCGGATTAAAGGAGCATAACCTATGAAATACCTGACATTTGCGCTGACGAAAGGCCGGCTCGCCAGCAAAACGCTGGATATGCTGGAGAAACTGGGGATCACCTGCGATGAAATGAAAGATAAAGATTCCCGGAAGCTGATCTTTACAAATGAGGAACTGAAACTGAAATTCTTTCTCGCAAAAGGGCCGGATGTCCCGACCTATGTGGAATACGGTGCAGCCGATATCGGCGTTGTGGGAAAAGACACGATCATCGAAGAAGGACGGAAAGTCCATGAAGTACTGGATCTGGGGTTCGGCAGATGCCGCATGTGCGTCTGCGGGCATGAGGAGGCCTCGGAGCTTCTGAATCACCATGAACTGATCCGGGTTGCCACAAAATATCCGAAGATCGCCAAAGATTATTTTTACAACAAGAAGCACCAGACTGTTGAGATCATCAAAATGAACGGCTCCATCGAGCTGGCGCCCATCGTCGGACTGTCCGAAGTGATCGTGGACATCGTGGAGACCGGCTCAACCCTGAAAGAGAACGGCCTGGTCGTCCTTGAAGAAGTCTGCCCGCTCTCCGCACGCATGATCGTCAATCCGGTCAGCATGCGGATGGAAAACGAGCGGATCAAGGATCTGATCACAAAACTGCGTGCGCTTATCCGGGAAGACCGGGAGCAGTAGACAAAAGGAGGCAGACCATGCGAATCGAAAAACTGGATCAGAATACAAAAAAAGATCTGCTGGAGAAGCTTCTGAAACGGAGCCCCACCAGCTACGGATCATATGAACAGAGCGTCCGGGAGATCCTGGATGACGTCAGGGACCGGCGTGACCAGGCGCTCTTTGAATACACGGAGAAGTTCGACGGCGCCCGGATCAGCGCGGACAATATCCTTGTCACAGAAGAGGAGATCCGGGAAGCCTACCGTGAGGTGGATCCGGAACTGGTGGAGATCATCCGCCGCTCCCTTCACAATATCCGCACCTATCACGAGAAACAGCGCCAGTACAGCTGGTTCGACAGCAGGCCGGACGGCACGATCCTGGGGCAGAAGGTGACTCCGCTCGCCCGGGTCGGCGTCTATGTCCCCGGCGGGAAAGCGGCTTATCCCTCCTCCGTGCTGATGAATATCGCACCGGCAAAAGTGGCCGGCGTGGACGAGATCATTATGACGACCCCGCCCGGAAAAGACGGAAAAGTCACGGCGACCACACTGGTGGCTGCCAACGAGGCGGGCGCGGACCGCATTTATAAAGCCGGAGGGGCCCAGGCCATCGCGGCCCTTGCATTCGGCACCGAGAGCATCCCGAAGGTGGATAAGATCGTCGGCCCCGGCAACATCTACGTGGCCCTGGCAAAAAAATCCGTATACGGGCACGTAAGCATTGATTCCGTCGCAGGCCCGAGCGAGATCCTGGTCCTGGCGGACGAAACGGCAAACCCGCGCTATGTGGCGGCGGACCTGCTTTCCCAGGCAGAGCACGATGAGCTTGCAAGCGCCATCCTGGTGACCACTAGCGAAGCCCTTGCAAAGGAAGTCTCCGACTGGACCGACCGCTTTATCCGGGAACTTTCCCGTGGTGAGATCATCCGGAAATCACTGGACAACTACGGACACATCCTGCTGGCGGACACCCTGGAAGACGCCATCGACGCGGCAAACGAGATCGCTTCAGAACATATGGAGATCGTGACCGCGGATCCTTTTGAAGTCATGACAAAGATCCGGAACGCCGGCGCCATCTTTATCGGAGAGTACTCAAGCGAACCGCTGGGCGACTATTTTGCCGGACCGAACCACGTACTTCCGACCAACGGGACGGCGAAATTCTTCTCGCCTCTGTCCGTTGATGACTTTATCAAAAAATCCAGCATCATCTCTTACTCCCGGGATGCGCTGGAGAAGGTCCACACCGATATCGAAAAATTTGTGGAGGCGAAGCATCTGACCGCACATGCCAATTCCATCAAAGTCCGCTTTGACGGAAAGGACTGAAGGAGAGCATTATGGAAAATAGAATCGCATCCATTACAAGAAAAACAAAAGAGACCGACATCACCCTGACGCTTAATCTGGACGGAACGGGACAGACCCGGATCGACACCGGCATCCCGTTTTTTGACCACATGCTGGACGGATTTGCGCGCCACGGCCTTTTCGATCTGGACGTAAAAGTGAGCGGCGATCTGGACGTGGACAGCCATCACACCATCGAAGATACCGGGATCGTCCTCGGTCAGGCGATCCGGCAGGCGCTCGGCGAAAAAGCCGGGATCCGCAGATACGGTTATTTCATCCTGCCCATGGACGAGGTGCTGGCCCTGTCCGCCATTGATCTGTGCGGACGCCCGTATCTCAGATACAACGCGGAGTTCACCGTCCCCCGCCTGGGGACCATGGACACGGAAATGATCCGGGAGTTCTTCTATGCGGTTTCCTATGGCGCCGCAATGAACCTGCACCTGAAGATCATGGAAACCGGCAATAACCACCACATGGCGGAGGCCCTCTTCAAAGTATTCGGAAAAGCGCTCGATGCGGCTGTATCCGAAGAGCCCCGCATAAAGGACGTGTGGTCCACAAAAGGCACACTTTAAGACTGAAATGAAAAAGGAGACTGACATACATGAGCTATAAAAGACTGACCCCCTGTATCTTCATTGATCACGGGAAGGCCGTAAAATGGTTTGACAACGATACCGTGCTCTCCGAAGATGTGGTCACACTGGCAAAACAGTACTGTGACCGGGGCGCGGACGAACTGATCGTTTTCGACCTGTCTGTATCCGACGAAGAACACGACGAAGCGATCGACCTGATCAAACGGATCAACCGGGTGATCAGCATCCCCATGATCGCCGGCGGAAATATCCGCAGATCAGAGGATGTGAAGAAGATCCTGTACGCCGGAGCCAAACGCGCGATCCTGAATTTCTCAAAACCGCTTTCCATCGACCTGATCCGGGAGGTGTCCCAGCGGTTCGGCAAAGAGCGGCTCGCGGTATCCCTCAATGATTTTGATACGCTGTTCAAACAGCAGCATCTGATCGAAGAATTCAGCACGGAGATCGTATTCATGCACCGGCTTGACCTTAACTCGGTCATGAACATCACCGAACTTCCCTGCGTCGTACTCACCGATACGATGGAGCAGAGCGAGATCCTGCGCATCCTGAAATGCGACAGCATCAAGGGTGTCTCCGGGCTGTTTGTGAGCGACCTGAATATGGATTTTAACGAGTTCAAGGATGTATGCACCGACGCCGGGATCCAGATGACCTCCTTTGAGAGCATCCTGGATTTCAGCGAATTCAAACTGAATTCCGACGGGCTGATCCCGGTGATCGTCCAGGACTATAAGACAAATGAAGTGCTTATGATGGCCTATATGAATGAAGAAGCGTTTGACAACACTGTAAAGACCGGACGCATGACCTATTACAGCCGGAGCCGTCAGTGCCAGTGGGTCAAAGGAGAGACATCCGGGCATTTCCAGTATGTGAAGTCCCTGGCCGTGGACTGTGACAAAGACACCCTGCTTGCCAAAGTGGAACAGATCGGAGCGGCCTGCCATACCGGCAACCGTTCCTGCTTCTACACGACCATCGTGGGCGCCGACTACGACGCAAAGAATCCGCTCCAGGTATTCGAATCTGTGTACAACACGATCCTGGACCGGCGGGAGAATCCGAAGGAAGGATCCTACACCAACTATCTCTTTGAAAAGGGCATCGACAAGATCCTGAAGAAAGTGGGAGAGGAGGCGACCGAGATCGTGATCGCCGCCAAGAATCCCAATCCAGAGGAGATCAAATACGAGATCTCAGACTTCCTGTACCACGCCATGGTGCTCATGGTGGAGCGGGGCGTGACCTGGGAAGACATCACAAATGAACTGGCGGACCGCTAGAAAAGTCTGACTTGCGTTCTAAGCAGATATTCCGGGGCATAAGTTTTAAAAACAGGAACTTATGCCCCGGAGGCTATTTATGAACGAATCCGAACTCCGCCGACAGGAACTGCTCCGGCAGACCAGAAGGCTTTACAGTGACCATAACGAGATCCCCGCCGTCCATCCTCGGTACGGCAGGATCTGCAGCAGTCTGTACGGCGACGACCATACTACCGCAGAACGCAGCGCGTCGTCCGGCGGAAGCTTCTATGTCCGGCTGGTGATCGGCGTCCTCTGTTTCGTATTCTACGTATGCCTGGACCAGAGCCGTGCAGAGATCGCACAGGTCAGCAGTTCCGCGATCGCGGAACAGATCGGACAGGATATGGATGCGGATGCCCTGATTGAAACGCTGGCATCGCCATAACTTTGTTCTTCTGGTACAAAAAAGTAATAGAAAGCAACGGAGAAATCCTGTAAAATAAATACAGGGCATACGGCCGCCGGACTTGCGCAAAAAGCCCGGCGGTCTTTTCTTTCGTTTATATGGATCATCTTCGGCATCAGTGTACATTGATGCCAGAAAAATAAGAAAAGAGGAATTGTAATATGGAAAAGAAATGGTGGAAAGAGGCCGTTGTCTATCAAATCTATCCAAGGAGCTTCAAAGACAGCAACGGGGACGGCATCGGCGATCTGAACGGCATTACGGAAAAGCTGGATTACCTGAAAGAGCTGGGGATCGACGTGATCTGGCTCTCGCCGGTCTATCAGTCGCCCAATGACGACAACGGGTACGACATCAGCGACTATCAGGCAATCATGAAAGAATTCGGGACAATGGATGATTACGACAGGATGCTTGATGAGGCGCATAAAAGAGGCATCCGCATCGTCATGGATCTGGTGGTAAACCACACTTCGGACGAACATAAATGGTTTATCGAGAGCCGCAGCTCAAAGGAGAATCCGTACAGGGATTACTATATCTGGCGGCCGGCAAAAGACGGCAGGGAACCGAACAACTGGGGCTCCTGCTTCTCAGGCTCCGCCTGGGAATATGACAGCAGGACCGGTATGTATTATCTTCATCTCTTCTCGAAAAAACAGCCCGATCTGAACTGGGACAACCCGAAAGTCAGAAGAGAAGTATTCGACATGATGAACTGGTGGCTGGACAAGGGCGTGGACGGATTCCGCATGGATGTGATCAGCCTCATCTCAAAAGACCAGGCATTTCCGGACGGAGTGCCGGGCATCAACGGATATGCAAGCTTCAACGAGCCCGCCAACGGCCCTCATGTCCACGAATATCTCCAGGAGATGCGAAGAGAAGTGCTGGACGGCCGGGACACCCTCACCGTGGGCGAATGTTCCGGCGTCACGCTTGAAGAGGCAAAAAAATACGCCCGCAGCGACGGGAAAGAACTGAACATGGTATTCCAGTTCGAACACATGGATGTGGACGCCGACGGCACCAATAAATGGTCGGATAAGAAGATGGATCTGCGCGACCTGAAATCAATCCTGACAAAATGGCAGAAAGGGCTGGATACCATCGCATGGAACAGTCTGTTCTGGGAGAATCACGACCAGCCACGGTCTGTCTCAAGATTCGGGAATGACGGCGAATACCGGGAACTGTCCGCAAAAATGCTGGCCACCTGTCTCCACATGATGCAGGGGACTCCTTATATCTACCAGGGCGAGGAGCTGGGCATGACGAATGTGCCCTTTAAAGACATTTCTGACTTCCGCGACCTCGACAGCATCAACGCTTATCACGAACTGGTCGGACAGGGCGTATTCACGGAAGAAGAAATGATGAAATACCTGCGGTATAAAAGCCGGGACAACGCCCGCACGCCGTTCCAGTGGGATGACTCGGAAAACGCAGGCTTTACGACAGGGACTCCGTGGATCATGGTGAATCCGAACTACCGGGAGATCAACGCCAGAGAACAGATGGAGAGAGCGGACTCCGTCTTCCATTATTACCAAAAGCTGATCCGGATCAGAAAAGAGCATGAGATCATCGTGTATGGAAATTATGACCTGCTCCTGCCGGATGACAAAGAACTTTATGTATACACCCGTACACTCGGAAGCGAGAAACTGCTCGTCGTGTGCAATTTCTATGGGAATACACGGACAATGGAACTTCCTGAAGGATGGACGCAGGAGAAGACGGAACTGCTGATCGGAAATTACGTGGATATCTCCCGGGATGAAGCAGGCTGCCTGAGGATCCGTCCCTATGAAGCGTTCGTACTGAAAACCTGTGAATGAAAGATTTGCCACGGCGGCCGGATTCGTGTATACTAGGCATTGTTTGAATCCAATTTTGATCAGAATCAGGAGTTATTATGCGAAAACTTGCATTAAACGATGACATTTTATTAAATATTGAAAAGCCCGCCCGCTACATCGGAGGCGAGGTTAATTCTGTAATGAAGGACAAAGACAAAGTGGACATCCGTTTCGCCATGTGCTTCCCCGACGTTTACGAGATCGGCATGTCCCATCTGGGCATCCAGATCCTCTACGACATGTTCAACCGCAGGGAGGACACATGGTGCGAGCGCGTCTACTCGCCATGGCTTGATATGGACAAGGTCCTGAGAGAAAAGGATATCCCTCTCTTTGCGCTGGAATCCCAGGATCCGGTGCAGGATTTCGATTTTCTCGGCATTACGATCCAGTTCGAGATGTGCTACACGAATATCCTTCAGATCCTGGACTTAAGCCATATCCCGCTCCATGCCGAAGACCGGACGGAGACGGACCCCATCGTCATCGGCGGCGGGCCCTGCGCGTACAATCCGGAACCTCTGGCGGAATTCTTTGATATCTTCTATATCGGAGAGGGTGAGACGGTTTACGATGAGCTTCTCGACACATACAAAACATGGAAGAAGTCCGGCGGCTCAAGGAAGGATTTCCTCAGGCAGGCCGCCCGGATCGAAGGACTCTATGTCCCGCAGTTTTATGATGCGGCATACAACGAAGACGGAACGATCGCCGCATTTACACCGAATGATCCGTGTGCGCCTTCGAAAGTGCGCAAACAGGTGGTCATGGACGTGACGGATGCGCCGTATCCGATGAAGCCGGTCGTTCCTTATATCAAGGCGACCCAGGACCGGGTTGTCCTGGAGATCCAGCGGGGCTGCATCCGCGGCTGCCGGTTCTGCCAGGCGGGGATGATCTACCGCCCGACACGGGAGCGGAGCGTGGAGACCCTGAAAGAATATGCCCGCACCATGCTTAAGAATACGGGACACGAAGAGATTTCCTTAAGTTCCTTAAGCTCCAGCGACTACTCGAAACTAAATGACCTTGTCACATTCCTGATCGAAGAGTTCAAAGACAGGGGGATCAACATTTCCCTTCCTTCCCTTCGTATCGACGCCTTTTCTCTGGATGTCATGAGCAAGGTCCAGGATATCCGCAAGAGCAGCCTGACCTTTGCACCGGAGGCCGGCTCCCAGCGGATGCGGGATGTGATCAATAAAGGGCTGACGGAAGAAGAGATCCTGACCGGCGCCGGCCAGGCTTTTGAGGGCGGATGGACAAAAGTCAAACTCTACTTTATGCTCGGCCTTCCCACAGAGACGGAAGAGGATATGAAAGAAATTGCCCGCCTGTCCGACCGGGTGGCGCGCAGATACTACGAGATCCCGAAGGAGGACCGGCACGGGAAATGCCAGATCACGGCAAGCTCCTCCTTCTTCGTACCCAAACCTTTCACTCCGTTCCAGTGGGCAGCCATGTATCCGGCGGAAGAGTATGACCGCCGGGCTCATCTGGTCAATGATGAATTCCGGGAGCAGCTGAACCGCAAGAGCCTGAAATACAACTGGCATGACGCCCAGGGCACGGTGCTGGAAGGCGTCATGGCCCGGGGCGACAGAAGGGTGGGCCGTGTGATCGAAGAAGCCTACCATCTCGGCTGCCTGTTTGACTCCTGGACGGAGACTTTCCGCAATGATCTGTGGATGCAGGCTTTTGACAACACCCGTGTGGATATCGCTTTCTACAATCAGCGAGTGCGTGGTAAAGACGAGATCTTCCCCTGGGATTTTATCGATATCGGCGTAAGCCGTTCCTTCCTCCGCCGGGAGTGGGAGCGTGCAATGAATGAAACCGTGACCCCGAACTGCCGGGAGAAGTGTTCCGGCTGCGGGGCCGCAGGTTTCGGAGGAGGTGTCTGTGTTGAAGGCAAGAATTAAATTCAGAAAATACGGGGTCCTCCGCTTTATCGGACATCTGGACGTGATGCGGTATTTCCAGAAAGTGATGCGCCGGGCCGGCATTCCGATCGCCTTTACCGGCGGATACAGCCCCCACATGATCATGTCCTTTGCAAGCCCGCTCGGGATTGGCCTGGAAAGCGACGGGGAGTATCTGGATATCGAGCTGACCGGACCGGTTGATAGCCGGGAGGCCGTACGCCGGATGAATGAAGCCGGCGTGGACGGGATCGAGGTGGTCTCGCTCCGGCAGATCGCAGAAGAGAAGAAGATGACCGGCATGACCATCCTTGCGGCCGCGGATTATCTCGCCACCCCTTCCGGGGATGCCGGACTGCCTGAAGACTGGCAGGACCGGTTCGCCGCCTTTATGGGACAGCCGGAGATCCGCGTGCTTAAACAGACGAAACGGAGCGAGCGGGAGATCAACATCCGTCCCCTCGTCTTTGAATGGGAAGCCCGGGACGGCGGAATCTTCATGAAACTGGCCGCCGGGAGCACGGAGAACCTGAAGCCGGATCTGGTCATGGATACGTTTCTGAAAGATCTGCATCCGGAAGAAAACAGCCTTTCACATCCCTTCATTTACCGGAGGCTTGAAATGTATGCCGATATGGGAGAAGAGGGGAACCGGAAACTTGTAACCCTGGAATCACTTGGAGAAGAGATTTGAAGCGCAAAATACTGATCGAAAAAAGAGACGGCCGGATCCGGACCTATTTTCTGGAGGACGATGACATCGTTGAGATCCACAGCACCTCCGTCTCCGGAAATACAGACGACCGTCACCGCCTGGGAGATATCTATATCGGAAAAGTGAGCAATATCGTCCCCAATATCGGCGCGGCCTTTATTGAGATTGAAAAGGGCGTCAACTGCTACTATGACATGAAAGACGCGGAACACGCCATATTCACCCGCAAGTCCGGGAAGAAAGCACTCTGCATCGGCGATGAACTGGTGGTGCAGATCAGCCGGGAAGCAGTCAAAAGCAAGGCGCCGACCGTGACCGGGAACTTAAGCTTCACCGGCCGGTATGCGGTCCTCACCCACGGGAACACCCGCATCGGCGTTTCATCCAAGATCCCGAAAGCCATGCGGGAGACTTTTAAGCAGGAGTTTTCACCCCTGGAAAATGACGCCTACGGGATCATTATCCGCACCAATGCAAAGGATGCCCCGCCGGAGGATGTGCGTGCGGAGATCCGTGCACTGCAGAATGAATACAGGGATCTTGTACGCACGGCGGGAACGCGGACCTGCTTTACATGTCTGAAATCCGCGCCGCCCGCCTACATCGCCGACCTGAAAAACGTCTACATGGAAGGAATGGAATCCATCATTGTGGGGGATCCGGATCTCTATAAACGGATCCGGCTTTATTTTCAGTCGGAGCTGCCCGAGAAGCTGGATCTGCTGAAATTATACGACGATCCGTCATTTCCGCTTGACAAGCTGTACAGCACCCAGGCTGCGCTTGACAAAGCGCTGAGCGAAAAGGCCTGGCTGAAGACCGGTGGGTATCTCATCATCCAGCCTACAGAGGCCCTTACTGTGATCGACGTCAATTCCGGCAAGAACGCTGCAAAAGCCCGTTCAAAGGCGGATACAGAAGCCGGTGCGCTGAAAGTCAATCTGGAAGCGGCAAGGGAAGCCGCCCGGCAGATCCGCCTCCGCAATCTGTCCGGCATCATCCTGATCGATTTCATTAATCTTTCAGACGCCGAAAGTACAGCCAGGCTCCTCAGTGAATTCCGCAGCCACCTGGCAAAAGATCCGATCCAGGCGACGCTGGTGGACATGACTGCGCTTGGGCTTGTGGAAGTCACCCGCAAAAAGGTGAGGAGACCGCTGTACGAAGAAGAAAAAAACTGATTTTTCCGTTTACAAGCCGCTTACATCGGGGTATAATGAACATTCGAAGCATACATTTGGAGGAATAGATAGAATGAAGAAAGTAGTGAAGTTCGGAGGAAGCTCTCTGGCTAACGCAGAACAGTTCAAAAAAGTCGGCGCCATCATCAGAGCGGAAGAATCAAGACGCTATGTCGTTCCATCCGCACCGGGGAAACGGTTCTCCGGCGATACAAAAGTAACGGACATGCTCTATGCATGCTATGAGACCGCCGTCAGCGGAAAAGACTTTTCAGACCAGCTTGTACAGATCCATGAGCGCTACCAGGAGATCATCGACGGACTGAACCTAAGCTTTTCTCTCGATAAAGATTTTGAGAAGATCCATGAGGATTTTGCAAACAGGGCCGGCGCAGACTACGCTGCGTCCCGGGGCGAATTCCTGAACGGCAAGATCATGGCTGCATATCTGGCGTTTGATTTCATTGACGCCGCAGAAGTGGTCCGCTTCAATGACGACGGATCTTTTAATGCCGAGGAGACCAACCGGCTTCTCGCGGACCGGCTGAAAGACAAGCCGAACGCCGTGATCCCCGGATTTTACGGTGCAAAGGAAAACGGCGATGTGGTGACCTTTTCCCGTGGCGGATCTGACATTACCGGTTCTCTTGTCGCGCTGGCCGTACGGGCTGACCTGTATGAGAACTGGACGGATGTATCCGGCTTCCTGATCGCCGACCCGAGGATCGTCAAGAAACCGAAGTCCATCGAGACGATCACTTATAAAGAGCTCCGCGAGCTCTCCTATATGGGCGCCAGCGTACTTCACGAAGACGCCATCTTTCCGGTGCGCAAAGCGGGGATCCCGATCAACATCCGCAATACGAACCGCCCGGAGGACAGCGGCACGCTGATCGTGGAGAGCACCTGCCGCCAGCCGAAATACACCATCACCGGCATCGCCGGGACCGACGGTTTCGTAGCGGTAACCGTTGAAAAAGCAATGATGAACTCTGAGGTCGGATTCTGCCGGAAAGTCCTTCAGATCTTTGAGGACAACGGCGTATCCATCGAGCATATGCCTTCCGGCATTGATACCATGTCCATCCTTGTGAATAAGGATGCGTTCGAAGAGAAAGAGCAGAAGATCCTGGCCGAGATCAATGACACCGTACATCCGGACCATGTGGAACTGGATTCCGGCCTGGCGCTGATCGCGGTTGTAGGACGGGGAATGAAGTCTACACGGGGAACGGCCGGCAGGATTTTCTCTGCACTGGCCCATGCACATATCAACGTCAAGATGATCGACCAGGGTTCAAGCGAGCTCAATATCATCATCGGCGTGCGCCACGAAGATTTTAAAGACGCCATCCGCGCCCTGTATGAGATTTTTGTGCTGACACAGATCTGACAGACAAGAGAGCGAAAGGAAAAGAAGCATGAATATCCTGTTCTTTTTAAAGCCGAAGAATGAAGTTGCCTACGTCCACGACTACGGCACGCTCCGGCAGGTCCTTGAGACCATGGAATACCATAAATACGCATGCATCCCCATGCTGAACAAAGCAGGGGAGTACGTAGGCACGATCACCGAGGGAGACCTGCTCTGGGGGATAAGGAAGTATGCGGATTTCGACATGAAGAAAGCCGAAAATATATTCATACGCGACTTTCCGCGAAAGATTGATTACGCGCCGGTGTATATCAGTTCCAATATGGAGGATCTGCTGCAGAAAGCAATGAATCAGAATTTTGTTCCTGTAGTGGATGACGACCGAAAATTCATCGGTATTGTAACGAGAAAGAGCATTATCGAATACTGCTACGAAAAATTAAAAAATATCTCTGAAAACATTTGACGTAATAAAAATTCATATGCTATACTACAATAGTATGCCGCACAGCGAGGTTTTTTAAGTCCTGCGCAGAACAGTCAGGCACCGAAGCTGGCGAGTAATGTTTATAGGAGGTGCTATATGTACGCGATTATAGCAACAGGTGGCAAACAGTACAAAGTAGCTGAAGGCGATGTCATCAGAGTAGAGAAGCTTGGTGTCGAAGCAGGCGGAACTTACACATTCGATCAGGTTCTTGCTGTAAACAACGACAAACTGGTCATCGGCAGCCCGACAGTTGACGGAGCTACAGTTACCGCATCTGTGATCGGCGACGGTAAAGCAAAGAAAGTTGTCGTTTACAAGTACAAGAGAAAAACCGGCTACCACAAGAAAAACGGACACAGACAGCAGTACACGGCTGTTAAGATCGAAAAGATCAACGCTTAATCCGGCAGATGATTAAAGTTACGATCTATAAGACCGGCGGGCATGAATATACAGGATTTGATCTGGCAGGGCATGCCGGGTTTGATAAATCAGGCAGGGATATCGTCTGCGCGGCGGTTTCCGCGCTTGCCATCAACACGATCAATTCCATTGAACGTTTTACAGATGACGAGACGAGCTGTATTTCCGATGAGGAGACTGGCAGGATCGAATTCCGGTTCAGCCGGACCCCGTCGCACGATGCCTCGCTTTTGCTGGATTCCATGGTTCTTGGTCTGGAACAGATAGAAGACAGCAGTGAATACG
>CALWDN010000040.1 GCA_944376685.1 uncultured Mediterraneibacter sp. | reverse complement strand
TTGGATGTTTCCTGTCCTTTCTTTTCAGCTTCTTTATATCCTTCTGATTTCAGCGTGTTTTTAAGAAGCTTCAGATCTGCTTCCATATCCATCAGTTCATTCTGCATCAGTTTTTCGAACTGCAGGTCAAATGCGGACTTGAGGGTGGAGATGCTTTCGCGGGTGCTCCGGAGTATCTTCCCGGTCTCGCCGGTAGAGAGGCCGGTCTTCTTCAACTCTACATAATGTTCCAGCACATTTGCTGCCGTTTCCTGGTAATAGTCAATGTAGCGCCTTGCGGCGGGGATCTTTTCAGGATTATCGGTCAGATATTTCAGGATGTTTCCGGCCCTGGTTATCAGATCGCGGCATTCATCCAGCAGCGGCTGTTCACAGATCTGCCGGACGGCTTTCAACATCCGGTTGTAGTCGGCGCCTGCCTCTGTGAGGCGCTCATTGAGGAATTCCCCGTTGGCCAGGGATTCGGTCTCGATCTTTCCAATGCGGCTGACCGGCCTGAATATCAGGCTCAGTGCAATGTAAGCTGCCGCGGCCAGTATCATGCACAGGATGATGTTCCAGGAAAGCAGCAGGAGCAGCACGAGGAACAGAGCCAGTGCCAGCGCAGCGGATAAGACCACGCTGAGAGTTTCTTTCCATTTATTGGGTTTCATGTATAAAAGTCCTTTCCGGTTATGTCCTTAATTGTATCCCTTGACACTGCGGAATGCGGCTGTCAGGTCTTCTGTACCGTCGAAGACGCGTCCGTCTGTGAGCTCTGCCAATCCTTCAAGCTGTTCAGGATCGGCATCCCCGAAAGTAATGGAGAAGATGGGAATGATGAATCCGTATTCGGGGAGTCCGCGTTCGAATTCCATGCTGTAATCGCTGGACTGTCCGTCAGTCATCAGGATCACGGCCGGAGTGTAGTCTTCCAGGTCGTAGTCCAGACAGATCCGGTAGGCTTCTGATGCGGCGAGGTAGATATTGGTGCCTCCGCCCGGTTCCTGAGATATGATCTCTTCATAGAGCTTTACCAATGCCTCATCGCTGTCATCTTCGGCCTGGAGAGTGGTGATGACGCCCTCGTTGAAGAGGATGGCAATGTTCACTTCGCCCGAGCTTGCCTGAAGCAGGTTTTTCTTCGCATTTTCCTGGACCAGGATCTGCGACATGGCGTCTTTGAGCTGTCCTTCGCCTTCCCCGTACATACTGCCGGAGAAATCCAGGCAGTAGATATTGAGAGAAGGTTTTTTGAAATCGGTCTGATAGAGATTGAGCGCATTCATGAGAACGCCTGATTCAGGCATCTGGATCGGGGAAAGGATCCGTTCGGTATCGATCCCCCAGTCGCTGTTGAATACGTCTTTATTCTCCTCTGATACGCCGTTGGCTGTGATGCGCCGTCCTGTGGCTTCGATGGCGGACTGGCTTTCCGGCGTCATCAGCGCTTCCTGGAATGCAAGGAAGGCTTTCTCTTTTTTATCATCGTCGTGATCCACATATCCGAGGGGCGAGTCTGCGATAGACAGGCCGTCATAGGGATAGACGATGTAGAGAGGTTCTTTCCCTTCATCAATGAGCTGTTCGTTGGCATCGATGATCAGGCATTCATAGTTGACCATGGCGTCATAGTCGCTGGCGAGGAACATGTCTTTGAGCCAGTCGGAACTTCCGGAACTCCGCTCTACACCGCTTAAGAACTCGCGGATGCGGGCCTTCAGATCTTCGCTCTGCAGGTCGGCGTCTGTAAGCCCTTCCTGCTTGCCGAGCAGGGCGTAGAGAAATCCGATGTAAGCGCTGGCGCCGGAATTGGACTGGGTCGCGCTGGTCATGCAGAATTTCATTTTGCCGCTGTTGATGGCGGCGAGGATATCATTGACAGAGACATCCCTTCCGATGAAGCCAAGTTCTTCTGCAAGACTCTGGCGGATGCCGAATACGACAGGGGTCAGGGAAACGGACTGGCTGTGTTTGACCAGATGCTGTGTGTCGCCGAGGGATGTCCATATGCTGCTGGCCGGCCAGACAGCGTCATAGTCCGGGGCGCCGCTCTGGAGCTGCATCATAATGTCGACAGATCCCTGGTAATCGATCTCTATGTGTACGCCGGCCTTATCCGCACAGTCTGCGATGACCTCTTCCAGCTCCTGGTTTTCGGAGCCGGACAGGATACGGATGCTCTCTCCGCGGCCCGCGGAAAAATCTGATTCTTCATTTTCTCCGGAACTGCCGCCGGGCAGGAGCGCGCATCCGGCGGCCGCCACTGTGGTACAAAATGCGATGAACAGTGCGGTCAGTCTTTTTTTCATAATACAATCTCCTTTGTACAGATTATATTTCTGTAATCATATTGTCGCGTATAATATGAAAATGTGCTATCCGCACCGCGTGAAATCCATGTAAAATCCGGGTAAACTCCAGCGTAAAGATGTTGTATAGACGGGAAAAGGCAGCCCTACTGACGGGCTGCCTTCTTTTCTTTCATCCGTTTGATGACTTTCAGTCTTGTGAATTCTTCACGTTCCTTTTCTTCCAGGGCATTTGTGATCGTGTAGACCAGCGAGGAGTACATGGGGATCGTGATATTCTGCAGCGCGTTGGCGCGCTTCTGGGTTTTCTTGATGTTGCCGGCCAGGCGGTAGGCTGCGTTTTCCACCATGGAGAGCTTGACCGTCAGGTCCTTTACCTTCCGGAATGCCTCCCGTGCCCTGTCAATGGACTCATGGGTGGTGCTGAAAGCGTAGGTGGGCTTTCCGGCGTCCGGCACGTATTTGACATGGGGGATCTCTGTCCCCATGATGCTCCGGGTCTGGATGGTGATCGAATTCTCGATCGGGACGGTGTATGCCAGCAGTTCCACATTGCTGATTCCGTTCTCGATATTGGCGCGCTGGAGGCACTGATACGCATAGGTAAATGTGGTATCGATCTCTTCCTGGATGGTGCGCGCTTCATCGATCAGGTCCATCAGCTCGCGGATCAGGATATTCCGTTTCCGGTCCATCAGGTCGTAGCCCTGTTTCGCCAGCGCCAGCGAGTTCTTCGCCAGCATCAGATTTCCTTTGGTCGGAAATGTACGCGGATCCATAGGATCCCTCCTTCCTGAGGCTTATTCTTCTTCCATCGGTTTATAATATTTATCCAGTATCTTTGTATCCACGCGGTCGAGCTCTTCTTTCGGAAGCCTGCCGAGCAGTTCCCATCCGAGGTTCAGGGTCTCTTCCATGCTGCGGTTTTCGTTGACGCCCTGGCCGATATACCGCTCTTCAAATTCTTTTCCGAACTCCAGGTATTTCTTATCGATCGGAGAAAGCTCGTCCTCGCCGATGACGGACGCCAGGTTTCTCGCGTCGCCCACTTTGGCGTATGCGGAGAAGAGCTGGTTGGCCAGATCCTGGTGGTCTTCCCGGGTGTAGCCTGCGCCGATGCCGTCTTTCATCAGACGGGAGAGGGACGGCAGGATATTGATGGGCGGATAGATGGACTGCCCGTGCAGCGGACGGTCGAGTACGATCTGCCCTTCGGTGATGTACCCGGTCAGGTCGGGGATCGGGTGGGTGATGTCGTCGTTGGGCATGGTCAGGATCGGGAGCTGGGTCACGGATCCGTCCACGCCCTGCACGATGCCGGCGCGCTCGTAGATGGTCGCCAGCTCGCTGTACAGGTATCCCGGATATCCTTTACGGCTGGGGATCTCGCCCTTGGATGAGGAGACTTCACGCATGGCCTCGGCAAAGGAGGTCATGTCCGTCAGGATCACGAGGATGTGCATGTGCTGTTCAAATGCCAGGTATTCCGCTACGGTGAGGGCTACCTTCGGTGTGATCAGACGTTCCACCACCGGGTCGTTTGCCAGGTTCAGGAACATGGCCACGTGGTCCGCCACGCCGCTTTCTTCGAAGGTGTTGCGGAAGAAATCCGCCACGTCATGTTTTACGCCCATGGCGGCAAATACGATGGCGAATTCTTCATCAGAATTATCCCCCAGCGACGCCTGCTTTACGATCTGGGCCGCCAGCTGGTCGTGGGGAAGCCCGTTTCCGGAAAAGATCGGAAGCTTCTGCCCGCGGATCAGGGTGGTCAGTCCGTCGATGGCGGAGATGCCGGTGCGGATATAGTTTCTCGGGTACTCTCTGCGCACCGGGTTGAGCGGCAGGCCGTTCACGTCCCGCTTCAGGGGGGAGACGATAGGACCCAGGTCGTCGATGGGCTGGCCGATGCCGTTGAAGGTGCGGCCCAGCATATCCGGGGAGAGCGCTATCTCCATCGGATGCCCGGTGAGCTTAGTGTGTGTATTTTTCAGAGACATGTTTTCAGAGCCTTCAAACACCTGGATGACGGCTTTGTCTTCATAGATCTCTACGATGCGTCCGATTTTGTGTTCGGATCCGTCCACGACGAATTCCACGATCTCGTCGAAGAATGCGTCCTGGACGCCCTCAAGGGCGATCAGAGGTCCGTTGATGCTGCTTAAGCCTAAATATTCGATTGACATTTTCTTCGGTCCTCCTTATGCGTTTTTCTCCAGCACGCGCTGATAGAATGCGTCAATGTCGCGGTGGTACTGGGCGAACAGTTCCGGCCTGTCGTTGGGCACATCGTACTTGATGGCGATGACGCGGTCGAAGATGTTCTCGGATTTCAGGACGGACATGGGGTGTCCCATGGTGACCAGCGCCCTTGCCTGCTTGTACAGGTAGAGGATGGTGTCCATCATCAGGAACTGCTTCTCCATGGAGACGCAGGTATCGTCCTTGTGAAATGCATTCTGCTGCAGGAAGCCGAGCCGGATCACTCGGGCGATCTCCAGGACCAGTTTCTGGTCGTCGGGGAGCACGTCGCTTCCGATCAGCTTGACGATCTCCAGCAGGCTGCTCTCCTGGTTCAGGAGCGCCATCAGGCGGTTCCGGTAGTCCACGAACTTCGGGGAAACGTTGTCCTGATACCAGTGGCTTAAGTCGGTCAGGTATTCGCTGTAGCTGGTGAGCCAGTGGATCGCCGGGAAATGTCTCGAGTATGCCAGGCTCTTGTCCAGTCCCCAGAAGCAGCGGACGAAACGCTTGGTGTTCTGGGTGACGGGCTCGGAGAAATCGCCGCCCTGGGGGGAGACTGCCCCGATGATGGTCACGGAGCCGTCGGTGCCGTTTAAGTTGTGCATCATGCCGGCGCGCTCGTAGAAGGCGGACAGGCGCGATGCAAGGTATGCCGGGAAGCCTTCCTCAGCGGGCATCTCTTCCAGCCTGCCGGAGAGCTCACGGAGCGCCTCCGCCCAGCGGGATGTGGAGTCTGCCATGATCGCCACATCATAGCCCATATCGCGGTAATATTCCGCCAGGGTCAGCCCGGTGTAAATGCTGGCTTCGCGGGCTGCCACCGGCATGTTGGACGTGTTGGCGATGAGGGTCGTACGGTCCATCAGCGGATTGCCGGTCCGGGGATCGGTCAGTTCGCCGAATTCTTCCAGTACCTGGGTCATTTCGTTGCCGCGCTCGCCGCAGCCGATGTAAATGATGATATCCGCATCCGCCCACTTGGCGATCTGGTGCTGGGTCATGGTCTTGCCTGTTCCGAATCCGCCCGGGATGGCAGCTGTGCCACCCTTGGCGATGGGGAACATGGTATCAATGATGCGCTGGCCGGTGATCAGCGGCACAGAGGCCGGGAAACGGTGGTGCGTCGGCCTCGGCACGCGGATGGGCCAGTGCTGGGTCATGGTCAGTTCTTTACTGCTTCCGTCCGGAAGCTCCAGGGTTACAAGCGTCTCGTCAATGGTATATTCGCCATCGGAGACGATATCTGTTACGGTTCCTTCGATTTCCGGCGGAACCATGCATTTATGGGTGATGGCATGGGTCTCCGGCACCTCGGCGATGATGTCGCCGCCGTGGAGATACTGCCCTTTTTCCACTGTAATGTGTGTCGGCCATTTCTTCTGACGGTCCAGTGAATCCACGCTGACGCCGCGGGTGATAAAGGCGCCGCCGGATGAATCGGCGATGCGCTCCAGCGGCCGCTCGATGCCGTCGAAGATGTTATTGAGGATGCCGGGCGCCAGTGTCACGGAAACAGCGCTCCCGCTGGCTGTGACGGTCTCGCCGGGACGCAGTCCCGTGGTTTCCTCGTATACCTGGACCGTTGTCAGGTCTTTATCCAGGGCGATGACTTCGCCGACCAGCTTTTCTTCTCCCACATAGACCATCTCGGACATGCGGAAGCCGGTATTGCCTTTTAAGTAGATGACGGGACCGTTGATCCCGTAGATGGTTCCGGTCTTAAGCATTGCCGTCACCTCCTGCAAACATAAATTTGTCGTATTCATTGCGAAGCTGTGTCTTGAACGAATTGTCGATCAGGATATTGCGGGAGCGGATGACTGCACGCACGCCGCCCCTGAAATCTTCGGCGCTGACGGTCAGTTCAGCGCCGGCGGCACGCTCAAGCGCTTCTTTCCTGTCGGCGTCTGTCGGGTTGATATAGATGATGACCGGGTCGCTGCCCGCGAAATCTGCAGCATGGCGGATGCACCTGACCAGGAAGTCCTGATAGGCTTGCGTCTTCATATAGTCATCGACAAGGCTTTCAGCCTCTTCAAATATTTTATCCTTCAGTTCCTGCTGAACCTTCCCCTGGCGGCGTTTGATCTCAAGCTGGGATTTTGCCGCAGCCTGGTTGAGGGACAGACGTGCGTTGGTCGCCTCGGCCTTCACGCGTGTTTCAGCCTGTCGTTTTGCCTCGGACCTGTGGTCTTCCAGAAGCTTCTCCAGCGCCTCCCGGTGGGAGTCGATGATGGCATTGCCTTCCGCACGGGCCTGTTCCATGGATGTGGACTGCAGGTGTGCGATCTTTTCTTCTAATGTCAAGAGGACTACCTCCTTGTTATAATTTCAGCCCTATGGCCTCGGTAATATATGATGTGATAAAGTCTTTCTTCCGTCCGGTGCCGTGGCGGTCGGGGATCTCGACCAGCAGCGGCATCTTCCGCTCCAACCGGAAGGTGTCGATGATGTCCGGGAACTCCCGCCCGAACTTCTCAGTCAGGAGCACGATGCCCACGGTTTTGTCCGCAAGGACTTTTTCCAGGGCGTTCCGGAGTTCGTCACGCTCGTGGACGACCACGCCGTCCACGCCTGCCAGGCGCATGCCGGTGTATGTGTCGACATTATCACTGATGAGATACATCTTCATGATAAAACCCCTTTCTATCTGCTGTACGCCGGTGTGCAAGCATCCCGCGCAGCCATCCTGTGAATTCCCGCCCTGCGGGTGAATGGTATATAGCTGCCGGGCGGCATTCATAATCTGCCTGCCCTGCGGACTGGTATTACAGGTTTCCAAGTATCATGAAGGAGATGATCAGTCCGTAGAGGCAGACGCCTTCTGCCAGACCTACGAAGATGAGGGATTTACCGAGTACGCTGGAATCTTCGCTGATCGCGCCGAGGGCTGCGCTTGCCGCGCTTGCCACGGCGATGCCGCCGCCGATGCAGGAGAGTCCTGTAACGAGCGCCGCTGCCAGATATCCGAGCCCTGTAGCGAACCCGCTGTCGGCGCTTACCGCTTCAGCAGCCTGTACGTCCGGGCCGGCCAGCAGCATGATGCCGGCGATGGCAAATGCCCCGAAGAAGAAAAATGCATTGGTTCCGATGGCGCGTTTATAGCGTTTCTTTGATTTTTCCCCAAGCAGGTAGTAGCCGAAGGGTACGATGATGCTCACGATGAGCGCGATGATAAAGATGATTTTTGTTGCTAAAGTCATGATAGGATCCTCCTGATTTCTTATTTGCTCTGTTTTTTATTATTCTGTTTTGTATAAGGTTCAAACGCATGTCCGCTGCCTTTGTAGAAGCGGCTGAACATTTCGTAATATTCCAGACGGAGTACCTGGATCCCGACGATCAGGCCTTCGAACCCGCAGACGAACAGGTTTCCGAAGATCACACCGATCCAGTTGGGATGTCCGCTCTCCGCGCCGGCGAGCTGCAGCACCACTTCCATGATCGCGGCGTGGCTGACGGCAAAAGCGCCGATACGGATGAAAGAGATCGTATTCGAGAAGTAGCTTAAAAGGGTCTCGAACATTTCGAAAAATCCCTGTACCACGAACATGGCTTTGCCGGTTTCCATCTTGTCCGCGCGTTTCTGGATCGCCCGTGTGATCGGCTCCCGGAAGAACATGACGATCAGCGGGACGCCGAACATGATCCCAAGGACGATGCCGCCCGGCAGCGCGTTGTCCGTCATGAACAGGACGATGGACGCAACGACCGCCGCGTAGAATACAAGTCCGGCCAGGCCGTTCGGATCGAACCATGCGCCTTCGATGTCTTTGCTCCTCAGCGCGTTGATGATGTGGAGCACCATCGCCACGATGATGAGGAACATGCCGAATGCGACTGCAATGATGAATACGGTGTTCAGTTTGCCCAGGAACGGCAGCGTGGTCATATGGTCAATGGGCCGCATCCAGAGGGCGGGCAGTACATCTTCAAATCCGAAGATGCTGCCGAACATGAATCCGAAGATGGTGGAGAATACACCGGCCGAAGCGATGATCCCCGCCAGCGGCGCTTTCTTAAAGTGGTAGATCAGAAGTCCGCCGATCAGGAGCAGCAGCCCCTGGCCCACATCTCCGAACATCACGCCGAAGATGAAGGAGTAGGTGATGCCCACGAATACGGTCGGGTCCATCTCATTGTGGGCGGGCAGGCCGTACATCCGGACAAACATTTCAAATGGCTTGAACAGCTTCGGATTCTCCAGTTTGGTGGGCGGTTCTCCGAAGTAGGCGTCGTGGTCGTCCTCAACGACAACGAATACTTTGTCGTCGTCCTCGACCTCTTTGACGAATTTCTCTACGTCGTCTTCTGCCATCCATCCGCAGAGAATGTAATAGTCTTCTTTATTGTCTTCCATCCGGGCCGCGAGCTTGCGCACGTCAAAGTTGCTGGAAAGCTCTTCCAGACGGTCCCGGGCGGCGATGAGCTGGGGCGCCCGGCCGGAGAGCATCTCGCCGGCCTGTTTGTCCAGATCCTGGATCTCCAGGTTCACCCGGGCGATCTCGCGCTCCAGAGACTGGTATGCATATGCGGGCGTTCCCTCGAAGTCGTCTTTGAGTTCGATCCGTTCGAAATGCAGGGAACGGAATACGGCGTCCACCTTCTGGGCTTCCGCCGGGGAAACAAAATAAGCCCCGTACACGAAACTCTCATCCCGCTCGCCTTCCACGAAGATCGCGTTCAGGTCATCCATGAGGTATTTCTGCATCTTGTGGTAGAATTCCACGGCGATGCGGCCGAACCGGTAGGTGATATAGCGGTAGTTCAGCACTTTATGGATGTCGCAGTCTACGGGACGGAACGGAGCGATGATCTGTTGTTTCGCACGAAGCTCCTCGATCTTTTTCTTTAATTTTTCCTTTTTTTCCTGGAGTTCCTGATAATCTTCATTTGCCTTGCGCACGAGCTCGAACATATCGTCAAGCCCCAGGCCGGCGGCAGGCGTTACATTTTCTGCGTCAGGCAGATAGCCCACGAACTGGTTGGCTTTGGCCAGGGCGTCGCGGTAGGGGTTGAGCTCCACAAATGGCCTTAAGTTATCCACGGTCTTCAGTTCGGACAGGGCGGATTCGAGCTGGATCTCATAGCGTGAGAGATACAGGTCGGTAACGCGGTCAATGTCGTTCCTTGGACCGGATATATTAACGAATTTCATTTTAACGATCATTGGATCTTACCTCCGACGTATGCCAGCGTCTCGCCGGGTGTCAGGCCGTAGCGCACACACTCCATGGCGGTCGTCAGCTTTTTGATTTCTTCTTCTTTTAAGAAGAGATAGGTGTTGATCGGGGCGATGGAGTAAGGGTTGCGCCTCCGGTCGATCCTGTACAGATGGTGCAGGCAGTCTGCATACATCTGCTCAATGGTCAGGTCTTTGCGGAGATTGTAGTGGTGCGCGTAGTATGTGCGCGACACTGCATTTTCAAATTCCTCCAGTCCCGGCGCGTCCACCATTTCCTTGACCTGGTCGGTGGACAGCTTATAGTGGATCGGGATAAGCAGCAGATAGATATCTGCGGGCTTCATATTGTAATATTTCTTCGCCCGGTAGATCCACTGCAGGTTGAGGAGATCGATCTTGGAGCCGCGATCCCTCATGAATAATTCCAGATCCGCTTTCTTCAGCACTTTCTTCTGTTCTTTCCACGTGGATGTGAAATAATACAGGTCCAGTGTCAGGTTGTAATCATACAGGGTTACGTCCTGCGCGTCTTTCAGGCGCTTGAGCGGGGCGTAGTATTCGGTGTCCCTGAGGTTCTCCACCAGCTCGTCTGTCGTGCGGGAAGTGATGAGCTTCTCGATGGAGATCTGCGAGTATCGGTCAAAGAACGGCCGTTTGTAGTTCAGGTCGAACGGCTGCTTGTAGCGGTTGATCACAATGCGCAGGCAGTAGTTGATGAGGTCGATCTCATAATTCTTCAGGATCAGCCTCATACACTCCCGCTGCTTCTGCCCGCAGAAACGGTAGAGCTTCGTATAATCGTGATAAAGCGACTGGGTCAGCACTTTTTCGATATTGCCGCGGTGGATCTGGTCATCCGTCAGTGTATCCAGCGCATCCGCATAGGCCGTGTTCTTGCGCAGATAATCTGCGATCTCAGGCACGCTGCCAAGATTGGCGATCTCCACGAACTGATCCGGCGTAAGGAGCTTTGCCTCCATAGCCCGTACTTTAGTCACGATCCCGCTGTATTCAAGTAAGTTTCCCATAGGCTATACCTCAGTGATGCGCCTTAGGATCTCCCGGGCATATTCCGTATGTTTTTCCGCGTATTCTTCCTGCAGATCCCGGATCAGCGTGTCGCTGGCACCGCTCTGGCTGTCGAGGATGGCGGCTGTCTTCTTTTCAAGATCCCGGCGGATCGCATCCAGGCGGGCCTGGGTCTTCTCTTCCAGCTCATCGTCGAATGCTTTGCGTTTCTTATCATATTCCTGATCAAGGACGTCCTTCTGCTCTTCAGCATGCCGTACGATGGCGGATGCCGCGTCTTCGATCTCGGTCAGTCTGTTTACGATAGAGTCCATAAAAAGCCTCCTGTTTTCAACAACATGGTCAGGGTTTTGCCCCCAAACATCAATATACATTATCATACACCATTTACTGAAAAAAGCAAGTTATACGTCCTGCAAAAATGTTGTTAAAATCCATGCTTTGACCTGGCACTGCACCTGTGCTAAGATGGTAGCCAGGGAGGATGATCTATGAGACTCAGAAATATACCAGGAGCCAGAGAGACGATCCAGGCTCACCATGCAGTTGTCAAAAATCCGGAACTTCAGAGAGGGTGCTGGGCGCAGGTGTTCGGGAACAGCCGCCCCATCCGCATTGAGATCGGGATGGGAAAAGGCCGGTTCATAATGAACATGGCGAAAACCCATCCGGAGATCAATTTTATCGGCATCGAACGCTATTCCAGCGTGCTGCTCCGTGCAGTGGAAAAGTTCGATACAGACGAGTTCAGAGATCTGGAAAATGTGCGCTTCATCTGTATGGATGCGCGTGAGATCGGAGACGTATTCGCTCCGGGGGAAGTCGAACGCATCTATCTCAATTTCTCCGATCCGTGGCCCAAGGCAAGGCACGCCAGAAGAAGGCTGACCTCGACAGAATTCCTGGCGCGTTACGAACAGGTCCTGAAAGAGGGCGGCCTGCTGGAATTCAAGACAGACAATACCGGCCTTTTTGACTTCTCGCTGGAACAGATCAGAGAGGCGGGGTGGACGCTGCAGGCGCATACCTATGACCTGCACCATAACGAAGAGATGAACCGCGGGAACATCATGACCGAATATGAAGAAAAATTCTCGGCAAAAGGAAATCCCATCAACAAACTGACCGCCGTGAGAAAATAGCGCTCCCGGCTGCACACATTTCCGGGTGCTGCATATACTGTCCGTATACAGAACGGCGCTTTCCGGGCGCCGTTTATGGAAACGGATGGTGAGAACAAAATGAAATGCCGTAAATCGTGGAAATCCTGCATAAGCACATTCGTATACTGCAGACCCGGGCTGAACAGATGGCTGCTCTGCCTGCGCAGTTCCATGCAGGAAGTGTGCAGGATCCTGAATGCGGATCTTTGCCACGGATGTGAAAAAAAGGACTGCAGTGCACGGGGAAAGAACAGATTAAAAAAATGAGAAAATGGTAAAAAAAATATAAAAAAATACTTGCATTTTCCCGAATGGTCATATATAATAGCTTTTGCGTTATTCAATAAAGCGTATATGCCATGCGCGATTAGCTCAGCTGGCAGAGCACCTGACTCTTAATCAGGGTGTCCAGGGTTCGAACCCCTGATCGCGCACTTGAAATCGCTGATTTTGCGGACACTGGAACCGCGGGGTCGGCGGTTTTTTTCGTGTAGCAATGAGCAGCGCGGAATCGAGGTTGGCGCTGCGAATGGACGAAGCCATGCGGCGCTATCAATCGGATTTACAGCAGATATTCGGCGTGCTAAAATATAGAGGAAATAAAACCGGACTGCAAAATTACATGCAGGAAAACAGAGATTATTTTACCCAGGTAAATGCGAGTACATATCAGGCATTATGCGCATTTCTTCATTCAGAGAAAATGCTGAAAGAGATTAAAGAATCTGGAAAGGATGTGAAGATAGACATGTGTCAGGCGCTGGAAGAATTATATCAGGATGGAGTAAAAGAAGGAAGAGAAGAGGGAAGAGAAGAAGGCATAGCAGCTGTGATCCTGAATATGCTGAAGAATGGCATGCCTGTTCCGGATATTAAGAAATATACCGGTGCAGACGACTGTGTGATCGCACAGGTGCAGAAATCCCTGAAGTAATATCATAAACGCCCCGGCAGCAATCTATGCCGGGGCGGATCTGTTTATTCGAAGAATTCCCGGATCTGTCCGGCGACGGTCTTCATCAGCCGCTGCCTTGCCTCAACCGCCGCCCATGCGATATGGGGCGTGATGAAGAGCCGGTCCTGGTCTTTGACCCGGAAGAAGGGGCTGTCTTTCCGCATCGGTTCTTCGGAGAGTACATCCAGGCCGGCGGCGCTTATCTCACCGGCATTCAGGGCGTCAGCCAGATCGTCTTCGTTGATGATCGGCCCGCGGCCGAGATTGAGCAGGATGGACTCCGGCTTCATTTTGCGGAACGCATCGGCATTCATGATCCCTTCTGTGTATTCGTTGAGCGGAGCGTGGATGGACAGGATATCGGACTGTGCCAGCAGGGTGTCGAAGTCCACCTGATGGTATCCCTCCTGCGCCGGGGCGCCGGATGCGGAATAGTAGATGACATTTGCGCCGAAGGCCTCCGCAATGCCTGCGACTCTGCGGCCGATGGCGCCAAGGCCGAGGATGCCCCATGTCTGCCCTTTAAGTTCGCGGAAGGTGGCGTCCAGCAGGGTGAAAAGGCTGGATGCGGCATAACTGCCGTCTTTTACATATTTATCATAGTGGGGCAGGTGCTCCATCAGATAGAACAGCATGGCAAATGTGTGCTGCGCCACGGATTCTGTGGAATAGCCTGCCACGTTGCGCCATTCGATCCCGCGGCTTGCCAGGTATTCTTTGTCCAGGTTGTTGGTCCCGGTGGCGGTGACGCATACCAGCTTCAGGTTCTGTGCGCTGCCGATGGTCTTTTCGTTGACCGGGACTTTATTGATCACCATTACGTCCGCGTCCGCGATGCGTGCCGGGACTTCCTCCGGGGAGGATGCGGGATATCTTACAACTTCTCCGAGCTTTTCAAATTCAGAATAATCTGTGTCGCTGCCGAGAGATGCGGCATCTAAAAAAACGATTTTCATATCGGTTCTCCTTTGCATGTTATCGGTTAAACTATAAAAAGGATAGTCTGAAAACCAGGGAAAGTCAATAAGCATTATGCATCCGCAGATGTGCGGATTTGACAAATTTCGCTTTGCAATGTAATATAAGAACGGTTTACAAATTAAATACGGATTGATGACAGGGGGAGCTTGTATGACAGGCTGAGAGGAAGTTGGAAACTTCGACCCGCAACCTGATTTGGATAATGCCAACGTAGGGATGTGTTATAAGTGCCATTCGTGCCCTTTTGTTTTCAATCTGAGAACAGGAGGGTTTTTTATTATGTTTGAAATGTTTGTAAATGCGGAAGGCGGGCTGACGGCAGCCGGCTATGCGGTGACGGCCGCGGCGGGATTCATCCTTTTCCTTGCGGCGGGGTATCTGGCGGGCAGGCGGTCCGCGGAAGAGAAAATGAGCGCGAAGCAGCTTGTTTTCTGCGGGGCGGCCATTGCGCTGGCCTACATTACGTCCTACATAAAGATCTTTAACATGCCCTGGGGCGGCAGCGTTACGCTGTGCAGTATGCTGTTCATCGTGCTTGTCGCGAACTGGTACGGTGTGGGCACCGGCCTGTTTGTAGGGCTTGCCTACGGGATCCTGCAGTTTATCCAGGAGCCGTATGTGCTGTCCTTCTTCCAGGTGTGCTGCGATTATATCCTCGCGTTTGCCGCGCTCGGCCTGGCCGGTGTGTTCGCGAAGAGCAAACACGGACTGCTGAAGGGGTATATCCTGGCGGTCGTGGCCAGAGGCGCATTTCACGCGCTGGGCGGCTATCTGTACTGGATGGACTACATGCCGGATAATTTCCCGAAATCACTGACGGCGGTTTATCCGATCCTCTACAACTACAGCTACCTTCTTGTGGAAGGAGTGATCACGGTGATCGTGATCTCGATCCCGGCGGTGGCCAAAGGCCTGGCGCGGGTGAAGAAGATGGCAGTGGAGTAAAATCTGTATCGAAAACATCTGATCCGGCAGGGCGGTTTCCTGTGAAACCGCTTTGCTTTTTTTGTGCCCTGCTTTACAATGAAAGAAACGGGTCTAAGATTTTTTTAAGATTTACATCCGGATTTTCTTAAGCGGTATGCATTACAGTGGATACAGAAACAAGAACAAAGGGGAGGTCACAGGATGGCGGAAGAGACAGTGCTGGTCGTAGATGACAATAAAGAAATCGTTTATTCGATCAGTGAATTGCTGAAGTACGAGGGATACCGGACGCTGGCGGCCTATGACGGGATGCAGGCGCTGGAGCTTCTGGAGGCACAGCCGGTGGATCTGATCATACTGGATGTGATGATGCCGAAAATGAACGGCCTGTCGGCGCTGATGAAGCTCCGGGAAAAACACCGGATACCGGTGATCATTTTATCGGCGAAGACAGAGGAGAGCGATAAAGTCTCCGGCCTGGTCATGGGCGCGGACGATTATGTGGAGAAGCCCTACAACCCGGCGGAGCTGATGGCCCGGGTGAAAGCCCACCTGCGCCGGTACCGTGCCTGGGGAGGGCAGGCGCCGGTGCAGGACGCGGACCGGCTGGTAAACGGAGGCCTGGTGCTGGATAAGAAGCAGCGGCTGATCATCGTGGAAGGCGAGGAAGTCCGGCTGACAGCCACGGAATACAAGATCGTGGAACTGCTCATGGAGCATCCGGGGCAGGTATTCCCGGCGGAGCAGATCTATGAAAATGTATGGCATGACGAGGCATGTTTTGCAGTGGAAAATACGGTGATGGTGCATATCCGCCATATCCGTGAGAAGATTGAGATCGAACCGAAGAAACCAAGGTATATAAAGGTGGTGTGGGGTATTGGATACAAAATGGAAAAATATGACTAAAGAAGCGAAGGCATTTCTGAAACTGAACTGGCCGCTCATCCCGGGCGCGGTGCTGATCCTGACCGGCATCTATCTGGAATATTTTATGCTGGTAGATGCGGATTACCGTCCGATGGATGAATCGGTGATCATCGGCCTCATAGGGAACTTTATCCTTGGCGCCGGCGTGGTCATGACGCTCGGACAGGTCCTGAAAATGATCTATGAGAACTGGGTGCCGGAGGATGAATCATTTTATGAGAAATGGAAAGAGACCGGGAAAAAACTGGACCGGATCGCCGCGGCGGCAGGGGCGGTGTGCGTGGTCGCTGCCTATATCTACCTGTGCACGCTGATCAGCTGGCACAACTACGGGAACTATTACTGGAACTACGCGGCTGGCTATATGATGGCGTTTACCATTGTCGTCCAGTATATTCTCGCGCAGATCGTGCTGAACCGGTTCAAGAACCGGAAGATGGACCTTCTGATGGAGCAGATGGAAGAGGTGAACCGCCGCCGCATCGATGTGGCGCTGGAGATCGAGAAGAAGAGCCTGGAAAAGGTGACGAGGAGCGACCAGCTCCGTGTGGATCTGATCACCAACGTGTCCCACGACCTGAAAACGCCGCTTACGTCTATGGTCGGCTATATCGAACTGATCCGGAAGGAAGACTTAAGCGATACGGTGCGGGATTATGTGGACGTGATCTCGGCGCGGGCGGAGAAACTGAAGGAAATGGTGGACAGTCTGTTCAGCCTTGCCAAGGCGAGCAGCGGCAATATCGAACTCCATCCGGAGAAATTCGAACTGAACCGGATGGTCGGGCAGATCTTTGCGGACATGGATGACCGGATCCGGGAGAGCGGACTGGAGTTCGTGACCCGGCTCACCGAAGACGGTACGGAGCTGGTATCGGATAATTCGTACTTCTACCGGATCTGCCAGAATCTGATGGAAAATGCGCTGAAATATTCCGCAAAGGGAACGAGGGTTTTCGTAAAGACATACGTCAGCCATACGGAAAAAGAAGGCCGGGGGCTTGAGGAGCGGCTCTGCATGGAGATTACGAATACATCCGCATATCCCATGGATTTTGAGGCGGGAGATATCGTTGAACGGTTTGCCCGGGGCGATAAAGCCCGCACCGGAGACGGCAACGGCCTGGGACTGGCGATCGTGAGCACATACGCCAAAGCGCTGGGCGGGGAGTTTGAGATAAAGATCGACTGCGATCAGTTTAAGGCGGTTGTGATCATGCCGCGGGAGATGAAGCAAAAAGAAGCCGGAACGTAAAAGGGAGCCACAGAGTGACTTTTATACGCAGGAATATCCATATATGGATATTCCTGCGCTTTTTTTATGTATTGAAATTAGAAATTCAAAGAGATATAATAATTTAAACACAGTATTTGGAAAATAAAATATCCAATTATGGAAAGAAAGGAGACGGCGTTATGGATATTAATGATCTGAAGAAAATGAAAAGGGACTCCGGGATGACGAATGCGAAAATCGCTGAATTGTCCGGCATTCCATTAAGCACGGTGAACAAGATCTTCTCAGGGGCTACAAAGAATCCGCGTTATGCCACGCTGCTGGCGATCGAGCAGGTGCTTAGTTCAAAGGAAAAGATTCCGTTTAAGTACGACCGGGTGAAGGAGGAGCCGGTGCTCATCCGGGAGGCGGCAACACCGTATGCATATTCTGCAAGGGAATATGATGGTGAAGATATTGAAAAGTTGTCGGAATATAACCGTGCTGAACTGATCAACGGTAAGATCTATATGCTGTCGGCGCCGGGGCGCCTTCATCAGTATTTTGTAAAAAGAATT
>CALWDN010000039.1 GCA_944376685.1 uncultured Mediterraneibacter sp. | reverse complement strand
TCCGGCTGTCCTGCTCTGCGGCCTGCATAGGGCTGGCCCTTTCTTCCGGCTTACCGGTTGTCTGATCGGCTTTTGGTCCGGGGGCATCAGGTGTCTCGTGCGGGAGGGGCGCTTCGGCAGGAGAGGCAGGCTCCGGTGAGCGGGGATTTTCCGGGGAAAGATCTTCTTCGTGGGGGAGAGCGCTTCCCTGTGGGAGATCTTCTTCGTGTGGGAGCGTGTTTTCCTGTAGGAGATCTTCTTCGCGCGGGAGCGTGTTTTCCTGTGGGAGATCTTCTTCGTGTGGGAGCGTGTTTTCCTGTGGGAGATTTTCTTCCTGCGGAAGGGAGGCTTCCTGTGAACTATGGTTTTCTTCGGTGGGAGTATTCTCCGGAAAATGAGAAGCTTCAGGCGCAGGCGCGCCGGCTGGCGGGAAAGCGGTTCCCGACGTCGGGGAGTCTTCCTGCAGCTTCGTTGATTTTGCAGCAGGCGGGACCTCCTGCACAGGAGATTCTGTTTTTTGGTCCCCGGGAAGGATCATGTGCGCAGGATTCATATTCAAGTCCTTTTCGGAGGCAGCCCAGAAGACAGTGTCTCTGCTGCCTGGAAGACGGATCAGAAAGCCGTCAATCTCAGAGAGCGGGCGATGCTCTGGAAAATGGGATTCGGATACGGGGAGCCGCACGGATATGGATCGGCTGAAGCAGGTCAGGGATGCAACGGTGGCGCCGACCATATTCCTGCCGCTGAGGTAGAATGCGCAGAGCTCCAGGGTGGTCCCGTTTCCCAGTGGGAGCCCGCGGACGTGGATCTGAAGGATGCAGGACTGATAGTGGCGGACGATTTTCAGAAAGCCCGCATTTCTTTTGCGCTGATTATTGTCATATTCATATACATAACAAATACCGGGATTCATAGTATACCTCTGGTCTTGTCTCTTTTGAGTCTAGTCTATTCAGCAAATAGGAGAAAAAGAACCGGGGAGGGATGTTAATGTCCGCGGTAACGGAGATTAGGACAGATGAAAGAGATCATTCAGAATATAGAACAGACAGATATAAAATTTATGAAGGAGGCTCTCCGCCAGGCAAAGAAAGCGTATAAGCTGGATGAGACGCCCATCGGCTGCGTGATCGTCCATGAAGGGAAGATCATCGCAAGGGGGTATAACCGCAGGAATACAGATAAGAGCCCTCTCGCCCATGCGGAGATCACGGCGATCCGGAAAGCGAGCCGGAAGCTGGGGGACTGGCGTCTGGAGGAGTGTACTCTGTATGTGACGCTGGAGCCGTGCCAGATGTGCGCCGGGGCGATCGTACAGTCGCGGATCCCCCGGGTGGTGATCGGCTGCATGAACCCGAAGGCGGGATGTGCCGGGTCTGTGCTGAACCTGCTTCAGGTGGAACGCTTCAATCACCAGGCGGAGATTGAGACCGGTGTGCTGGAGGAAGAGTGCAGCGGGATGATGAAGCAGTTTTTCAGGGAACTGCGGGAGAGGAAGAAGAGGGAGAAAGAAAAATCCAGAGAAGAAAAGGAAAACGCAGCCGCCACAGAAATGTGACGGCTGCGTTAAAATCAGCTTTTTTTACGTGCATTGCGCTTCGAACTTGGCTATCAGACGTTACCCCGGCAGTTAACTCAGCCCAGGCACCCTCACGGCACCCGAGAGGTTCTGCTTAGTGCTGCTCCGTTCCCGACCTGACACGGTTCACAGATTCCCGTCGCGTGAGACCCAGACATCAACGCCACTTTCCGGGGGCAGCTCTGCCGGCTGTCGCCCTCCGCGCAATATCACCCCTGCTATAGCGGATTGCAGGTACAAGGTACCGCTAACACCCCGGCTGCACGAGTCTTAATTGTACATGGTTTTCCCCGAAATGTCAACGGATGCGGGGAAAACAAATTGCCGAAAAACCGGAACGGTGATAAAATGATGTGACGATTAAAATCCAGTTAAGAAACGGAGTACCCGGATGAATATCCTGTTAACAGCCATTAATGCAAAATACATCCATTCAAACCCCGCCGTGTACAGCCTGCGTGCTTATGCGTGCCGGTACGGCGGCAGCAGATATGAAGAAGAGATCAGGATCGCGGAATATACGATCAACCAGCCGGCGGATGAGATCCTCATGGATATCTATGAACGCCGTCCGGATATCCTGTGCATCTCCTGCTATCTGTGGAACATCAGTTATGTTGAACAGCTGATCCGGGAGATCCCGAAGGTCCTGCCGGAGACGAAGGTCTGGCTGGGCGGCCCGGAAGTGTCTTACAATGCCCGGGAGATGCTTGACAGATACCCCGGTCTTGCGGGCGTCATGTGCGGCGAGGGGGAGCAGACATTCCTGGATATGCTGGAGACTTACGCTGTCGGAAATGAGCCGGAAGAGATCCTGACGGCGCGGGAAGCGCTGGACCTGAGCAGCATTCCTTTCATTTACGAACATATTGAGGACTTTGACAACCGGATCGTTTATTATGAATCCAGCCGGGGCTGCCCGTTTTCCTGCAGCTACTGTCTGTCCTCCATTGATAAATGCCTCCGCTTCCGGGATCCGGACCTGGTGCGGCGGGAGCTGCAGTTTTTCATCGACCACGAAGTGCCGCAGGTGAAGTTCGTGGACCGGACGTTCAACTGCCGGCACGACCATGCCATGGCGGTATGGAGTTACATTAAGGAACATGACCTGGGGATCACGAACTTCCACTTCGAGGTGGCGGCGGATCTTCTGAACGAAGAAGAGATCACGCTGATCCGCAGCATGCGTCCGGGGCTGATCCAGCTGGAGATCGGGGTCCAGTCCACGAATCCGGATACGGTCCGGGAGATCCGGCGGCGGATGGACCTGGCGAAAGTAGAGGAAAATGTGGCGGCCGTCCGGGAGATGCGGAACGTCCATCAGCATCTGGACCTGATCGCGGGGCTCCCTTATGAAGATTATGACAGCTTTGCCCGGTCCTTTGACCGGGTGTACGCCATGAAGCCGGATCAGCTCCAGCTCGGTTTTCTGAAAGTGCTGAAGGGTTCGCTCATGCATGAGAAAACAGAAGAGTACGGACTGGTTTACCAGGACCGGCCGCCCTATGAAGTGCTCTCCACAAAATGGCTTTCCTACAGCGATGTGATCCGGCTGAAGAAGATCGAAGAGATGGTGGAAGTCTATTATAACAGCGGACAGTTCCGGAACACGATGGAACAGCTGGTGCGGGCGTATACTTCACCTTTTGAAATGTACGATGCGCTGGCAGATTATTATGAAAAGAACGGGCTGTCCAGGATCAGCCACTCCAGGATCGCCCGATATGAGATCCTGCATCATTTTATAGAAGAGACCGAAGGAGCGGAACGGATCGCGGAATACAGGGAGTGGTTGACACTGGACCTGTATCTGCGTGATAATGTAAAGAACCGGCCGGCATTCCTCGGGGAGAACCGGGTAACACCGGATGAAGCGGCGGCTTTCTATAAGGCGGAAGAGGAAGAGCGCCGGTATCTGAGCGGGTATGAGGGTTATGACCGGCGGCAGATGCGGAAGATGACCCATCTCGAGAAGATCGGAAAAGAAGTACTGCTCTTTGATTACCGGAAAAGGAATCCGCTGAACGGTGACGCGGCCATATACAGGGTAGAGATGCCCAAACAGTGAATAAAGGAGCCTGCGGCGATGCGCGGCAGGCGGAGAAAAGGAGACAGAAAATGAATTTCCATGATAAAAAATTCAGACGGATCGTATCGATCATCATTCTTGTGCTGGTGGCGGCCATGGTGCTGACGATGGTGCTGCCTTATGTAGTCTGATTGGGGAGTGAAATCATGCGGACAGGAAAAATAACCCAGACAGCCTGGCAGAGGTCGGTCAGGCGGCAGTTGCGGACAAAACGGGATGAAGTGATCTCGATTCCGTCGCCGTATGAGAACTGTTCCGGTATCCGGACGGAAAACGGAGCGGAGTTTATGTGGGCGGACGTCTGCGCTGCCGGAAATGGTGCGAAGACCGGATTTTACGCGGTGCTCCATGTGGCTGGAGATCTGGCGGCGAAAGGGGCCGGGGCAGCAGGCGTGTCGGTCCGCGTCGTGCTTCCCGAGGGAGCGGAAGAAGAACTGCTCCGTGACATCGCCGGAGAAGCAGAGCGCGCCTGCGCAAGGATGAATATACAGATCACGGCCTTTCAGGGAGAGGTGGCCATGGCGGTGGCACAGTCGCTTATTTATGCATGCGCGGCCGGGGTGAAAGAAATTGCACTCTGCCGGGACACAGAGCAGGCGAATGTAAAAAATGAAAATAGTTTGGAACTTCTCATGTGCGGCTATGCCGGGCTGGAAGGCACGCTCCGGATCCTTTCTGAAAGCCGGACGGACCTGGGTACACGTTTCACAGATACATTTCTGGATGAGGCGGAGCGGCTGGAAGATGAACTGGTGACGCCGGGTCAGGTGCTGCGTGTATTTGCTGCAGACGGAAATGCGGCCGTGCGCCAGATCGGAAGCGGCGGGATCCTGGCGGCGCTGTGGGAGCTCTGCGAACAGGAGCAGGCCGGTTTCGAGATCGATATGCACTGCATCGCGCTGAAGCAGGAGACCGTGGAGATCTGTGAGTTCTACCGTCTGAACCCGTACCAGATGACTTCAGCGGGCAGCTTCCTGATCCTGACGGAGCGTGCGGATGAAGTGCTTGCCGTACTGGAGGATGCAGGCGCCCATGCGGTCCGGCTCGGGACAGCCGGCAAGCAGAATGCGCGGGTGATCCGAAACGGGGAAGAGACAAGATATCTCGACCGCCCGGCGCCTGACGAACTGCTCCGGTGGCAGACGGAGAGGAGAGAGACATGTTAAATATCGTACTTCATGAGCCGGAGATCCCGGCCAATACAGGAAATATCGGACGGACCTGCGTGGCGGCCGGAGCACGGCTCCATCTGATCGGGCCGCTCGGGTTCAGCCTGAGCGAGAAAGCACTGAAGCGGGCGGGGATGGATTACTGGAAAGACCTGGACGTGACCGTGTATATCGATTATAAGGATTTCCTGGAGAAAAATCCGGGTGCGAAGATCTATATGGCGACGACAAAAGCTGAAAAAGTGTATACGGAAGTCAGCTATGAACCGGACTGCTATATTATGTTTGGGAAAGAGAGCGCAGGCATTCCGGAGGAGATCCTTGTAGAGAACAGGGAAAATTGCGTGCGCATCCCGATGATGGAGAAGATCCGCTCGCTGAATCTCGGCAATTCCGCCGCCATCGTGCTGTATGAGGCGCTGCGGCAGAACGGATTTACCGGGATGGAGAAAGAAGGGGCATTGCACCGGCTGACCTGGGAGTGACCGGTCAGATGACCGGCTTCCCCTCTGCCAGGTCTGCCGCTGCAAAAGAAATAAAGTAAAACGGCAGAGTCAGCAGTTTTTGCGCGGCATTATAACCGTAGTTGTTCCTGGAAACTTTAATCGCACATTCAAACTTATTGTGGTGCGAAAACTTTTCGAGAGAGTTGAGCGTGCCGCGGCCTTTCTTTACATCGACCGGAAATAGCCTGCCATTTGATTCAACGATAAATTCAAGTTCAGCAGAGGATTTTCCCTTCCAGTAGAAAAGTTTATGTCCTCTGGCGATCAGTTCGTTTGCAATAAAATTCTCAAAAAATATTCCTGAAAGGGTATTTTTTTGTTCGTTCGAAATAAATGCGGCTGCGTTGACGCCGCTCTGATATGAAAACATGCCGATGTCTGCCAGGAACAGACGGAAGCTGCTGTCGTTGTCCGGCATAAGCGGCAGTGTGATATGTTCTTTCAGCTGGAAAGACTGGTTTATAATGTGTGCCATTGTAAGCCATTGTACCGATGTCGCGTAATCACGCGTTTTGCTTCGTTTCTCGATCAGCCCCGGGGAAAAGTTTTTTGACTCTTTATTCAGTTCCTTATATATATTTGAGAACAGAGCACGTGACCGCAGGATCGATTCCGGGCTGGCCTGATACAGTTCCATATCAGAAAGGTAGTTGTCGTACAGGGATTTGAGGATTTCCCGGGATTTCAGCAGGTCATTGCTCTCGATGTATGCGTCAGCAGCCTCGGGCATACCGCCGACCAGAAGATATCTGAAGACCTGTTCCATCGCCAGTTCATGGATCCTCCGGTCCGGCGGAAGTTTATTTTCATAGGATCTTTTTATCGCATCATAAAGCATTTCGTTGCTGTTCAGCAGGAATTCATCAAAAGTCATCGGATATACCGTCATCTGATCGATCTTGCCGACCGGAAAGAGAAATCTGCCGGTATTTCCGACGCCTCTTCTGCGTGTTTCGCGCTGTATTTTAATGCGCACCATAGAGCCTGTAGCTATGACAGGGATTTCCCTGAAATCCTGACAAAAATACTTGAGTGCAGAAATGATATTGGGGCATTCCTGGACTTCATCGAAGATCAGAAGTGTATCCGGAGTAATCCTTCTGCCTTTAAAAAGTGATATATATTCGATTATTTTTCCGGCATTGGCAGTTTCGGAACAGAAGTCCCGGACCTCATCTTCAATCTTGCAGTCTATATAGACATAATTATCTTTATAACAGGTTTCGGCAAAAATATCCCGGACAAGGTAGGTTTTACCAACCTGCCTGGCGCCCCAGACGATCAGAGGCTTCCTACGGTCATTATCTTTCCATTTGAGAAGTTCCTGCAGCGCATTTCGTTTCATGGCGTCACCTCCATGCAATGAGTTTGAAGATATTTTAATATAATTTGCACCAATAAGCAAGTTTATAAGTTAATTAATTGCACCAATAGACATGTTATTTCAGTAATTAATTGCACCTCCTGCTTTCCGAAGGATTATTTGGCCGTTTCAGGGTGCACGCAGCATTGATTATACAGAAAATTCCGCAACAATTATTGATTTTCGTTTGCATTTCATATAATTCTTTTGAATATTCAGTCATTCTATTATATAATAATCCCAAGGTTGTGTTAAAAAACTGCTAAAATCCTTTCCTGTATGAAGCAGGATGATATGGAAAAAACTAATGAGGCAGAAATAAATGGGAAAGGTGGTGGACAGACTATGGTAGAGGAAACGATCCGGACGATCCGGGAGACGGAGCGGCAGGCGCAGAAGATCGTGGAAGACGCGCAGGCGGAGCGGGAACGCATCCTTGCGGAGGCGGAGGAACGGTCCGGACAGATCCGGGATGAGATCATCGGAAAGGCGAAGACAGAGGCGAAAGCAAAGGCAGAGCAGGCGGAAGAAGCCGGGAAGAAGCTGGAAGAGGAAGCCCGGGCTGCCATTGCCGAAGAGACGGAGAAGCTGAAAATCTCTGCCGGTGAAAAGAAAAAAGAAGCAGTGGAGGCGGTTGTCTCGCTGCTGACGCAATAGAGCGTTACAGCAAAGGAGGGACTGATAAATGGCGGTACTTAAGATGCAGAGGATCACGATCTGCGCCTTAAAGAAGAACCGTAAAGCGATCCTTGAAAAGCTGCAGAGCCTGGGCGTCCTGGAAGTAAACCATATCCTTGATGAGGATGAAGATTTCCGGAAGATGGATACGGCGGAGCGGAAGACCGGCTTCGAGAAAGCGGCCGCGGCCGTGGACCAGGCGCTGGATATCCTGGAGCAGTACGCGCCGGAGAAGAAATCCATGTTCTCGGCGCTGGAAGGGAAGAAGCTGATCTCCGCCGACGAGGGAATGAAGGTCCAGGATGAACGCCGTGACCTTCTGCGGATCGCCCGCCAGATCTATGATCTGGACCGGGAGCATGCGGAGCAGCAGGCGGCGGCCGGCCGGCTCACGAACAGTATCGAGAGCCTGACGCCGTGGCTCGGGCTGGATGTTCCGCTGAAGACGACGGAGACGGAACGCAGCGTATTCTTTCCGGGTGTGATGCCCGGCGGCACGACAGCCGGACGGATATATGAGATCCTGGAAGAGAAGGCTCCGGACACAGCAGGTGCGGATGTGCACATCGTCTCCCAGGATCAGAGTACGGTCTATCTCGGCGTGGTCTGCCTGAAAGAGGACGCAGGCGCGGTGGAGGAAGCGCTCCGGAGCGAAGGGTTCGCAAGGCCGGCGCAGGTCTGGGATGAGACGCCGGAGGCTGAGAAAGCGGATCTGGAAGCGGAAGCCGCGTATATGCGGAAGCAGGCCGCGGAAACGGAAGAGAAGATCCGGGCGCTGGCGAAGCGGCGGGAGGAGCTTCAGATCGTGGCGGATTATTACCGGGTGCGGGCGGATAAATACGAAGTGCTGGGGGAACTGCCCCAGTCCGAGCGGGCCTTTGTGATCAGCGGCTATATTCCGGCAGCGGTGGCGGACAAAGTGGCGGAGAAGCTGATGAGTAAATACGACTGCATGGTCGATGTGGAAGAACTGAAGGAGGACGAGGAGCCACCTGTGATCCTGAAGAACAATCCGTTCTCCGCCAATATGGAAGGCGTTGTGGAGTCTTACGGACTCCCGGTGAAAGGGGAGATCGATCCGACGACGATCATGTCGTTCTTCTACGTGTTCTTCTTCGGGATGATGCTCTCGGATGCGGCCTACGGTGTGATCGTGGCGGTCGTGTGCGGGATCCTCGTGTGGAAATTCCCGCGGATGTCCGCCGGGATGAGGAAATCACTGAAACTGTTTTTCTGGTGCGGCCTCTCAACTATCGTATGGGGCGTGCTGTTCGGAGGATATTTCGGAAATATCGTCGATATTGTTACGGAGAAATTCACGGGGACGAAGATCACCCCGCCGGCCCTCTGGTTCATCCCGCTGAACGAGCCGATGAAGCTTCTGCTCTACTCGCTGCTCTTCGGTGTGATCCACCTTTTCACAGGACTGGCGATCAAAGGGTACCTGTGTATCAAAGACCGGAAGTACATGGATTTCTTCTGTGACGTGGTGCTCTGGTTCATGCTTCTGATCGGGCTGATCCTGATGCTCCTGCCAAGCGAGCTTTTTGCTTCGATCGCGCAGATGGAGATCGTTTTGCCGGGGTGGCTCAATACCCTGGCGAAAGGGTTGGCGGTCATCGGTGCGGCAGGCATCGTCCTGATGTCAGGGCGGGGAAATAAGAATCCGGCGCTCAGGCTGGCGCTGGGCGCCTACGACCTGTACAACATCACCGGCTGGCTCAGCGACGTGCTTTCCTACTCGCGTCTGCTGGCGCTGGGACTGGCGACCGGCGTGATCGCTTCGGTCATCAATCAGATGGGCAGCATGCTGCCGAACAACGTGATCGGGATCATTTTCTTCATCCTGATCTTCATCGTCGGACATTCCATGAACCTGGCGATTAACCTGCTGGGCGCATATGTCCACACGAACCGTTTGCAGTTCGTGGAATTTTTCGGAAAGTTTTATGAGGGCGGCGGACGGCCGTTCCATCCATTCAGAGAAAATACAAAATATGCAGAGATTAAGGAGGAAACTTTATCATGAGTGAATTAGGGATTGTCTATGGATTACTTGGAGCGGCTGTCGCTGTTCTCCTGTCGGGCACAGGTTCCGCCATTGGCGTAGGCATCGCCGGCCAGGCGGCTTCGGGCGTTGTGACCGAAGACCCGAGTAAATTCGCGAAAGTGCTGATCATCCAGCTGCTCCCCGGTACACAGGGACTGTACGGACTGCTGATCGGCTTTATCACCCTGTCCAAGATCGGCGTGCTGGGCGGCGGTCTGGCGGATCTTTCCGTACAGACGGGTCTTCTGATCCTGGCGGCCTGCCTGCCGATCGGCGTGGTGGGGCTGCTCTCCGCGATCGCGCAGGGCAAGACGGCTGCGGCTGCCATCGGCATTGTGGCGAAGAAACCGGACCAGTTCGGTAAGGCGATGCTCTTCCCGGCCATGGTTGAGACGTATGCGATCCTGGCGCTTCTGATCTCGTTCCTCGCGGTCAGCGGAATCCAGGTATAAGGAGACAGGCATATGAGCGGACTTGATAAAATGAAAGTCCGGATCCTTGAAGATGCGAAGAGCACGGCGGCGGAGATCACGGGAAAGGCCCGGGAAGAAGCCGAGGCCGCTGTACAGGCGGCAAAGGAAGCCGCGGAAGCGGAAAGTGCGCAGATCATCGAGCGGGCGGAGCGGAGCGCTTCCGACCATATCCGGAAGGCGGGGTCTTCCATGGATATGCAGCGCAGACAGGCACTCCTCGGGGCGAAGCAGGACGTGATCGGCGAGGTGCTGGACGAGGCATACCGTGCGGTGATGGATCTGGACGATGGATCATATTTTAAACTGCTGGAAAAACTTCTGGAGAAGCATGTCCTGCCCGGGGACGGGGAGATCTGTTTCTCCGCGGAAGACCTGAGGCGGATGCCGGAAGGATTCGAAGAGAAGATAAGCCGCGTCGCCGCGGCAAAAGGCGGCAGCCTGAAGGTGTCTGGCCGTCCGGCGCAGATGGACGGAGGATTCCTGCTCGTCTACGGCGGCATCGAAGAGAACTGCACCATCCGGGCTGTGTTTGACGCCGGAAGAGAGGAAATGTCTGACCGGGTGAACCGGATGCTGTTCGGATAAAGCGCAGACGTCAGGAGGGATGAACTTGAGTGATACAAAATATACTTACGCGGTCGCACGGATCCGCGCCCTGGAAGTATCCCTGTTCTCCGATGCATTTATTGAGCAGCTGCTGGCATGCAGAAATGCGGAACAGGTGCTCCAGTCGGTGATCGAGAAAGGCTGGGGCGGCATGGATGCCGGAAATGATGCGGAAGCAGTCCTCAAATGCGAAGAGGAGAAAGCCTGGGCGGTGATACGGGATGTGGCGCCCGATATGCGGGTGTTCGACGTGCTGTCTTATCCGAAGCTTTACCATAACCTGAAGGCGGCGGTGAAAGAAGTGTACGCAGGCATGAAGAATCCGGCCATGTTCTATGACGACTGCCCAATCCCGGGCGAAGAGATGTACCGGATCATCGAGAACCGGGATTTCGCCCGCCTTCCCGGAAACATGGGGCGGACGGCGCAGGAGGCGCTGGACCTGCTGCTCCATACCGGGGACGGACAGCTGTGCGATATCATGATCGACCGGGCGGCCCTTGACGCCATTGAAGAGGCGGGACGCCAGTCGGGTGAGAAGATCATCGCGGACTATGCGGACACGACCGTTGCCATCGCGGACATCAAGATCGCGGTCCGTTCCCAGAAGACGGGAAAGGATGCCGATTTCATGAGAAATGCCATGGCAGAGTGCGAAAGCATCAGCCGGGACCAGCTGATCCGGGCCGCGCTTTCCGGGGCGGAGGAGATCGCCCGCTATCTGGAAGGCACATCCTATGCCGGAGGTGCGGAGAGTTTGAGAGAGTCGCCGTCGGCATTCGAGCGCTGGTGCGACAACCGGATGATCGAGACGCTGAAGAGCCAGAAATACGAGACATTTTCTGTGGGACCGCTTCTGGCCTATCTGGTGGCGAGAGAGACGGAGATCAGGACGGTGCGGATCATCCTGACCGGGAAACAGAACGGGTTCTCTGATGATGCGATCCGGGAAAGGATAAGGGAAATGTATGTATAAGATAGCAGTAGTCGGCGATTACGACAGCATTTACGGTTTCGCCACGCTGGGGCTTGAGATCTGCCCGGCGGGGAACCGGGAGGAGATACGAAACACACTCCGCCGGCTTGCGGAGGAAGATTACGGGATCATCTACATCACGGAGGCGGCGGCCGCCGAGGTGGAGAGCGACCTGGAAGCCTTTCAGGAAAGGATGCTGCCGGCGGTCATACAGATACCGGGCGTGTCAGGCAATACCGGCGCCGGCGTACAGGGCGTGCGCCGGACGGTTGAGCAGGCGGTCGGATCGGATATTCTGTTTGGAGGAGTAAGCTAATGAGCACAGGAGTGATTAAGAAAGTCGCAGGACCTCTGGTCATCGCAGAGGGGATGCGGGATGCAAATATGTACGACGTGGTCCGTGTGTCAGAGCAGCGCCTGATCGGTGAGATCATCGAGATGCACGGCGACCAGGCGTCGATCCAGGTTTATGAGGAGACGTCAGGACTGGGACCGGGCGAGCCGGTGGAATCCATGGATGTTCCCATGTCCGTGGAACTGGGCCCCGGGCTGATCACCAGCATTTACGACGGGATCCAGCGGCCCCTGGATGATATTATGAAGATCTCAGGCAGCAACCTGAAGCGGGGCGTGGAAGTACCGTCCCTGAAGCGGGACCTGAAGTGGGCGTTCGTCCCCACGGTGAAGGCCGGCGATAAGGTTGAGGCGGGCGATGTGATCGGTACGGTGCAGGAGACGGTCCTCGTGCAGCAGAAGATCATGGTGCCCTACGGGATGAAAGGAAAGATCCGGGAGATCAGATCCGGAGAATTTACGGTAGAGGAGACGGTGGCTGTTCTTGAGACGGCGGACGGCGATAAAGAGCTGACGCTGATGCAGAAATGGCCGGTCCGCCGGGGCCGTCCGTACCAGAAGAAGCTTCCGCCGGAGATGCCCCTTGTAACGGGCCAGCGCGTCATCGATACATTTTTCCCGATCGCCAAAGGCGGCGTGGCGGCAGTGCCGGGCCCCTTCGGAAGCGGCAAGACCGTGATCCAGCACCAGCTGGCGAAGTGGGCGGAAGCCGACATCGTGGTCTATATCGGCTGCGGCGAGCGGGGCAATGAGATGACGGACGTGCTGAACGAGTTCCCGGAACTGAAAGATCCGAAGACGGGACAGCCGCTGATGCAGCGGACCGTCCTGATCGCCAATACGTCGGACATGCCGGTGGCTGCCCGCGAGGCGTCCATTTACACCGGGATCACCATCGCGGAATATTTCCGCGACATGGGCTATTCGGTGGCGCTGATGGCAGACTCCACCTCCCGGTGGGCCGAGGCGCTCCGGGAGATGTCCGGGCGTCTGGAAGAGATGCCGGGCGAGGAAGGCTACCCGGCCTACCTGGGAAGCCGTCTGGCGCAGTTCTATGAGCGCGCGGGCCATGTGGTCTCCCTCGGGAAAGAGGGGCGGGAGGGCGCCCTCTCCGTGATCGGCGCGGTATCCCCGCCGGGCGGCGATACGTCCGAACCGGTATCCCAGGCGACGCTGCGCATCGTGAAAGTATTCTGGGGACTGGACTCCGCGCTTGCCTACAAGCGTCATTTCCCGGCCATTAACTGGCTGAACAGCTATTCCCTGTATCTGGACGATATGGAGAAATGGTTCAACGGAAATGTGGCGCCGGACTGGATGGAAGGCCGCCAGAAGATGATGACGCTCCTGCAGGAAGAGGCGGAGCTGGAAGAGATCGTGAAGATGGTCGGCATGGATGCGCTCTCACCGGGCGACCGCCTGAAGATGGAGGCGGCGCGTTCGATCCGCGAGGATTTCCTGCACCAGAACTCATTCCACGAAGTGGATACCTATACGTCCCTGAAGAAACAGCATATGATGATGCTTCTTGTAAATGCATTTTACGACCGTGCCGTGAAGGCACTCTCCGAGGGCGCGTCCCTGCAGAAGCTGATCGGCATGCCGGTACGGGAGCAGATCGGACGTTTCAAATACGTGCATGAGGACGCAATGGATGAAGAATATAAGAAAGTTGACGAGGCGCTGACCGCCCAGATCGCGGGAGCATTTGTAAAGGAGGGCCGCTAAATGCCAAAAGAGTACAGAACCATACAGGAAATAGCCGGACCGCTGATGCTCGTGCGCGGCGTGGAAGGCGTGACATACGATGAACTTGGCGAGATCGAGCTGGTGAACGGCGAGACGAGGCGCTGCAAGGTCCTTGAAGTAAACGGAAGCGATGTGCTCGTGCAGCTCTTTGAGAGCTCTACCGGCATCAACCTGTCCAACAGCAAAGTCCGTTTCCTCGGACGGAGCATGGAGCTGGGCGTATCTGAAGATATGCTGGGCCGTGTGTTCGACGGCCTGGGCCGTCCCATCGACGACGGACCGGAGATCCTGCCGGAGGCCCGCATGGACATCAACGGCCTACCCATGAACCCGGCGGCCAGAAGCTACCCGGAAGAGTTTATCCAGACCGGCGTGTCCGCCATCGACGGACTGAACACGCTGGTAAGGGGGCAGAAGCTGCCGATCTTCTCGGCGTCCGGCCTGCCCCATGCGCAGCTGGCGGCACAGATCGCGCGCCAGGCAAAGGTGCTCGGAAAAGATGAGAACTTTGCCGTTGTATTTGCGGCTATGGGTATTACATTTGAAGAATCCAACTTCTTCGTGGAAAGCTTCCGCGAGACCGGAGCCCTGGACCGGACCGTGCTGTTCGTCAACCTGGCCAACGACCCGGCCATCGAGCGGATCGCCACCCCCAGGATGGCGCTGACCGCCGCCGAATATCTCGCGTTTGAAAAAGACATGCATGTGCTGGTCATCCTGACCGACATCACAAACTACGCGGACGCCCTCCGCGAAGTGTCCGCGGCCCGCAAGGAAGTGCCGGGACGCCGCGGGTATCCTGGCTATATGTACACGGACCTGGCGTCCATTTACGAGAGGGCCGGACGGCAGAGAGGGAAGAAGGGAAGCATCACCATGATCCCCATCCTGACCATGCCGGAGGACGACAAGACCCATCCGATCCCGGACCTGACCGGATATATCACGGAAGGCCAGATCATCCTGAGCCGTGAACTGTACCGCAAGGGCGTGACCCCGCCCATCGACGTACTGCCGTCCCTGTCCCGTCTGAAGGACAAGGGGATCGGCGAGGGCAAGACCCGGGCGGACCACTCCAATACCATGAACCAGCTCTTTGCCGCATATGCCCGCGGAAAAGACGCCAAAGAACTCATGGTCATCCTGGGTGAGGCGGCGCTGACGGAGATTGACCTGATGTACGCGAAATTCGCGGATGCATTCGAGCAGGAATACGTATCCCAGGGCTACAGCACCGACCGCAGCATCGAGGAGACGCTGGACATCGGCTGGAAGCTGCTTCGCATGCTGCCCCGCACCGAACTCAAACGGATCGACGACAAATATCTTGATGTGTATTACGGGACTGGCCCCGAAGCGTAAGCGAAGGGGCCTGTCCCGGAAGCCGAAGGCGGAAATACCCCGAAGCGTAAGCGAAGGGGCCTGTCCCGGAAGCCGAAGGCGAGAATAAGGAGGTGGCATTGTGGCGGCAAAACAGGTGAACCCGACCAGAATGGAGCTGACGCGTCTCAAGAAGAAGCGGATCACCGCGATCCGCGGCCACAAGCTTCTGAAAGACAAGCGTGACGAACTGATGCGCCAGTATCTGGACCTGGTCCGTGAAAATATGGAAGTGCGCAAAAAAGTAGAAGCCGGGATCCGCTCGGCAAACCGGAATTTTGTCATTGCAAAAGCCGGGATGTCGGAAGCGGCGCTCAATACGGCGATGCTTGCGCCGAAACAGGAGATCACCCTGGAAGCAGGCGGGAAAAATGTCATGAGCGTGGACATCCCGACCTTTGAATACAAGACCAGGACGGCGGATGAGAATGACATCTATTCCTATGGATTTGCATTTACATCCAGCGACCTGGACGGAGCGGTGAAATCCCTGGCGGATATCCTGCCGGACATGATCCGGCTGGCAGAGTGCGAGAAGGCATGCCAGCTTATGGCGGCGGAGATCGAAAAAACAAGAAGGCGCGTGAACGCGCTGGAGCATGTGATCATCCCTGAGACGGAGGAGAGCATAAAATACATTACGATGAAGCTGGATGAGAATGAGCGGAGCACGCAGATCCGGCTGATGAAAGTAAAAGACATGATGCTGGAAGAAGCGCATCATTACAGCGGGAAATCTTAAAAAGTCCTTGATACATCCGGAATATGTGGTAAGATAAAAGGGATGTCTGTCTGACAGGAGATTCAACTGACAGACCGGGAGGAATTATGAATCTTGATGACAAAAATATAAAACAGCTCAGGCAGCTGATCCTTTTTACGATCGTTATCCTGATCGCGCTGTGGAATTATGACATTATATTCGGGTGGATTGGATTTGCATTCGGGATCATATTCCCGTTCCTGCTGGGCGGGGCGATCGCATTTGTGCTGAACGTGCCGATGAACTTCCTGGAAGAAAAGATCTTCCGCAATAAATATCTGAAAGATAAGAAAACGGCCCGGAAGCTGGCCAGGCCGGTTTCGCTGGTGCTGACGATCGCGATCGTGATCGGCGTAGTGGTCCTGGTCATGTTTATCGTGATCCCGGAACTGACCCAGACGGTCCTGTCCCTGGGGCGGACGATCCGGGCGTTTGTCCCGGATGCCCAGCGGTTTCTTGAGGAGCTGTTCAAAGACAACAGTGAGATAAGCGAATGGCTTGAAGGGCTGAACCTGAACGTAAACCAGCTGGTGAACCAGGCGGTGTCGTTCTTCCAGAACGGGGCGGGGGATATGCTGAATTCCACGATGTCGGCGATCGGTTCGATCGTAAGCGGCGTCACCACATTTGTGATCGCATTTGTGTTTGCATGCTATGTCCTGCTGCAGAAAGAGAAGCTGCGCGTGCAGGTCACGAAAGTAATGTATGCGTATATGCCTGAGAAACGTGTGAAATGGTCGCTGGAAGTGTGCTCGCTTACGGCAAAGTCATTTTCCAGCTTCCTTACAGGGCAGTGTGTGGAGGCGCTGATCCTCGGTACGATGTTCTTCATCGTTATGAGCGTGATCAACATGCCGTATGCACTGCTGGTGGCTGTGCTCATCGCGTTTACGGCGCTGATCCCGATCTTTGGCGCATTCATCGGATGCGTGGTGGGTGCGTTCCTTATATTAATGGTAGATCCGCTGAAGGCGCTGATCTTCGTGATCGTATTCCTGGTCCTTCAGCAGATCGAAGGCAACCTGATCTATCCGAAGGTCGTGGGCGCATCGGTCGGGCTGCCGTCCATCTGGGTGCTGGCGGCCGTGACGATCGGCGGCAACCTGATGGGCGTAGTGGGGATGCTGATCTTTATCCCCATCGTATCCGTGATCTATACACTGTTCAGGACAAGTGTGTATAAGCGGCTGAAAAAACAGAACAGAGATCTCCGCACAGGAGCTGAGATCAATAAAAAATAAGTTTAAAACCTTGACTTACATCCATCCGCCGTGGTATACTACTACGGCGAATGGAAGTAGGTCTTTTTTTTATGCCTAAAATTTGATGGTTTTCGCAGCCATCAGCAACACGTTGTGAATATGTTAAAAGCGAGGTGGAAGTTGTGCGCACAAGAATTACTCTGGAGTGTACGGAATGCAAAAACCGTAACTACAACATGACGAAGGACAAGAAAGCTCATCCGGAACGCATGGAGACCAAGAAGTACTGCAGATTCTGCAAATCACACACACTGCACAAGGAAACAAAGTAGTCGTCGGAAGGAAGTGGACAAATGAGTGATAATTCAAAAACTCAGAAGACTCAGAAGAAGAGCTGGTTCAAGGGACTTCAGGCAGAGTTTAAGAAAGTCATCTGGCCAGATAAGAAGACACTTGCAAGACAGACCACGGCGGTTATCGCTGTTTCCGTAGTGCTCGGGGCAGTGATCGCGGTCGTTGACGCTATTCTGAAATATGGGATCGATCTACTGGTAAGATAGCTGACCGCAGCAGAAAGGTGATTTTATGTCAGAAGCAAAATGGTATGTGGTTCATACTTATTCAGG
>CALWDN010000038.1 GCA_944376685.1 uncultured Mediterraneibacter sp. | reverse complement strand
AAGCATTATTGTTGGATTATTTGTATTGCCATATTCCAAAATACGCATTTTAAGCCCCCGCTTTGCTTACACAAATTCCAATTTGTTGGTTACATTATAGTTTTATATATCAAAACATTCAATCTAAATCCATGCCAAATTCCTACTAACATGTACCTCATTTCTTCCAGCTTGATTATAAATTGGATTTTTAAAGAGCAAGATCCACCCCGTAATACAAAAGCAGCATTTCTGTCTTTTACATTCTCCGTGGTCTTGCTCTTGCGGCCCGGCTCGGCCTCCTTGTCTGGGGCGAGATCGGGTCGGCCTACCTGTATTCCAGGGAATATGCCGGGCGCATGTACGCAGAGTGGCAGGAAGCGGTGGAAAGAGATTACAACCATCCGTGCATCATTGCATGGACGCCGCTGAACGAGTCGTGGGGCGTGCAGGAGATAAAAGAAGACAAGTATCAGCAGGCGCACTGCAACGCGCTGATCTATATGATCAAATCAATGGACGCCAGCCGTGTCGTGATCGATAACGACGGATGGGAGCATACGTGCGGCGACCTTCTGACGATCCACGACTATTCTTCCTCGGGGAAAGTGCTGAAGAAGCATTTTGAGAGCATGGAAGCGGTCCTTGCCCTGTGTCCGGGCCGGCGGAGCCTGTTTGCGAACGGCTGGGGCTACCAGGGGCAGCCGGTGTTCCTGACGGAGTTCGGCGGCATCCGGTATGCGCCGGAGTCGGACGTGAAGTATTCCTGGGGATACTGTGAGACGGACAATGCGTCAGAGTTTACCAAGAAATACGAGGAGATCATGAAGGCTGTCCGGGAATCGCCGGTCCTGCAGGGATACTGTTATACGCAGCTCACAGATGTGGAGACGGAGGAAAACGGGCTGCTGACTTACCAGAGAGGGCTGAAGATCCCGCTGGAAACGATCCGGGCGATCAATAACGGCTACACGAAGGAACATAATTCGTAAAGGAACGCCGGTGATAAAATTTCATTGTCTTTTTCACTTCAATAGGCTATAATAGTAAAGGATTTATTAATCAGACTTATCCCGACGGCCGAAAGCTTACGCGGCGGGGATTGGAAGTGGAGGAGAAGAAAATGTTAGTATCAGCAACAGAAATGCTTCAGAAAGCAAAAGCAGGCCACTACGCAGTAGGTCAGTTCAACATCAACAACCTGGAGTGGACAAAGGCGATCCTTTTAACAGCACAGGAGTGCAATTCACCGGTTATCCTTGGTGTGTCTGAGGGCGCTGGAAAATATATGGCAGGCTACAAGACAGTTGTAGGCATGGTAAACGGTATGCTCGAAGAGCTGAACATCACAGTTCCGGTAGCACTGCACCTTGACCACGGCAGCTATGACGGATGCCTGAAATGTGTGGAAGCAGGATTCTCTTCCATCATGTTCGACGGCTCACACTATCCGATCGAGGAGAACGTAGCGAAGACAACAGAGCTCGTTAAGATCGCACATGACCACGGAATGTCTCTCGAGGCAGAGGTTGGAGCGATCGGCGGCGAGGAAGACGGCGTGATCGGCAAGGGCGAGTGCGCGGATCCGGAAGAGTGCAAGAAGATCGCTGATCTCGGCATCGACTTCCTGGCAGCAGGCATCGGCAACATCCACGGCGTATACCCGGACAACTGGGAAGGCTTAAGCTTCGAGACTCTGGATGCGATCCAGCAGAAGACAGGTGATATGCCGCTCGTACTTCACGGCGGTACAGGCATCCCGGACGACATGATAAAGAAAGCCATCGATCTCGGCGTAGCTAAGATCAACGTTAATACAGAGTGCCAGATCGTATTCGCTGAGGCTACACGCGAGTACATCGAGGCTGGCAAGGACAAACAGGGCAAGGGCTTTGATCCGCGTAAACTCCTGAAACCGGGCGCAGAAGCGATCATGGCTAAAGTGAAAGAGAAGATGGAACTGTTCGGATCTGTAGGACAGGCATAAAAAATTTTCAAAAAACACTTGCCTTTTCGGAGTGATTGTTTTATACTGTCACACGTAGACAAGAACAAGGGCGTTCCAAGGCAACTTGGAGTGCCCTTTTTGTGCAATATGCCTGTCAAGTGTCTGACGTGCCTGTATGGGCAGGCATTTACCGGGCTGCTGCAGAGAGTCTGCATCCGGAACATCCGCGCGGGTGTGAGGGACGGAGGAGCGCGTGATCCGTCTGTTCCCCGGAATGATCATCGATATGACGAAGAAGGAAGGGATCAATATGAGCACAGAAAAGATCAATGTAGCGAAAATTTTCGGTGAAAATGTTTTCAACGATACTGTGATGCAGGAACGTCTTCCAAAGAAAGTATACATAAAGCTGAAGAAGACGATCGAGGAGGGCAGGGAGCTGGATCTTGAGACGGCTGACGTCATTGCCCACGAGATGAAGGAGTGGGCCATCGAGAAAGGCGCAACTCATTATACGCACTGGTTTCTCCCGCTGACCGGCGTGACGGCTGAGAAGCACGACTCCTTTATCTCCGCACCGCAGCCGAGCGGCAAGGTGCTGATGAGCTTTTCCGGAAAGGAACTGATCAAGGGCGAACCGGATGCTTCTTCATTCCCGTCGGGAGGCTTAAGAGCCACATTTGAGGCCAGAGGCTATACGGCATGGGACTGCACATCTCCGGCATTCGTAAGAGAGGATGCGGCAGGCGCAACGCTCTGCATCCCGACAGCGTTCTGCTCCTATACCGGAGAGGCACTGGATCAGAAAACGCCGCTCCTGCGTTCTATGGAAGCGATCAACAAACAGGCGCTGCGTTTGCTGAAGCTTTTCGGAAATACAACATCAAAGAAAGTGACGCCGTCCGTAGGACCGGAGCAGGAGTACTTCCTTGTAGATGCTGAGAAGTTTGAACAGAGGAAAGATCTGATCTATACCGGACGCACCCTCTTCGGCGCAATGCCGCCGAAGGGCCAGGAACTTGACGATCATTATTTTGGAACCATCCGTCAGAGGATCGCTGCGTTCATGAAAGATGTTAATGAAGAGTTGTGGAAAGTGGGTGTGACGGCGAAGACCCAGCACAACGAAGTGGCTCCGGCGCAGCACGAGCTGGCTCCGATCTATGCAGAGGCCAATATTGCGGTGGATCATAACCAGATCGTTATGCAGACGTTAAAGCGTGTCGCATGTCAGCACGGCATGAAGTGCCTGCTCCATGAGAAGCCGTTTGCGGGCGTAAACGGATCCGGTAAACATAATAACTGGTCCATTACAACAGATGATGGGATCAATATGCTTGACCCGGGCAAGACGCCCCATGAGAATACACAGTTCCTGCTTGTGCTTACCTGTATTTTGCGGGCAGTTAACATGCATGCGGATCTTTTGAGGGAATCAGCAGCAGATCCGGGCAACGACCACAGGCTTGGCGCAAATGAGGCTCCGCCGGCGATCATTTCCGTATTTCTCGGCGAGCAGCTTGAAGACGTGCTGCAGCAGTTGATAAGTACAGGTGAAGCAACCCACAGCTTAAAGGGCGGCAAGCTGGAGACCGGCGTGCGTACACTTCCGGAACTGTCTAAAGACGCAACGGACAGGAACCGTACTTCACCGTTTGCATTTACAGGAAATAAGTTTGAGTTCCGTATGGTAGGATCCCGGGATTCGATTGCATCTCCGAATATCGTGCTTAATACGATCGTTGCAGAGGCGTTTGCGGATGCATGCGATGTGCTTGAAAAAGCAGATGATTTTGATCTGGCAGTGCATGACCTGATCAAGAAATATGCGACTGAGAACCAGAGAATCGTCTTCAACGGCGATGGTTATTCTGAGGCGTGGGTAGAGGAAGCTGAAAGAAGAGGACTTCCGAATATCCGCTCTATGGTAGAAGCGATCCCGGCGATGGTAACAGACAAGGCGGTGAGTCTGTTTGAGCGGTTCGGTGTATTTACGAAGGCGGAACTTGAATCCCGTGCGGAGATCCAGTACGAGACTTATGCGAAAGCAATCAACATTGAAGCACGCACGATGATCGACATGGCAAGTAAGCAGTTTATGCCGGCGTTCATCAAATATACAAAAACGCTTGCAGATACAGTAAATGCGGTGACGGCGGCAGGCGCGGACGCGTCCGTGCAGAGAGCATCTCTTGATGAGGTGACGACTCTCATGGGGGAGACAAAGAAAGCGCTCGATGCATTGATCAAAGTGACGGACGAGGCCGCTGCAAAAGAAGAAGGCGCTGTACAGGCGAACTTCTATCACTCGGATGTATTTCCGGCAATGGAAGCGCTTCGTGCGCCAGTTGACAAACTTGAGATGATCGTCGATAAAGAGGCGTGGCCGATGCCGTCCTACGGCGACCTGATCTTTGAGGTGTAGACGGAAGAAAATTGACGAACAGATAAATTTCACCTATGATAGATAACAGCAGCACTTTGCGGTACTGCTGTTATTTCTTTGCGGAAGAGCATTTAGTGTGTGATTTGACATTATTTGGTTCTAAAAAATGTTAAAAAATACATTAATCTTGACATAACGGAAGCTATATTTTAAAATAAACGCAGGAGGTGCATGGCATATGAAGAGAAAGATCATGGATAATCTGAAAAGATGGCGATCTGCGGCTAAGGAACGGATGCCGCTGCTCCTCTATGGTGCGCGCCAGGTTGGAAAAACATATGTTATGCAGGAACTCGGTGCGAATGAGTTCGGGAATACGGTCTATGTTAATTTTGAAGCGGATAAAATGATCGGAAGTTTTTTTGAATCTGATATTCATCCGGATGCGGTGATCGGGGTTCTGGAGAAATATTTTCATACGAGGGTTATACCGGATGAGACGCTGATCATATTTGATGAGATCCAGATGTGTGAGCGGGCGCTGACATCACTCAAGTATTTTTCAGAGGAAGCGCCGGAATACCATGTGATCGCGGCCGGAAGCCTTCTCGGGGTGGCTGTGAACCGGGAAAAGTCTTCATTTCCGGTTGGAAAAGTGCAGATGCTGACGATGTATCCGATGGATTTCGAAGAGTATCTGTGGGCCAGGGGAAAGGATCTTCTTGCAGAAAAGATCCGGGAGCATTATATAAAGGAACAGGCGCTTCCGGAGGAACTGCATCAGGAGGCTCTGGGAGAATATTATAATTATTGCATCATTGGCGGTATGCCGGCGGCAGTCCGGGCGGAAACTACAGAACAGACGACTTTGTCGCAGACAGAGATCCGTCAGATGCTTCTTGATTCCTATATTGCAGATATGACAAAATATGCGGCTCCGGGAGAATCGGTAAAAATCTTTGCCGCTTATGACTCCCTGCCGTCTCAGCTGGCAAGGGATTCGAAGAAATTTCAGTATAAACTGATTAAAAGCGGGGCCAGGGCCTCTCAGTACGGAGATTCCATTGACTGGCTGATACGGGCGGGCATTGTGAATAAATGTACAAAATGTACTCAGGGGTTTATGCCTCCTTCGGCGTTTCAGGATCTGTCTTCTTTTAAATTGTATTATAGTGATACGGGACTTATGTCGGCGCGGACAAACATGAATCTGGAGCGGTTCATGAGCAGCGAATCAGAACACTTCAGGGGAATTTTCGCGGAAAATTATGTGGCGTGCGCCCTGAAAGCAAACGGATGTGAATTGATGTACTGGGAGTCAGACGGAAAAGCCGAAGTGGATTTTCTGATCATACAGGACGACCATGTAATTCCGGTGGAATGTAAAGCTGGCGATCATGTCAGGGCAAAAAGTCTGATGATCTATAAAGAAAAGTATCATCCCGCATACTGTATCCGGATCTCGACAAGGAATTTCGGAACGGCAGCAGGAATAAAATCAGTTCCGCTTTATGCGGTATTCTGCATATCAACAGAAATATAAACGGAGGTGAGTGGATCATGCAGTCATCAGCAGAACTTAAAACTTTATTAAACAGGATCGACCACCGCGGTTATCCTGCCTATAAAGATACAAAAGGGACCTACCAGTTCCCGGGCTATATTTTATCCATTGACCATGTGCAAGGGGATCCCTTTGCGTCCCCGTCGAAGGTGAGCGTCCGGGTGGGCGGCCGCACGGCCGGATTCCCGGAGGAGCTGTACAGGGAGGATCACCAGCGCATCGCCCTGCAGGATGAACTGACGAGGCAGTTCGGCAGACGGGCGGAGCAGTTCGCATTTAAGGCGAAAGGATCTGGGAAGAGCGGACTTATCTCGGTGAGCCGCTGCGGCCAGGAGGTGCTGGAGCGGACGGCCTGCCGGATCGATCCAAAGAGCGGGGATGTGGTGCTCCGCATGGAGATCGGATTCCCGGCCAACGGGCGGACTATCAATGCGCGGGAGCTGGAGAAGATCCTCTTTGACTTCGTACCGGAATGCGTGAAGCACACGCTGTTCTATAAAAATATGGACGCGAAGCGTCTGCGCGCCATCGTTGACCTTGCGGAAGATCAGCATTACATCCGAAAAATGCTGCCGAAGCTCGGCCTGTGCGCGTTTGTGGCGGACGGGAGCATCCTGCCCCGGGAGTCGGGCATTTCCGCACACCCCATGAAAGGCGGTGTGGCGTTCCGGTCGCCCGATGAACTGAAAGTCGAACTGGACCTGCCCCACCGGGGGAAGATCACCGGCATGGGCATCCGCAGGGGAATCACCCTGATCGTGGGCGGCGGATACCACGGGAAATCCACCCTTCTTAAAGCGCTGGAACTGGGCGTGTACGACCATATAGCCGGGGACGGCCGGGAGTATGTGATCACGGATGATTCAGCCATGAAGATCCGGGCCGAGGACGGGCGCAGCATTCAGAAGACCGACATTTCCATGTTTATCAATGACCTGCCGAACGGGAAGGATACGGTGAAATTCTGTACGGAGGACGCCAGCGGCAGCACGTCCCAGGCGGCCAATGTGGTGGAGAGCATCGAGGCCGGGGCGTCCCTCCTGCTGATCGATGAGGATACGAGCGCCACCAACTTTATGATCCGGGATGAGCTTATGCAGCGGGTGATCCACCGGGATATGGAACCGATCACGCCGTTCATCGACCGGATCCGGGAACTGTATGAGGATTATGGCATTTCCACGGTGATCGTGGCCGGCAGCTCGGGATCTTATTTCCACATCGCGGACACGATCATCCAGATGGACCGGTATGTGCCGAAGGACATTACGGTTTACGCGAAGAAAGAGGCGGAGAACTTCCCCATGATCAGCGCGCCGGAGGAGCCGGCGGCGAAGCCGGATCTCGGACGCTGCCCGCGGCCGGACAAGGCGTTCAGAGGCAATGACCGGATCAAGATGAAGACGCTCGGGAAAGAAGGCGTGATGATCAACCGGGAGACCATCGATCTGCGGTATGTGGAGCAGATCACGGACAGCGAACAGGTGACGGCGCTCGGGTACTGCGTGCGGTATGCGCAAAAGCATCTGCTGGACGGGCGGAAGGACCTGCGGCAGATCGTGGCGGAACTGGAGCAGACCATTGAAAAAGGGACCCTTGCGGCGCTCTGCGAGAACACTTCAAGTATTTCCTGTATGGCAAGGCCGAGGAGACAGGAGATCTTCGCCTGCTTTAACCGCTGCAGGAGCCTGAAGCTATAGTGCGGCATGGATCGCAGATGCGTTTTGAGAGGAAAATGCAGGAAAAACAAGACGGGAAAGAAGAAACAGGAGAGAAAGAGATGGAGTTATATAATGGAAGACCGGAACATACGGAGAGCAGACTGGAGAAAGAACTCCGCGTATACGATCTGCTGGATTCCCTGGGCGTGTCCTACGCGCGGGTGGACCACGAGGCGGCCATGACCATGGATGCCTGCGAGGAGATCGACCGGACGCTCAGCGAAGGCGTGGAGAAAGGCGTGTCGATCTGCAAGAACCTGCTCCTCTGCAACCGGCAGGAGACGGATTTTTATCTGCTGCTCATTCCGGGGGACAAGCCCTTTAAGACAAAATATCTGTCCGCCCAGATCGGTTCCGCAAGGCTGTCCTTTGCCAAGGCGGAATACATGGAGGCCTATCTGGACATCACACCCGGATCGCTCAGCGTAATGGGGCTGATGAACGACCATGAGGGCCGGGTGCGGCTGCTGATCGACGAAGATGTGCTGAAGCCGGCGTATTTTGCCTGCCATCCGTGCATCAATACGTCAAGCCTACGGTTCGCCACAAAGGATCTGACGGATAAAGTGATCCCGGCCATGAAACACGAACCGACGATCGTGAAACTCTGACGGGAGAAGCGGAAAAGGGGAAAGCCATGAGATTTTTTCATTTATCGGATCTTCATATCGGGAAACAATTGCATCACTATAATCTCCGGGAGGACCAGGAACATATCCTCTCGGAGATCGTTTCTTATGCGGAGACGCTGCGCCCGGACGCGGTGGTGATCGCCGGGGATATTTATGACAAGACCGTGCCGTCCGGCGAGGCGGTAGGGATTTTTGACGACTTCCTCACACGGATGTCGAAGATCCGGCCGGAGATCCCGCTGCTGATCATCGCGGGCAATCACGACTCCGCCCAGCGTCTGGACTATGCGAGCCGGCTGCTGGGGAGCCACCGGATCCATATCGCCGGCCGGGCGCCGGAAACGGAGAAGGAGCATCTGAAGAAGATCACGCTGGCGGATGAATACGGGAACGTGAACTTTTATCTGATGCCTTTCCTAAAGCCCGGATATGTGCGCGGCCTGAACGGGGGCAGCCTGCCGGAAAATTATACGGAAGCGGTGCGGATCGTGCTGGAGCGGGAGGAGATCGACTTGCGGGAGCGCAATGTGATCGTCTCCCATCAGTTTTATACCGGGAAAGATGACACTACGGGGGAAATGCTCCGGCCGGAGACCTGCGATTCCGAACAGCTGAGTGTGGGCGGCATCGATAACGTGGACATCTCTGTCCTGAGAGACTTTGATTATGTGGCCCTCGGGCATCTCCACGGCGCCCAGAAAGTTGGCCGGGAAACGGTCCGCTACTGCGGGACGCTTCTGAAATATTCGGTCAGCGAGGCGGATCAGGAGAAGGCGCTCCATCTGGTGGAACTGGGTGAAAAGGGCGCGCCGGTGAAGGTGGAGAAGCTGCCCCTTCATCCACTGAGGGATGTGCGCCGGGTGCGCGGAAACCTGGATGATATTTTAAAAGAAGCGGATCCGCGGCACCGGGATGATTACGTAAGTGTGGTGCTCACCGATGAGACGGACCCGTATAAACCGAAAGAGCAGCTGCAGAAAGTGTACGGCCATATCCTGGAAGTGCGGATGGACAACACCCGCACCCGGAAGAAGCTGGAGTTTGACGACGATGAGATCCGGCTGGGCGATCCGGCGCAGGTGTTCGCGGATTTCTACCGCGAGATGCAGGGCCGGGATCTGACGGACGAGGAGCGCGGGATCGTGGATCAGGCGTATGATCATGCAAAGGGGGAGGAGCAGTGAGACCGGTCAGACTTACCATGTCTGCGTTCGGATCCTATTCCGGCGTGGAAGTTATCGATTTTACAGTGATAAAAGGCGGACTCTTTCTCATTGCCGGCGACACGGGCGCCGGGAAGACGACCATCTTTGACGCCATCACCTACGCACTCTATGACCGGACCAGCGGCGGGGTGCGCGATGGCAATATGATGCGCAGCCAGTATGCGGACGAAAGCACGGATACCTATGTGGAATACACCTTTTCCAGCAGGGAGGGCGAGTACACGGTGCGGCGCAATCCCGAATATATGCGCGCCGGTAAGCGGAAAAATGCGGACGGCACCGTGCGTCTGGTAAAAGAGACGGCGAAGGTGAGCCTGCTCCTGCCCGGCGGGAAGGAATTCCAGGGGAAGAAGCGGGAGACAGACCAGAAGATCGAGGAGATCCTGGGGCTGGACGCCGGACAGTTCACCCAGATCGCCATGATCGCCCAGGGCGAATTCCTTCAGCTGCTGCACGCGGGATCCCGGGAGCGGCGGAAGATCTTCAGCAAGATCTTCCAGACCCGGATCTACTGGAAGATGCAGGAGGAACTGAAGGAGCAGGCGAAAGAACTCTATGTCAGCCTGAAGGAAAACGAGGCGGATATCCGGCGGGAGATCGAACGGGTTGATTCATTTCAAGAGCCGGACCTTCGCTGGCAGGAGATCGCCGGCATGGAGATGCCGCCGGCAGAGGAGACGAAAAATGCATTAAAGGAGATCATCCGGGCAGGAAAGAGCCGTCTGTCAGAACTGGCGAAGGAAGAAAAGCAGCTTCAGGAACAGGCGGAGACGCTTCGGATCCTGATCGAGAAGAAGCGGGAGACGAACCGGCTCCTGGATCTTCTGGAAGAGGCAAAGCGGGAGCAGAGCGGACTGGATCAGGAGAAAAAGAACATTGAACGGATGAAATCCGAAGCCCGGCAGGGCGAGCGGGCGGAGCAGGCGCGCCGCCTGGAGATGCAGGCGCTCCGTACCCAGAAAGACCTGAACCGGGTGGCGGAAGAGATCACATCGCTGGAAGCCTGGCAGAAGGAACACAGTGAAGATGAAAGACAGCTCGGAGAGAAACTTAAGGAGCTGGAGGAAGCGTTTGGCCGGGACGAACCGGGGCTTCAGGAACGGATCGCCGGACTGCGCGAGATGCTGCCCCGGTATGAGACGGTCCGCCGGATGAGCGCGGCGTGCGCGGAATGGACGGAGAAGATGGCTGAATGCATGGAGACGTGCCGGAGGGCCGCGGCTGAATATGAGGACCGGTATGAGCGGTTCTTCGTGGGACAGGCCGGCCTGATGGCGCGGGAACTGGAAGAGGGAAAGCCCTGCCCCGTGTGCGGCTCTGTCCACCATCCCCATAAGGCGGAACTGCCCGACGGCGTCCCGGACCAGAATGCGGTGGAACAGGCAAAGAAGCGCCGGGACCAGGCGGAGTCCCGCCGGGCAGAGATCCAGGAAGAATATCAGAAAGCGGCTGCGGCGCTGGCGGCGGAGAAGAAGGCGCTGGGGGAAGATCCGCCGGCGTACGAAGAGGCGAAAGCGCAGCTGGCCGGCGCAGAGAAAGAACTGGACAGCCGGAAGGCGGCCGTTGCGCAGGTGCGGGAACAGCACCGGAAATGTGCGGAAGAGAACCGCCGGAAAGCCGGACAGCTTGAAAGCCTGCGAAGCCGGCATGCGGAGACGGCGAAAAGGCTGGAAGAAGAGAAAGATGCTTTTTACAGCGAGATCCGGAATCAGCAGTTCAAAGATCAGGAAGAATACCGGGCGGCGAAGCAGTGGATCGATGGCTGGCAGCAGAAAGAGCAAAAAGTGAAGGAGTACGACACAAAAGTCATCCAGTGCCGCACCCGGATCGAGACGCTGGAGAACCAGGCCGGCGAAAGGAAGCGGGAAGATCCCGCTCCTGACCAGGAACGGGAGAAGGAACTCAGCCTTGCAGTCAAAGAGATCCGCAGGCGGTCCATGGATCTTCACGGCCGGAATGAGACGAATAAAAGTGCGTATGAAAACCTGAAAAAATATTTTGCATCCCAGGAGGAACTGCGGAGAAGATACGAGGTGATCGGCAACTTAAGCCGCACGGCCAACGGAAACTTAAGCGGCAGCGCCAAGCTGGACTTTGAGACATACGTGCAGCGCCGGTATTTCCGCCAGATCATCCAGGCGGCGAACCGGCGGCTCGCCCGCATGACGTCCAATGAATTCATCCTCCAGTGCCGGGATATCCGGGCGCTGGGAAGCCAGGGCCAGGCCGGGCTTGACCTGGATGTCTATGACCTGGTCAATGACTCGGTCAGGGATGTGAAGTCCCTGTCCGGCGGCGAGTCCTTCATGGCGGCGCTTTCCATGGCGCTGGGCCTTGCGGACATCGTGCAGAACACGGCCGGGGCCGTGAACCTTGAGACCATGTTTGTAGACGAGGGATTCGGGTCCCTGGACGATGCGGCCCGGGAGCGGGCCATCCAGATCCTGAAGGAACTGGCGGGTGAAAAAGACCTGGTGGGGATTATCTCCCATGTAAATGAATTAAAGGAGCAGATCGACTGGAAGCTCAATGTCATCAAAACAGAGCGGGGCAGCCGGACGGAGTGGTCGCAATGAAATGAATGAAGAACGCCGGTGTGCAGGTGGTCAGGGGTTCTAGTCCGCTGGACACTCTGCATACCGGCGATTGTGTTTTTCTTGTGCTACATTTTCAGATACTGGATGCTGTACGGCGGCATGGAAAGCTGTCCGTTCAGCGTTACGGTATCTGTTTCTGCATTGTCTGCATCGGTTATGACTTCGGTTCCGGGATACGTCATGATCCGCTCAAACGTTCCGTTCAGCTCGTGGCTTCCGGCAGCAAATTCCGCATCGGACGCATTGATCGCTACGAGGACGCGCTCGCGGTCGGTTTTTCGCTCGAATATAAGCTGGTGGTTGGTGATCACGACGTTGTGGTAGGATCCGTTGCAGAGGGCGTCGCTCTCCCTGCGAATGGCGATCAGCTCTTTGATCAGGTCTGTCAGCTGATTCGGCTTCGGCTCCTCGAAGCAGGGGCGCAGGGCGTAGTCGTTGTCCGGCGCTTTCTGGCCTTCCTCGCCCCACTCGCTTCCATAATAAATGCAGGGGATGCCCGGCATTCCGAAGAGCAGCCCGTAAGCCAGCGGGATATGCTTCTTGTTGGTCAGGATCGTGGCCAGGCGGGAGACGTCGTGGTTGTCCGCAAACGTCATCAGATGCTTGCCCCGGTAAATGCACCACTGCTCCGGACCGTACTGGCGGTTCAGGGAGTGTGCGATCTCGAACATGTTCATGCTGTTGAAGCTGGAGTAAAGTCCCTTGTAACACTCATAATTCGTGCAGCTGTGCAGCATCTCGTCATTAACGATCAGGTTGTAGTCGCCGAAGAGCACCTCGCCGATCAGGGCGAAGCCCGGTCTGATCTCCTCACAGTAGCGGCGGAGCCGTTTCATGAAATTGTGGTCCAGGCTGTACGCTACATCGAGACGGAGCCCGTCGATGCCGAATTCCTCGATCCACATTTTCACACACTCCAGGAGATAGTCAACGACAGCCGGGTTCTGCAGGTTCAGTTTGACCAGTTCATAGTGGCCTTCCCAGCCCTCGTACCAGAAACCGTCGTTGTAGCCGCTGTTTCCGTCAAAGTTAATGCAGAACCAGTCTTTGTAGGGGGAGTCCCATTTCTTCTCCTGTACATCTTTAAAGGCCCAGAAGCCCCGTCCCACGTGATTGAAAACGCCGTCCAGCATGATCTTCACATCGTGGTCGTGAAGTGTCTGACAGACTTCCTTGAAATCGTCGTTCGTTCCGAGGCGGCAGTCGATCTTCTTGAAATCCCTCGTATCATAACCGTGGTTGTCCGACTCAAAGATCGGATTCAGGATGATCGAGCCGATCCCCAGTTCCTGGAGATATTCCGCCCAGTCTGCAAGCTTCAGGATGCGGTGCTCAGTGACGCCGTCATTGTGAACGGGCGCGCCGCAGAAGCCGATGGGGTAGATCTGATAAAAAGTTTCATTATAAGCCCACATAAATTCAGTACCTTCCTTGTGTTTGATAACGTAACGCCGGTTGCCCCGGCACTGTCTTACATTGTACCATATTATGTAAGGAAACAAAAGAAAAAACACCGAGCGTATGCCTTCTCTGAATTGACACCGGACCGATGCGGGGATATACTGAAAATATACTGTTTATCCGGTGAATTGTTTGAAAATATGGAGGGAACGGCATGAAAAAACGTATATCATCCATAAGAAAGATATTTGTAACCGTATTGGCAGCGGCGCTCATATCGGGTATGGCGCTTCCGGCTGCAGCATTCGCGCAGGAAGCAGAGACTATGGAAGATCCTGTGGATACTTCAGATCCCATATATGCGCAGCTGGAGCAGTTCCTGACACTTATCGCGGACCGGTTCCAGATCTATACGGTTGCGGTTGTGGAACTGACAGATCCGGCTGATCCTTCCGATCCGTCTGCATGGCAGCCGGCGGTTCCGGAAGAACCGGTAGAGGTGTCGCTTGCGATCCCGGAAGGTTATGATCCGTCAAGGACCGTTGTGGCCGAGATCGGCCAGAGCGGGGATTCGCAGACGCCGGCGTGGACAGAAATTACATATCAGAACATAAACGGCAGCGCTGTATTTCAGACAGACCACAGCGGGCTGTTCGTGATCGCTGAAGAAAAACAGTGGCAGGAACTGCCGTCGTCCCTGGAGATGACATCAAAAGTTGACAGGCTGGAACTGACTAAGAAATATCCGGCCGGGGTGGGGTCAGTGCTGCCGGGAGACTCAATGTCAGTCCCGCCGACCGGCGATGACTACTCTGTATTTATCTGGGCAGGAGTCACAGTATTGGCGGCGGCTGCGGTGATCGCAGGGGTCATTATCATTATAAAAAGAAGAAAATAAGGAAAAGCATACATAAATGCAAGAAAAATCTTGACACATGGATTCCGCCGGACTATAATATTACAGCATGACTAAAGGAGAAACAGTATGCGCCATAGCCCCGGAGTATGCTGATTTCAAATAAATAAGCTACAAAAGCAACGTTATCTGATGATTTTATAGGAGGAACACCCATGAAAACTTATATGGCTAACCCTGACAAGATTGAAAGAAAATGGTATGTGGTTGACGCTGACGGATGTACACTCGGTCGTCTTGCTTCTGAAGTTGCAAAAGTGCTCAGAGGAAAGAACAAACCGGAGTACACACCGCATATCGACACAGGCGATTATGTGATCGTTGTAAACGCAGAGAAAGTAAAAGTAACAGGTAAGAAGCTTCAGCAGAAGATCTACTACAATCACTCCGATTATGTTGGAGGAATGAGAGAGACAACACTCGCTGAGATGATGGCAAAGAAACCGGAGAAGGTTATCGAGCTTGCTGTTAAAGGAATGCTCCCGAAAGGACCTATGGGAAGAGACATGATCAAGAAACTTCACGTGTACGCTGGACCGGATCATGCACATCAGGCACAGAAACCGGAAGTTCTGACATTTTAGGTAGAGTTTGAAAGGAGGATATAACAGTGGCTAACGCAAAATACTACGGAACAGGAAGAAGAAAAAAATCAGTAGCAAGAGTGTATCTTGTACCGGGAACAGGCAAGATCACGATCAATAAAAGAGACATCGACGAGTATCTCGGACTTGAGACTCTGAAGGTTGTTGTACGCCAGCCGCTCGTGGCTACAGGCACAACAGATAAATTCGACGTCATCGTAAACGTAAAAGGCGGCGGTTACACAGGACAGGCAGGAGCGATCCGTCACGGTATCGCAAGAGCTCTCCTTGAGGCAGACGCTGATTACAGACCGGTGCTCAAGAGCGCAGGATTCCTGACACGTGACCCGAGAATGAAAGAGCGTAAGAAATACGGTCTCAAAGCAGCACGTAGAGCTCCGCAGTTCTCCAAACGTTAAGCAAGCGTTAATCGGGATTACCCAAGAGATAACCGAACAGTTATTGAAATTGCAGGCAAACCCTGGAAACATCACGTTTCCGGGGTTTTTCTTTTCGCCCTGGAAACGCGGTGGAACGGGGGAAAACCGGGTGAAAATCACCGGATTAGCAGCGCGTTTGTAACACGTTTGCAACAAAAATATCTTTACTCAAGAGTCCTGTTTATGGCGTCAATCAGGATCCGTACATCCAGATGGGTGTAGACCTTTTCAGTCAGTGTCATGGCTCCGGAATGCCCCACAATTTTCTTGATGACCGTTTCCTGCACACCGGCTTCGGACAACATGGAGATACAGGTGTGGCGGGTGCAGTGCGGTGTCCGCTGGATACCGATCTGCTCCATCAGGGGTGTCCAGTAACTGTCAAAGTAGTTGCGGTACTTGAACGGTTTTCCGTCTTCTGTATGGAGAAGATATTCACATTCCGGGCAGGAGTTGTACCAGTTCCGGTAGAACGGGAGCAGCTTGTCGGCAATGGGAACTTTCCGGATACCGTTTTCTGTTTTGCTGTCGATCACATCAAAATACTGCTCATCCAGGTGTACATTTACTTTTTTCAGGGACAGGAATTCGGAAATCCGGGTGCCGTTATAGAGCAGCATGAGGACAATCTGGTAATACTTATCATCCTGCATGGTCCAGATCCTGTCGATCTCTTCCCTGGGAAATTTGTTCCTGCTGTGTTTGTTCGGGTTCCGGTCTTTGTACTGTGCGATATCCACGTAGGTGGAATAATCTTTGTTGCAGATATCATTCTTCAGGGCAAATCCGTACAGCTGGTTAAACAGGATCTTTACTTTCTTCAGTGTCGGAAAATTTTTGCCGCAGGTATCGATCACCTGCTGAAGATCCGCCAGTTTCAGGTCTTTGAAAACCCGGTGGTAAAGGAGGGTACAGGCCTTGTAGGAGGCTGTGTATCCTTTTACATTGCTTTCAGATACGGTCGGATATTTCTTCTTTGACCATTCTTCGTACACCTCGGAAAAAGTCATTTTTGCGGCTTTCGTATCATAAGGATTATGATTATAATCAGCCAGCATCTCCAGCCCTTCGGATTTTGTCCGGGCATAGCCGATGATAATATATTCTGCAATCTTCTTTTCTTTTACGGGATCGATCCGGTATCCTGTTGTCTTGCGGACCATATATGGTTTTCTCCGTTTTCCGGATAATTTCACTACACTTCCGTAGCCGTTTGGTAATTTCATTCAGTCATTGCTCCTTTCTTTTGAAGGACTTATGATCTGAACTGCTCCTTTAAAAAGGCGTTCCGGCGGCTGATGCGCTCTTCCTCTGTCAGTTCTTCCGTTTCCGTTTCAGACAACGGGACAGCTGCATAGTAGGCCAGTGTCTTGTCTTTCCAGTCCTGATAGGAACTGGCAGAATGGCCATATGCAGCATATTCCTCTCTGTTTTCCCTGAATTCTTCCAGGAATAAACACATATCTGCATTTTCAGAGGACGACAGGTCTTTGCCGTTGAAGGTAATGGAGCACTCCCAGCGGTCGTGTTCCGGCGGACGCTTCACATCGATCCGGAAGCCGAGCTCCCGGATCTGATCCAGCTGGAAGAGAAACTGCATGACGTCTGCCATATTGGTCAGCGGCTTCTCCTGCGTGTCATAGCCGGTCAGATAAGTAGAAGTGGTGTCCAGTACCCCGGCAAGTTCGTTGATCATGGCGAGCGATACTTCAATCTCTCCGCTTTCGTATTTCTGGATTGTGCGGAGGGATTTGCCAAGTGCGGCTGCCAGCTGCGTCTGATTCATGCCTTTTTGTTTTCGGGCAGTCCGGATTCTCAGTCCGATCTGTTTCGTATCATGTTTCATGATTGAATTCACCTCTCTTTCGTCCATCTTATCACATTAAAATACGAATTACAAGTGCGGATTTTTAGAAATATATCTTGACGCACGCAATTTTAATGCGTATAATAAAATACGAACTAATAGTGCGGTTCGCGTGTAGAGAAAGGAAATAGCAAGAATAAAAGTGCACTAAAAATACGGATATCGAATCCGGAAGGAGGTGAAGATAATGGAAAAGAAAATGTATGTGGAGCTGCCGCCGTTTACAGGCAGAAATGTTCCGATCAAAGAGATCGCCCGGGCAATGGGAAAAGATCCCCATTACGTCCGACTTGCCATCCAGCAGGGGGTCGTCAAGTTTGGAGTGGCCATGAAGGTGGGAGACGCCAGCGAATTCAGTTATTACTGTCCGGACCGTAAAGTCTGGGAGGAGACCGGATACTTCCGGGATGTGACAAAAGAAAAAGCCCATGCATAATCGCAGGGGCAAATTCTCCAGAGGTATTGCTACACTCTGACCTAGCAACTCAAGTATAGCAAATACCTCTGCGAGATACAATGAAAAATTTCAGCAGAGGAGGTTATAAGTGAATATATTTCAGGAAGTAAAATCATACGTTACCGCAA
>CALWDN010000037.1 GCA_944376685.1 uncultured Mediterraneibacter sp. | reverse complement strand
GGCCACGGACTGACCAATTCCGGCAATGAGGACCTGGTGTTCATGGCGCTCATCATCATGGACTAGAAGAGGAGAGCGGTACATGAGGACAATGGAATTTACGATCGAGGACACCGAGGCGCTGAAGCCGGGCATGGAAGTAAATGTGTCTGAGGGTGTGCTTCCCACATCGTATTATTACATGATCGAGCATGCGCTCGGGATGAGTGCGAATTTCAAACAGGCGGAGCGACTGAAGACCAGGCGCGGCGTGGTGAAGGAACTGAAGGAGACGCCCCAGTTCCATATCGCCGTCCTTGAATTCGACGAATAAGGCAGGAAATAAAGAGCTGCATCGGCAAAAAAATGATGAAAAATTTTCCGGATGCGGCTCTTGTTTTTATATTTACTAAATGTTATAGTATGAATAATACATATAACATTTATAAAGACTTTTTGCGTACAGGGAAGGGAGGGGCATCTGTTGAGCCGGGAGTCTGAACAGCAATATGTCGATCTGAAAGTGTGGGATCTGTTCCGGAACCGTTTTAAAAGCCCGACGACCGAAGCGTCTTACTGGTCCGATATCATGGAGTTCTGCCGGATGACGGGGAAGCCGTTTGCGGAGACGACACGCGCAGATGTGAAAAAGTATTATGACCGGATCACAGACCGGATGAGGAACGGGCGCATCAGTCCGATCACGCGGACGAAGAAGTTCCGGGAGCTTCATTCTTTTGCGTCATTTCTGATGGAGCAGGGCGATTATATGCCGGGAAGTGAGTTTGACCATTTCTATCCGTATCTGAAGAACATGAAGAAAGAAACCGTCCGGGCCGGTTCTGTCCCGGTGGAGGACATGGACGCCCTTCTGAGCGCTGCATCGGATGACCTTATGGCATACACGATCCTGACGCTTATGTACCGGGCAGGACTTACGTCGACGGAGATCATTGAATTGGAAAGCGAGGATGATTTTGCCGGGTATGAGCGGGGCGCGCTGGCAATGCTGAAGTCAAGACAGGATCCCTGCTACATTCCGGAGGATGCATGGAAGATCCTGAAGAAATATATGGCCTGCCGGGATGTCCACGGGACGCTTTTTTATAACCGCAGCGGCCGTCCGCTGAATACAATGTATGTCAGCCGGATGATGAAAAAATACTGTTCGGCTGCCGGGATCCGCAATTACAGCGCCCAGGATGTGCGCAACAGCTGCGCCTTCAATCTCTTTGCCTACGGCGCGGATGATGCACAGACGGCAGAGCAGATGGGCCGGACCGTACAGCAGATCCGCAGATACCGCGGCGCGTCATACCGGGGCAATCTGCGGAAAAAAGCAGCGGATCTGGTGAAGATCTGCATTGAAGAGCCCTGATTTAAAAATGACTTATCCGAAATATTTCCGGACAATGCAGGAAATAACGCCGGCCGCACATAGCCCGAAGAGGACGTTGTGCATGGAGCCGTAGACGTCAAGGGCGCCTTTCAGTCCATAGACCGCTTCCGGCGCGTCCGGAAGGAACGGGCTGAACAGAAAAGCCAGATAGGAGAGGGCGAATACCAGGATGAAGGAGAAGAGTCCCCGCCCGGTATCTTCCTTCCATGTATCAAGCCCGTCCCGCACCCGCGTCCGTGTCATGGACCAGAGAAGCGAGATCAGCTCAAAGAGCAGGAAGAGGAGCGCTGCGCACATGTAGACGAGGAGGGTAAGGGACGGTCTCATTGTCTCCAGCGCTTCCAGGATATCGCCGTAGGGCGTGCTGGCCCGCCAGAACGTCCACATGACATAAACCGTAACAGCCAGGATCAGGACGGCGGTCAGGCTCCGTACCAGTGCAGAAGCAAGGCGCGAGAGCGTCCGCCCGCCTTTCCGGATCGGCGCTGCAAGAGGGACGCCGCGGCTGCGGCGTTTTTTTGATAACTTTTTTTGTTTTACAGATCCGGGAAGCGTGTCTTCATCGTCATAATCTGTATCGTAATCTTCTATATCATCTGTGTCATCCGGCATATCCCAGGATTCTGTATCCGGATCCGGCTGGTTGTAACCGGAAGTGCGCCGGCTGCGGGGCGCGATATCCGTATCCGTCATGTATTCATCATATGTTACTTCAAAATCATCATCAAAATACTGTGAAAATTCTGATTCCTTTTTCATGGAATACCCCTTTCATTCAAATCCCCATATTGAAAATCCATTCTATGTTAGCTCGATTCTGCCAATACTACAAGCCTCATGTGGCAGATTTAAAGAAAATTTCAGATTTGCACCCTCATTATCCGGACAGCTTACGAAAGTGTAAGACATGCCGGGGAAAATGTAAGTCATTGAAATGGAAGAATACTTCTATGAGTTATACGATAAATATGCACTGAACAGTAGTAGTAAAAAATCAGGGAAGGTGAAGGAATGAAGACTCAGAATGGAAATCAGAAGTTTGCAGGCAGGCTGGCAGGCATCGCGGTGATGTTGTTCCTTATACTGATCATTATTCCGGCCGGGACGGTCATGTTCGTGATCTCGGGACTCTGGTCGGCGCTTGACCGGTTTCTCCTAAAATTTGAGAGATAACATTTTTAACATTTTTGTGAAAATCTTTTCTAAATCTTAAGATTTACCTTCCGGTTATCTTAAGAACACTTTTGTACGATATCTGTATGAAAGATATTGAGCATATTGGATTTGGAGGGATTGAGATGAAATATATTACATTTGCCGTTCCCTGTTATAACTCACAGGATTACATGAGAAGATGTGTGGATTCGCTGCTTGCCGGCGGGCGTGATGTGGAGATCATCCTGATCAACGACGGTTCGTCCGACGACACCGGCAAGATCGCAGATGAATACCAGCTGAGATACCCGGACATTGTACGCGCGGTGCACAAGCCGAACGGCGGTCACGGATCCGGGGTGAATAAAGGGCTGGAGCTGGCCCGCGGGCTCTATTACAAAGTGGTGGATTCTGACGACTGGCTGGACGCCGGTGCATACCGGATGCTGCTCGGGCGCATCCGGGAACTGTGCGGCGGAGGACGCGCGGAATTCGGGGAAGGCATTCCGGATCTTTTCGTGTGCAACTATGTGTACGACCATCTGGATGAGGGGCGGAAGCGGAGCATGGATTACCGTAATATATTCCCGGCGGACGAAATGTGCGGATGGAATGACATCGGGCGGTTCCGGCCGTCCCAGTATCTGATCATGCATGCGCTCATGTTCCGCACGGATGTCCTGCGGGCGTCGGGTGTGAAGCTTCCGGAGCATACGTTTTATGTGGACAATCTGTTTTCCTATCAGCCCCTTCCTTTTGCAGAGCGCATCTACTATATGGATATTGACCTTTATCACTATTATCTGGGCCGGGACGACCAGTCGGTCAATGAAAAGGTGCTGATGAAGCGGATCGACCAGCAGATCCGGGTGACGGAGCTGGTCGCGAAAAGCGTGGACCTTAAGGAAGTGAAGAAGACATATCCGAAGCTTGCGGCCTACATGACCCGGAATATTTCGATCATGCTGTCCATCTCCTCGATCCATCTGCTCCTGATCGCCACTTCTGAGGCGGAGCGCAAACGAAGAGAGATGTGGGAGCGGATCCGGGATTACGATCCGGGACTTTACTGCCGGCTCCGGTATTCGACTTTAAGCGGCCTTACATATCTGCCGGGGCGGATCGGCGGGAAGCTGACAGTGGGCGGATACCGTTTTGCAAGAAAGATCTATCAGTTCCAGTAGGGGAAAATACATAAGAGGGGAAGAGCATCATGGCAAAGATATACATTGCATTCGTAGATACACCGGGGCTGTTCGCCGGGATCATCCGGCGGGTGATCCGGCAGAAATACATTCACGTGGCGCTGTCGCTGGATCCGTTTCTGGAGGAAACGTACAGCATCGGGCGGCGGCATCCGTCCGTCCCGCTGATCGCCGGTTTCGAAAAAGAAGATAAATATAAGATCCTCCGGGCATTCCCGGATGCGGACTATCTGGTCTGCAGCATCGAGTGCAGCGCGGATCAGAAGGCGTACATTGAGCGGGAACTGAATGAAGCGATGGATAACCGTTTCCGGTATCATTATGCAGTCCTGGGACTTCCGTTTATCCTGATGAATGTTCCGTTTTATCAGAAGAACCATTATACATGTTCATCCTATATCGCACGTCTGCTGGAAGAGGCAGGCGTCTGCACATGGGATAGGCATTTTTCACTGGTTACGCCCCGGGATTTCCTGGAATATGAAAAGAAAGAGAAGATCTTCGAGGGCAGCCTTTATGAACTGACGGCAATGGTCGGCGGCCGCCGGATGGTACGCCGCCGGACGGGAAGCGTATTCCTGCGGCCGGCATATGCGGGCGCCGCGTATCTGAAACATTTTCTGAGGAGGGGTGTGAGCCATGAGCGTTAAAAAGCGTGTGCTTCAGATCGCCGTATTTCTGGTGATCATGTTCCTGACTTTCTACGCCCTTTTCAGCGGCCGGGACCTGTCGGAGATCGGCCGGGCGCTTCAGCGCATGTCGCCCTGGTATCTGATCCCGTCCGCCGGACTGGCCGTTTTCTTTGTCTGTGCGGAAGGCTTTATGATCTGGTATCTGCTCCGTTCCATGAAGTCACAGAAGGAAGGCCGCAGGGCAAGTTCCCTGATCCGCTGCATCCAGTATTCTTTCATCGGGTTCTTCTATTCCGGCATTACCCCTTCCGCCACCGGCGGGCAGCCGGTCCAGCTTTACTATATGAATAAGGACGGAAACCGGGGCTCGGACAGCACGGTTGTCCTGATGACCGTGGCCGTGGCGTATAAATTCATTCTGGTCCTTATAGGCGCCGGCATTCTTTTGTTCTGGTATGCGCCGCTCCACGCGGAACTGGGGCGGTATTTCCCGCTGTATCTTCTGGGGCTTCTGCTCAACGTGGTCCTCGTCGTGCTGATCCTGGGTGTGATGCTTTTCCCGAAGGTGATCCTGCATCTGGCGCTCCTGTTCGAAGGGCTCTTTATCCGTATGCGGATCTGGAAGCCGTCGGATAAACGGGAAGAGAAGATCAACGCATTCATCGACAGTTATCAGCAGGCGGTGACCTGGCTTCGAGGACACCGCAGGAGTCTGGTCCTTGTCCTTCTCGTGACATTCCTCCAGCGGTGCAGCGTCTTTGTCCTTACGTATATGGTCTATCTTGGATTCGGGCTGCACGGCGCGGGCGCCATGCGGGTGATCCTCCTGCAGGCGGCCGTGTATATCGCGGTGGATATGCTTCCGCTGCCGGGCGCCCAGGGCATTACAGAGCTGATGTACCAGGCGGTGTTTGTCCATGTATTTACGGGGGCCTACCTGATTCCTTCCATGATGGTGAGCCGGGGGATTAATTTCTATTTTCTGCTGGTCGTAAGCCTTGGCGTGGTGCTGGTGAACCGGTTCATATTTGACCGCAGATCTGAAAGATGTTACGATATTAGCTGTGAATGAAAGATTTTTATGCAGGAGCTTCTTATATGAACATTATTAATATCGAACATATCAGCAAGATCTACGGAGAAAAAGTGATCTATGAAGACGCGTCCTTCGGCATCCAGCAGGGGGACAAGATCGGGATCGTAGGGATCAACGGAACCGGGAAATCAACTCTGCTCAGGATGATCGCCGGGGAGGAGACGCCGGATGCGGGGCAGATCATCCGGCAGAATGGCATGAAGATCGCGTATGTGGCGCAGAATCCTGTATTCCCGGCTGATGCGGATATCCGTTCTTATGCATTTACCAGAGGGGCGGGAGAAGACTGGCAGACAGAGTCCAACTTAAGGGAGCTGGGGATCACCCGGTTTGATGAGAAGATCAGCCATTTATCCGGCGGCCAGAAACGCCGGGTGGTGCTGGCGAAGACGCTGGCGGAAGATTTTGATGTGCTTCTTCTCGATGAGCCGACGAACCATCTGGACGGGGAGATGATCACCTGGCTGGAGGAGTATCTGCGCGCCTACAGGGGGACGCTTATTATGGTGACCCACGACCGCTATTTTCTGGACCGGGTGACGAACCGGATCCTGGAGATCAGCCACGGGAAAATGTACGGATATGACGCGGATTATTCCGGCTTCCTGGAACTGAAAGCCGCCCGGGAGGAGATGGAGCTTGCCACCGAGCGCAAGAGACAGAGCGTGCTCAGGATGGAACTGGAGTGGGCGAAGCGGGGATGCCGGGCAAGGACTACGAAGCAGCGGGCAAGGCTGGAACGTCTGGAAGCATTGAAGAACGGCAAAGCCCCGGTGCAGGACCAGACCGTGGAACTGGGATCTGTGGAGACCCGGATGGGGAAGAAGACCATTGAACTCCATCACATCAGCAAAAACTACGGGGAGAAAAAGATCCTGGAAGACTACAGTTATATTGTTCTGAAGAACCAGCGCCTCGGGATCATCGGGCCGAACGGATGCGGGAAGTCCACGCTCCTGAAGATCATCGCCGGTCTGGTGGAGCCGGATGCCGGCCGTGTGGAGATCGGAGAGACAATTAAGATCGGTTATTTTGCCCAGGAAGAACAGCATATGGATGACAGCCGGCGGGTGATCGATTATGTAAAAGATATCGCAGAGTACATTACGACAACAGACGGGAAGATCAGTGCGTCCACACTTCTGGAGCGGTTCCTTTTCACGCCGGATATGCAGTATGCGCCCATCGGCAAGCTTTCAGGAGGAGAGAAGCGCAGGCTGTATCTGCTGGGCGTGCTGGCGGAGAATGCCAATGTCCTTCTGTTCGATGAGGCGGGCAACAACCTTGACATCCCCACGCTCACGATCCTGGAGGATTATCTGAATTCCTTTAACGGGATCGTGATCACCGTTTCACATGACCGGTATTTTCTGGATAATGTGGCGGACCGGATCCTGGAACTGGACGGGAACGGGCATGTGAGCCAGTATGAGGGAGGATATACGGATTACCTGCGTGCAAAAGAAGAGCGCGGACCACAGAGTACAGAAGCTTCCGTAAGCAACACTTTTGCGGTAAAACCAAAAGAGACAAGAGAATTGAAAGAATGGAAGCAGCCATCCCGAAAACTGAAATTTACTTATAAAGAACAACGGGAGTATGAGACGATTGATGACGATATTGCCGCACTGGAAGAAAAACTCGAATCCATAAAGCGGCAGATCGAAGCGAACGCAACGAATTCAGTAAAACTAAGAGAATTAATGGCGGAGCAGGAGAAGACCCAGGCTCTTCTTGATGAAAAGACTGAACGCTGGGTATATCTGAATGATCTGGCAGAAAAAATCGCGGGGCAATAAGCCCCGCATAATTTTTGGCTAATTAGAAGGTGGTATAAATAACTCATCCACGGTGAGCCGCAGTTCTCTTGCAAGATGAAAGGCAAGGGATAATGTGGGATCGTACTTATTATTTTCAATGGCATTTACCGTTTGTCTTGAAACACCGCATTTTTTTGCCAGCTCTTCCTGTGATAACCCTAATTCCTTTCGCCGGATCCGGATTTTGTTTTCCATATCAGTCTCCATATTTCTTTTTATAGTAAAGAAGAGTCAGAAAGTATACCATTGCGGTGACACTGAGTTTGACAAACGGATTAATGAGCATAGCTTCTGATCTGATGATGGATTCTACAATATCAAGAATCAGGCCACCGATAACGATCAGAAGTGTAAATGTACTTGCCTTCCAGACAATGAGCTGTCTTCTTTCATCTCCTGTTTTCAGAAGTGAAATGATCATTAAAACATCAAGGGCGATCAGCGCCAGGAGAAAAATTCCGAAAATCCAAAGCAAGATAGTCATTGTACTCATGTATATCCCTCCTTTTAAAATGTAAAATTCTTTTTACATTTTTAATATATCAAGCCTGTACGAAAATGTCAAGAGTATTTGACATTTATGGTATTGATGATATGATAAAAAAGTCTTGACAAAGCAGGTGTGTGTTGATAATATATTAGAGAGAAAACAGAGCGCAATCTGTTTTTTGGCGGGAAGGAGTAATATAGAATGAGAAAACAGGTGTTTTCCTTACTTGTAGACAATAATCCCGGAGTCCTGAGCCGGATCGCGGGACTGTTCAGCCGCCGGGGATACAGCATTGACAGTATCACGGCAGGTATGACGGCAGACCCGAGATTCACCCGTATCACCGTTGTCTCTTCCGGAGACGAGCTGATCCTCTCGCAGATCGAGAAGCAGGTCCGCAAGCTGGAGGACGTGGTGGCGATCAAAGTGCTTAAGGACGAAGAATCTGTATGCCGCGAGCTGATCATGGTCAAGCTCCGCGCAGACGCATCCCAGAGAGGCGAGATCATCTCTGTTGCGGATGTGTTCCGTGCGAAGATCGTTGACGTGGAGGAGGATTCTCTGATCGTTGAGCTTACCGGTACACAGAGCAAACTTGAAGCATTCCTGAATCTTCTGAAAGGATATGAGATACTGGAGCTGGCAAGGACCGGCATCACAGGTCTTTCCAGAGGAAGCAAGGATGTAGCATATTTTTAAATTTTTAGGAGGAATGCAAAATGGCAGCAAAAATTTATTATCAGGAAGATTGTAACCTTTCACTTCTGGAAGGAAAGACGATCGCGATCATCGGTTATGGAAGCCAGGGACATGCGCACGCTTTGAACTTGAAAGAATCCGGATGTAATGTTATAATTGGTCTGTACGAGGGAAGCCGTTCATGGGCAAAGGCCGAAGCTCAGGGATTTGAGGTATATACATCCGCTGAGGCGGCGAAGAAAGCCGATATCATCATGATCCTGATCAACGATGAGAAACAGGCTGCATTATATAAGAATGACATCGAGCCGAACTTGGAAGAGGGCAACATGCTGATGTTCGCTCACGGATTCAATATCCATTTCGGACAGATCGTACCGCCGAAGAATGTGGACGTTACGATGATCGCTCCGAAGGCTCCGGGCCATACCGTAAGAAGCGAGTATCAGGCAGGCAAAGGAACGCCGTGTCTGGTGGCTGTACATCAGGACTACACAGGCAAAGCACTTGACAAGGCGCTGGCATACGGACTTGCCATCGGCGGAGCGAGAGCCGGCATCCTTGAGACCACATTCCGTACAGAGACTGAGACAGACCTCTTTGGTGAGCAGGCTGTTCTCTGCGGCGGTGTATGTGCGCTGATGCAGGCAGGATTCGAGACGCTGGTTGAGGCCGGATATGATCCGAGAAACGCATACTTCGAGTGCATCCACGAGATGAAGCTGATCGTTGACCTGATCTACCAGTCAGGATTCGCAGGAATGAGATATTCCATCTCCAATACAGCGGAGTACGGCGACTACATTACAGGCCCGAAGATCATCACAGAGGATACGAAGAAAGCGATGAAGAAAATCCTTTCCGATATCCAGGATGGTACATTTGCAAAAGACTTCCTGCTCGACATGTCAGAGGCAGGCGGCCAGGCACACTTCCGTGCGATGAGAAAGCTTGCTTCCGAGCATCCGGCTGAGAAGATCGGTGAAGAGATCCGGAAACTCTACAGCTGGAGCGATGAAGATAAACTGATCAATAACTAATATTCGTCATACAATAGGTAAGCGGCGGGACGCCCGGCAGATTTCTGCCGGGCGTTTCGTCATCCGTCCGGGCTTTTTGCGTCCGGCAAAGCGGGGAAGGGGATCGTGAAATGAGTGCAGTGACAGAAGAAAGAAATGATTTCAGCAAAGGGAGCGTGGTGCGGCATATATTGAGCCTTGCCGCGCCCATGACGCTGGCACAGCTTATCAATGTGCTCTACAGCGTGGTTGACCGGATCTATATCGGGCATCTGCCCCATGCATCAGCCCAGGCCCTCACCGGGATCGGACTGTGCCTGCCGGTCATCACGATCATTTCTGCTTTTGCCAATCTGTTCGGGATGGGCGGGGCGCCCCTTTGCTCCATCGCCCGGGGCGGCCATCAGGAGGACCGGGCGCAGAAAGTGATGGGCAATTCATTTTCCATGCTCCTGCTGAGCGGCGCAATCCTGATGATCCTCTGCCTGATCTTCAAAGAGCCGGTCCTGTATCTGTTCGGAGCGAGCGAGAAGACATTCGGGTATGCGGATGCGTATCTGACGATCTATCTTCTGGGAACGGTTTTTGTTATGACGAGCCTTGGGATGAACAACTTTATCAACGCCCAGGGATTCGGGAAAATGGGGATGATGACGGTCCTTCTCGGCGCAGTCATGAATATCATCCTTGATCCGGTCCTGATCTTCGGATTCAATATGGGCGTGCAGGGCGCGGCCATCGCCACGGTGATCTCCCAGGGGGCGTCCGCGGCGTGGGTGTTCTTCTTCCTTACCGGGAAGAAGGCGCTGTTTAAACTGACCCGGGAATCCATGAAGATCAGGCTCTCCCTGGTGAAAGAGATCACATTCCTGGGGACTTCCGGATTCGTAATGTCGGTGACCAACGGGACGGTCCAGATCGTCTGCAATGCGGTCCTGGCCAGATTCGGCGGGGACGTCTATGTGGGGATCATGACCGTGATCAACTCAGTGCGGGAGATCGCCAGCCTTCCGCTGAACGGACTGACTTCCGGGGCGCAGCCGGTCATGGGCTACAATTACGGCGCCGGATGTTACAGAAGAGTGCGGACTGCGATCCGCTTCATCACGGCGGCCGGGATCGGGTTCTCCCTGGTCGTGTGGGCGGTCGTATTTGTGGAACCACGGTTATTCCTGCATCTGTTTACGCAGGAACAGGAGCTGATCACAGAGGGGATCCCTGCCATGCAGATCTATTTCTGCGGGTTCTTCATGATGGCCCTGCAGTTCGTGGGCCAGTCCACCTATGTGGCATTGAACCGGCCGAAACAGGCGGTGTTTTTCTCCCTGTTCCGCAAGGTGATCATCGTGGTCCCGCTGACGATCCTGCTGCCGCTGATCGGAGGGCTTGGAACGGACGGGGTGTTCTGGGCGGAGCCGGTGTCAAATGTGATCGGAGGAACGGCCTGCTTCGTGACCATGATGCTCACAGTGTGGCCGGCATTAAAAGAGGCATCCGCCTGACGGTGCGGATGCCTCTGCATTTAAAAAAATATGATCTTCTATGATTAAGCAATGCTGTTAACAGCTTTGGACAGACGGGAGATCTTTCTTGAAACCGTTCTCTTGTGGTAAACACCTTTTGTTCCGGCTTTGGAAATCTCCACGATCGCTGCATGAAGAGCAGTCTTAGCTGCCTCAGCGTCTTTTTCCGCGATCGCTGCGTCAACTTTCTTTACAGCAGTTTTCACTTTAGACTTGATTGCTTTATTTCTTGCAGCCTTTGTCTCGTTTACTAAAATTCTTTTCTTAGCAGACTTAATGTTAGCCAATCTGTACACCTCCAAATATGACATGAATTTTCAAATTGTGTTCATGTGTTCCGGCAGATTCGGACACGGACGCTCCGCTGGAACATACTCATTCATTTTATGCCAACGATCTGTTGATGTCAATACATAATTTGCGAAATCTTACAAAAAATATCACTATATGAAACGTTGAGCTGGAGGATTGACGATGGTGAGGAATTACAGTGTACGGACCGATCTGGCGCTGGAGGAGCGCGAGCGCTTTGAGGCGGACAATGTGGAGATCCAGGGGGTGGTGCTGGAAGAAGAGTATGACGAGGAACGGCAGATCCGGGTGACAAGGGTGGAGATCCGGACGGAGAACGGCGCGAAGGCCATGGGGAAGCCGGTGGGTACGTATCTGACGTTTGAGACGCCGGATCTGGCCCTCCCGGATGAAGATATACATCAGGATATTTCAAAAAGGCTGGGCGGCTATGTCCGGGAGCTGATCCGCAGGAATACCGGACGGAGGGAGATGGATCTGTCTGTCCTTGTTGTGGGACTCGGAAACCGCTCCGTGACGCCGGATGCGCTGGGGCCGTATGTGGCGGACCACCTGAATGTGACGAGGCATGTCATCAAAGAATACGGGAAGTATGCCATGGGCAGGGACCATGTCAATATGGTCAGCGCGGTCGTCCCCGGCGTTATGGGGCAGACCGGGATGGAGAGTACGGAGATCGTGCGAGGCATTGTGAGCGAGACCCACCCGGATCTTGTGATCGCCGTTGATGCGCTGGCGGCCCGCAGCAGCCGGCGGCTGAACCGTACGGTGCAGATCGCGGATACCGGGATCCATCCCGGCTCCGGCGTGGGCAACCACCGGAGCGGGCTTACGGAGAAAACACTGGGCGTGCCGGTCATCGGCATCGGCGTGCCGACTGTGGTCGATGCGGCGACGATCGTCAATGATACGATGGAAAATTTCATCGCTGCGCTGGAATCCTCGGATTCGCTGAAAGGCGTGGGCAATGTGCTGCGTTCATACAGCGCCGGGGAGAAGTATGAGTTTGTGAAGGAACTGATCGCGCCCCATCTTAACGGCATGTATGTTACGCCGAAAGATGTGGATGAAATGATCCATCAGATCAGCCACACCCTTGCCGAAGCGCTGAATCTGGTTTTTTCCGGCAATGAATAACCATCCGGGACAGAGCATAAGATTTCAGGAGAGAAAAAACAGGAGATGCCGCTGCAGATATGGATGGGACAACCGGGACAAACTTCAGATATGCCGGAGGCATCACTGCGGCCGTGTTCCTGATGCTTCTGGCCATATGCGTGAAACCAGCCGGGGGCTGGGCTGACTGGAAATACGGATTGCAGACATGGATCACCGGATATGCCGGACAGGTGTATATCCCCGTACTGGCATGGCAGGATGAAGATGCAGAGGGGATCGGGGAATGGGTGAGGGCGAACGCGCTCGGGTGGTTCCCGCTTATTTCATACGCGGAAGGCCGGGCCGGCCGGGAATCCCTGCTGGAGGATGAACAGACGTTGGCAGTGCTGCTTGAGGCGCAGGCTTCAGGGGAGGACGGGGCGCCAGAATCCGGTGATGCGGATGAAGGCGGCGGATCAGGCGGAAATCAGGATGTCGCCGTCCCTGCCATCGACACGTCTATCGAAAAACTGAGGGATTTCGAATATCTTTTATCCAATTTTTATATTGTAGACAGTTCTACAACGATCGGAGCTGATCAGCTCAATGCCGACGATATGCTGGGGCGCGACATGACGATCGACCTGACGGAAGAAGGGCCGAAGGTGCTTGTTTTCCACACTCATTCACAGGAGACATTTGTCGATTCGACGCCTGGCGATCCTTCTACGAGTATTGTGGGGGTCGGAGCCTATCTGACGGAGCTTTTGAATGAAAAGGGGATCGAAACGATCCATGACACAGGCGTCTATGACGTGATAGACGGGAAGCTGGACCGGAGCCGCGCCTACGATTATTCGGAGGAAGCGGTGAGGAAGATACTGGAGCAGAATCCGACGATCGAAGTCCTGATCGACCTGCACAGGGACGGCGTGGCTGAAGGCACCCATCTTGTCACGGAAGTGAACGGAAAGCCGACCGCAAAGATCATGTTTTTCAACGGGCTCAGCAGATCCCGGACAAACGGGGAGATCACGTATCTTAAAAATCCGTATATCCAGGATAATCTTGCGTTCTCTTTTCAGATGCATCTCGCGGCTGAAACAGAGAATCCCGGTTTCACCAGACGCATATATCTGAAAGCCTACCGGTACAGCCTGCACATGATGCCAAAATCACTGCTGATAGAGGCAGGGGCGCAGACAAATACAGTTGAGGAGATGATGAATGCGATGGAGCCGCTTTCAGAAGCGCTGTATGATGTGCTTATTTCAAGTTGAAAACCACAAATTGTTGTGTTATAGTATCAAATGGATTGTTCTGCGTTGTATTGGAACTGTAAATGAACGTAAAGGAGATAGCATATGGCAGGTAAGAATACATATGATGCCGGCAGCATCACGGTGCTGGAAGGACTTGAGGCCGTCCGGAAACGCCCCGGGATGTATATCGGAAGCGTGTCCACCAAAGGGTTGAACCATCTGATCTATGAGATCGTAGACAATGCGGTTGACGAGCATCTTGCAGGGTATTGTTCAGAGATCCGCGTGACGCTTGAAAAAGACGGGTCTGCGACAATATCCGACAACGGGCGCGGGGTTCCGGTGGGAATGCATGAAAAGGGCGTGTCGGCAGCCAGGCTTGTGTTTACCACGCTCCACGCAGGCGGAAAGTTTGATGATTCCGCCTATAAGACAAGCGGCGGTCTTCATGGCGTAGGTTCCTCAGTCGTGAATGCGCTGTCTGCGTATATGGATGTACAGATCAGCAGGGAAGGATGCATACATCATGACCGCTATGAGCGGGGAGTCCCTGTGGTAGAACTGGAAAACGGCCTGCTTCCTGTGACCGGGAAAACAAAGAAGACCGGGACAACGATCAATTTCCTCCCGGATGACACAATTTTTGAAAAGACTAAATTCAGGGCGGAAGAAGTGAAGAGCCGGCTGCACGAGACGGCATACCTGAACCCGGAACTGAAGATAATCTTTGACGACAGGCGGCCGGAAGAGCCGGAACATATCGAATACCATGAACCGGACGGGATACTGGGTTTTATCAGGGATCTGAACAAAAAGAAAGATACGCTGCACGAACCGGTCTATTTTAAAGGAAGCGCCGACGGGATCGAAGTTGAAGCGGCATTCCAGTATGTCAATGAGTTTCACGAAAATGTGCTTGGCTTCTGCAACAATATATATAATGCAGAAGGCGGAACGCATCTGACCGGATTCAAGACGACATTTACCACGGTTATGAACCAGTATGCGAGGGAATTGGGCATCCTGAAAGAGAAAGATGCGAATTTTACAGGGGCAGATATCCGGAACGGGATGACCGCGATCATCTCGGTCAAGCATCCGGACCCGCGTTTTGAAGGGCAGACGAAGACAAAGCTTGATAATCCGGATGCCGCAAAAGCAGTGGGTAAAGTGACCGGAGACGAGATCGTCCGCTATTATGACCGCAACCTGGATACACTGAAAACTGTGCTGTCCAGTGCTGAAAAAGCGGCGAAGATCCGGAAGACAGAGGAGAAGGCAAAGACCAATCTCCTGACAAAGCAGAAATATTCATTTGACAGCAACGGTAAACTGGCCAACTGTGAGAGCCGCGATCCGAAGAAATGTGAGATCTTTATCGTAGAGGGCGATTCTGCCGGCGGTTCGGCAAAGACAGCCCGAGACCGGAATTATCAGGCGATCCTCCCGATCCGCGGCAAGATCCTTAATGTAGAGAAGGCAAGCATTGACAAGATCCTTGCCAATGCAGAGATCAAGACCATGATCAATGCGTTCGGATGCGGGTTTTCGGAAGGGTACGGCAATGATTTTGATATTGAGAAGCTCCGCTATGACAAAATCATTATCATGGCGGATGCGGATGTGGACGGGGCCCATATCTCTACGCTGCTTCTGACGCTTTTCTACCGCTTTATGCCGGAACTGATCTATGAGGGGCATGTCTATATCGCCATGCCGCCGCTTTACAAGGCAATGCCGAAGAACGGAGAAGAAGAGTATCTCTATGATGACAAAGCGCTGGAGCGATACCGGAAGACGCATACGGGGCCATTTACCCTGCAGCGATACAAGGGCCTTGGCGAGATGGATGCGGAACAGCTGTGGGAGACCACACTGGATCCGGAGCGCAGGCTCCTGAAGCTTGTTGAGATAGAAGATGCGAGGATGGCATCCAGCGTCACAGAAATGCTTATGGGGACTGAGGTGCCGCCGCGGCGCGCATTTATCTATGAAAATGCGACAGAAGCAGAGCTTGACATCTAAAGGCATGAACCGTTCAGGAAAAGATCCACAGAGGATGAAGGAGAGTAAGAATGAACAGTGAGTCACAGATCATAAGGACAGAATACTCGGACCTTATGAAAAAATCATATATCGATTATGCCATGAGCGTGATCATATCCCGCGCCCTTCCGGACGTACGCGACGGCCTTAAACCGGTGCAGCGGCGTACGCTTTACGATATGTATGAGCTGGGCATCCGGTACGACAGGCCTTACAGAAAATGCGCCAGGATCGTAGGCGACACCATGGGTAAATACCATCCGCACGGAGACAGCTCGATCTACGAAGCGCTGGTCGTTATGGCCCAGGATTTCAAGAAAGGGCAGATCCTCGTAGACGGGCACGGCAATTTCGGCTCCATAGAAGGAGACGGGGCCGCGGCTATGCGTTATACGGAGGCCAGGCTGACAAAGTTTACGCAGGAAGTATGCCTGGCCGATCTGGATAAAAATGTGATCGATTTCGGGCCAAACTTTGATGAGTCGGAAAAAGAGCCGCTGGTGCTTCCGGTCCGCATCCCGAACCTGCTGGTAAACGGCGCCGAGGGCATTGCGGTCGGTATGGCGACCAGCATCCCGACGCATAACCTGGCCGAGGTTGTGGACGCGGTCAAGGCGTATATGAAAAATGACGCGATAAGCACACGGCAGCTGATGAAGTATATCAAGGGGCCTGATTTCCCGACAGGCGGCATCGTTGTTAATAAAGATGACCTGCCTGAGATATATGAGACCGGACAGGGAAAGATCCGGATCCGCGGGAAAGTGGAGGTTGAAGAACTCAAAGGGGGAAAGAAACAGCTTGTGATCAGCGAGATCCCCTACACCATGATCGGAAGCGGCATCAGCAAGTTCCTGAATGACGTGGCTTCTCTGGTCGAGACGAAGAAGACTACGGATATTGTCGATATATCAAACCAGTCGTCAAAAGAGGGGATCCGCATTGTACTGGAGCTGAAGCGCGGGGCGGATGTGGAGAACCTGAAAAATATGCTCTACAAGAAGACCCGGCTGGAAGATACGTTCGGCGTCAATATGCTTGCAGTTGCGGACGGCCGCCCGGAGACTCTGGGGCTTAAGAAGATCATCGAACATCATGTGGATTTCCAGTTTGAACTGGCTACGAGGAAATACCAGACGCTTCTGACAAAAGAGCGCGAAAAAAGCGAGGTGCAGGAAGGCCTGATCAAAGCCTGCGACGTGATCGATCTTGTGATCGAGATCCTCCGCGGGAGCAAATCGGTTAAAGATGCCAGGGCGTGCCTTGTAAACGGCGTGACGGACAACATTAAATTTAAATCAAATATTTCAAAAAAGATGGCGGCGCTGCTCCGCTTTACAGAACGCCAGGCAACGGCGATCCTGGAGATGCGCCTGTACCGCCTGATCGGACTTGAGATCGAGGCGCTCCGGGCAGAACATGAACAGACGCTGAAGAATATCGCCAGATATGAGGACATCCTCAACAATTATGATTCCATGGCCGGCGTGATCATGGATGAGCTCGATTCATATAAGAAAGAATACGGCCGGAAAAGACGTACTGTGATCGAAAATGCGGAAGAAGCCGTGTTTGAAGAAAACAAGATCGAGGAGCAGGAAGTCGTATTTCTTATGGACCGCTTTGGTTATGCCAGGACTGTTGACACGGCTGTGTATGAAAGAAACAGAGAAGCTGCCGACAGCGAGAATAAATATACCGTACACTGCATGAATACCGGAAGGCTCTGTATTTTTACGGACAGCGGGAAAATGCATCAGGTTAAAGTGATGGATGTGCCTTACGGCAGGTTCCGCGATAAAGGTACGCCGATCGACAATATCAGCAACTATGATACGTCAAGCGAGCAGATCGTCATGGTGTGCGATGCGGAGCAGATGAGGTTTTCCTGGCTGCTCTTTGCCACGGCGAAAGGCATGGTCAAAAAGGTTGAAGGAACGGAGTTCCAGGTTACGAAGCGGACCATCGCGGCCACAAAACTGCAGGATGAGGACCGGCTGATCGAGGTGAAGGTAGTAAATGACAGTCAGAATGTGGTGCTTCAGACGGCGAACGGCTATTTCCTCCGGTTTCCGGCATCCGAGATCCCTGTGAAAAAGAAAGGCGCCCTGGGCGTACGTGGGATCCGCCTCCAGAAGAAGGATGAGCTGGAACATGTATGGCTTTTCGAAGAAGGGACGGAGACAAAGATCCGATATAATGATAAAGAAGTGACGCTGAACCGGCTCAAGCAGGCCAGACGCGACGGCGCGGGCACAAAATACCGCGGATGACCGCAGTTTTTTGAAATAAAGCCTTGCATTTCCCGGAAGCTGGTGCTATACTTAACGACAGTTACATAAAAGATCCGGCAGAAGAGTGAACGAAAGTTCACTCTTCTTTGTTGGTACGGAATATTATGACAGCTGTAACTGCAGAAAGGAAGTAGAAGGTGTCCAGAAGAGAAGAATATGAACAGACAACGGAACGGCTTATGGAACCGATCGTTGCAGAGCTGGGTTTTGAAC
>CALWDN010000036.1 GCA_944376685.1 uncultured Mediterraneibacter sp. | reverse complement strand
AAATGTGGATCCGGATGTCCTGGGAGAGATCCTGCGGGGCGGCGCGGACAAGGTGAGAGAAGCGGGCGCGGTTCTGGTGGGCGGACATTCCATTCAGGATGATGTGCCGAAGTACGGTCTGTCTGTGACCGGGCTGGTACATCCGGATCATATATATAAGAATTTCGGCTGTCAGGAAGGGGATATCCTGATCCTTACGAAACAGCTTGGAAGCGGGATCATCAATACGGCGGTCAAGGCGGAGATGGCTTCGGAAGAAGCGGAGCAGGAAGCAATCCGCGTGATGACCACACTGAACAAAAAGGCGAAGGAGACGGCGCAGGACTTTACGGTCCATGCCTGCACAGATGTGACCGGGTTCGGGCTTCTCGGACACTGTTCGGAAATGGCGGAGGCAAGCCGGGCGGTGATCGAGATCGGCGTGGACGGCATCGCATTTATGACCGGAGCAAAAGAATATGCGGAAATGGGGCTGATCCCGGGCGGCGCGTACCGCAACCAGCGCCATGTGAGCGGCATGCTGGACGCCGGCGGTGTGGACGAGGTGTATGTGGATCTGTTAAGCGATCCCCAGACGTCCGGCGGCCTGTTGTTTGCCGTGCCGGAACAAGAAGCGGACGGGATGCTCCGGGCGCTGGCAAAAGCAGATCTCGGGACAGAAGTATCAATCGTGGGAAGAGTTGTGGAGAGCAATGCAGACCATCCGTGCATCCGGCTTCTGAGAAAGGCGGATGGGAGATGAACCTGAAACAGCTGGAAGCTTTCGTCCGCGTGGCGGAGACAACGAGTTTTTCAAAAGCCGCAAAACAGCTCTATCTGACCCAGCCCACGGTCAGCGCGCATATCGCTTCACTGGAACGGGAACTTTCCACCTGCCTGCTGGTGCGGAACACAAAAGAAGTTTCGCTTACCGAATCGGGAAAGGAACTGTATGCCTATGCCGGGCAGATGCTGGAGCTGGAACAGAAGATCCGCAGGCGGTTCGGTCTGGAAGAAAAGTATGCTGGCAGCGTGCTCCGCATTGCGGCATCCACGATCCCGGCGCAGTATCTTCTGCCGGACATTATGGCCCGGTTCTGCAGAGAATACCCGAAGGAACAGCTGAAGCTTTTTGAGACGGACAGCAGCGGCGTGGTGGAGATGATCCTTTCGCATAAGGCGGATGTGGGATTTACCGGAACCGTGCTTGAACGCGGGAACTGCACGTATGTACCGTTCTATGAAGATGAACTGGTGATCCTGGCGCCCCCGGAAGAGCGGTTCTGCCGGAGACAGGGGGAGGATGACATTTCCTGGATCCTGGATGAGCCGGTCATTCTCAGGGAAGAAGGTTCGGGAACGAGAAAAGAAGCGTTCCGCATGCTCGGTGAGAACGGCATCGATCCGTCCGGACTGAATGTGGCGGCGGTAATGGAGAACCAGGAGGCGATCAAGCGGTCGGCAGCCGGTGGAATGGGCGTGACGATCCTCTCGCATCTTGCGGCAAAGGAAGAGATCGAAAGCGGAAAACTGCTGGCATTCCCACTGGGAAAGGCGGGCGGCACCAGGAATATCAATATGGTCTATGATGCGGGATATCCTAGCCTTCCGGCGGCAGAAAAGTTCATAAAAACGGTACAGCAGATGTATCCGGAAAACTGAAAAAACAGGAGCCAACGCTTATAGAAAAAATCTATAGGCGGCGGCTCCTTATTTTTGTTTTCGATTAGACGGAAACCGGAGATAAATCTATACTTAAATAGGATAATGATTCTGTATGCCAGACGGCCGGAGGTGAAAAGTATGATCTATATGGACAATGCCGCGACTACACTGCGTAAGCCCGTGCAGGTAAAAGAAGCGGTGCTTGCGGCGCTCGATACGATGGGGAACGCAGGGCGCGGGGCGTCGGATCCGGCCCTGGATGCATCGCGTGTCATATACGGGACACGGGAGAAGCTGGCAGGATTGTTCCATGCGGAATCGCCTTCCAGGATCGTGTTTACGGCAAACTCTACGGAAAGCCTGAATATCGCTATTAAAGGGCTGTGCGATCCCGGAGACCATGTGATCACAACCGTACTGGAGCACAATTCCGTGCTCCGGCCTCTGTATGAGTGCCGGGAACGGGGAACAGCCCTGACGATCCTCGAGTGTGATGAGAAAGGGAACATTTCCTATGAGGAGATGGAGCGGGCCGTACGTCCGGAGACGAAGATGATCGTCTGTACCCACGCCTCCAATCTGACCGGAAACATGATCGATCTGGAACGGGTGCATGCGATCGCAAAGCGGCACGGTCTTCTGCTTATCGTGGATGCATCGCAGACCGCCGGCGTGTGGGAGATCGATGTGCAGAAGCTGGGGATCGATGTGCTGTGCTTTACCGGACATAAGGGTCTGCTGGGACCGCAGGGGACCGGCGGCATGTATGTGCGCTCCGGTGTGGAGATCCGGCCATTGCTTTCCGGGGGAAGCGGCATTGATACCTATAATACGCACCATCCGGCACAGATGCCGACCGCCCTTGAGGCGGGGACGCTGAACGGGCACGGGATCGCGGGGCTTGGCGCGGCGGTTTCCTATATCACGGAAACCGGACCTGATACGATCCGGGAGCGGGAGCTGGCGCTGATGCAGCGGTTTTACCTGGGCATATCCGGGATTCCGGGTGTAAAGGTGTACGGGGATTTCAGCACAAAGAACCGTGCGGCGATCGTTTCTTTTAATATCGGGGATTACGATTCTTCGGAAGTGAGCGATGAACTGAACGTGCGCTATGGCATCGTAACGAGGCCGGGCGCCCACTGCGCGCCGCTCATGCATCAGGCGCTTGGAACGGTGGACCAGGGGGCTGTGAGGTTCAGTTTCTCCCACTTCAATACAGAAGAAGAGGTTGATGCGGCAGTCCGTGCGGTGAAAGAACTGGCAGAGGAATGAGAGACAGGAGGAAATAAAGATGAACTTATCAGATTCTAAGAAAAAGCTTGCCCTTGCGGGCGCAGTCTGCGGGATCGTGGCGGCTGCGCTTGCCTATTTCGGCAATCCGGCCAATATGGCTTTCTGTATCGCCTGCTTTATCCGGGATACAGCCGGCGCGCTGGGGCTCCATTCCACGGAGACGGTGCAGTATGCAAGACCGGAGATCATCGGTCTTGTACTTGGCGCCTTTCTTATATCCGCTGCGACAAAGGAATACCGTTCCACAGCGGGATCATCGCCGATGGCCAGGTTCGTGCTCGGGATGATCCTGGCCATCGGATCACTGGTATTTCTGGGATGCCCGCTCCGGATGATCATCCGGATGTCCGCAGGCGACCTGAACGCCTGGGTGGCGCTCATTGGATTTGTCCTGGGCGTGGGGACAGGCGTATTTGCATTAAAGAAAGGGTTCAGTCTGGGCAGAGCACATCTCGCCGGCCGCATGAGCGGCGCCGTACTTCCGGTCCTGCTGCTCGGAGTCCTGATCCTTTCACTGGCTACCACACTGTTAAAGGCAAGCCAGAGCGGACCGGGAAGTATGCATGCTCCGGTCCTGCTGTCGCTGGCCGGCGGCCTGGTCTTCGGCGCGTTTGCACAGAAATCAAGGATGTGTTTTGCGGGAAGCATCCGGGATGTTATCCTGATGAGAAATTTCGATCTGCTGACGATCATCGGAAGCTTCTTTGTGATCATGCTGGTCTATAATATTGCGTCCGGGAACTTTGTCCCGGCATTCGATACGCCGGGCGTGATCGCACATTCGGAGCATCTGTGGAACATCCTTGGCATGTATGCGGTGGGATTTGCCGCTGTGCTTGCAGGCGGATGCCCGCTCCGGCAGCTGATTCTGGCCGGACAGGGATCGTCGGATTCGGCCATTACAGTGCTCGGCATGCTGATCGGTGCCGCGCTGGCGCATAATCTCGGACTGGCGGCGAGTGCTACGGCAGTGAATGCAGAGACTCAGGAGATCGTATCAGGCAGTGTGCCGTTGAACGGGAAGATCGCGGTTGTGATCTGCATTGCCGTATGCTTTATCATCGGATTCGGGAATAAGCGTACGGAAGGAAGATAAGAAGGGAGAATTATGATGAAAGAAGTAGATGCAAGGGGGCTGTCCTGTCCGGAACCGGTGATGCTCACAGAGGAAGTCCTGAAAAGCGGAAATGAACCTGTGCGCGTGCTCGTTACTGAGCCGCATCAGAGAATGAATGTTGAGAAGTGCGCGAAAGACCACGGCCGGAAATATACGTCTGAAGAGACGGAAGATGGTTTTGCAGTGATGATCGGATAGCGGGTTCGTGGGATGAGAAAGAAAGAACTGAAACTGATCGTAACATTTCATACGACGGCCGACGCCATGGCCATGGAGAAAGCCTGCCGGGCGAATGATGTTCCCGGCAGGCTGATCCCGGTGCCCAGAGAGATCTCCGCCGGCTGCGGGCTTGCCTGGTGCGCCCTGCCGGATCAGCGGGAAAGCCTCCTGAGTGTAATGGCGGAAAACGGGATCGAGCAGGAGGACCTGCACGAAATTATTTTCTGAAGATTTTATAGGAATTTAATTGACTTTGCCCGGAAAACAGAGGAAAATGTATTCCATACTTGATAAAAAGGATGGATGGACAGATGAATTTCAGAGAAAAGCTGATCCGGTTCATGCAGGGAAGATACGGGATCGATCAGCTGTCAAAATTTATACTGGTGATCGGTGTGGTCTGTGTACTGGTCTCCGCCTTGTTCGGGGATCATCCGGCAGCGCTGATCCCTTATTTTCTGGGGTGGATCCTGGTGATCTACAGTTATTACAGGGTATTTTCCAGAAATGTGACGAAGCGCTATGCGGAAAACCAGACCTTCCTGGCAAAGACTTACGGGATCAGGAGCTTCTTCCAGAAACAGAAGAATATCTGGCAGCAGCGGAAAGTATATCACATTTATACATGCCCGTCCTGTAAGCAGAAGATCCGCATCCCGAAAGGGAAAGGGAAGATTGAAGTGCGCTGCCCGAAATGCGGCACCACATTTATTAAAAAAAGCTGACAGAGCGGCAGCAGTGCTGCGCGGACTGTCAGCGTACAGATCAGGTATACATATTAATGGCTTATCACGGCGCCGATCCCAAGGCCGCCGGGGCCGACATGCGTACCGATGCTCATAGTGAGCGGGAAATAGATGAGTTCCAGATCAGGGAAAGTCTTCTGGAGCTCATTTTTATAATTCTCCAGTTTATCGGCGTCCATGTGCGTGTTGGCGATGCCGATCTTCAGCCGCCCGCTCTCGCGCAGATGGGACAGCCGGCCGGCGATATCCGCATCAAGGGCGTCCAGCATCGTGCGGAAGGCCGATTTCATTCCTCTGGCTTTGGCGTAGGAATCCAGTTTGTCCCCCTGGATCGTCAGGACCGGCTTCAGCTTGAGGATGGTGCCCAGGGTCGCGGCGGCCGGAGTGATGCGCCCGCCTTTCTTCAGGTATTCCAGTGTATCCACGGCGATGTAGATCGTAGCGTCCAGGGCCTCCTTTTCCAGGATCTCTTTGATCTCGGCGCCGGATTTTCCCTGACCGGCCAGCGTGACAGCGTCCAGCACGGACATGGACTGCGTCACGGAGATCCGGTGGTTGTCGACCACAAAGACCTTTCCTGCGTAAGGTTCGTCCTCCGCCAGCAGAGCCGCGGTCTGGCAGGTATTGCTCAGGCCGGAAGACATGGGGATGAATACGATCTCGCTGTATTTTTTAAGAAGATCGTCCCACATATCCGTCACATCTCCCGGGGAAGGCTGGGATGTGGTGATCACAGCGCCTGAAGTCTGCTTTTCATAAAACACTTCCGGTGTGATATCAATTCCTTCAAAATAAGTTTTCCCGTCAATGATGACCGGCATGGGAAGCACATGAATCCCGTAATCCGGGCCTTCCGATGGCATGATCCCGCTGTTGCTGTCTGTCATGATCGCGATATCCGGCATAATTACCCCTCCCGTCAGTATAAGCATTTGCATAATTGACCGTTATTATAACAGGTGTTAAAATTATAGCAAAACATACGCAGGATAACAATTTACAAAAGTGAGAAAATGTTAGTTATCTATACAACATAAAAGGAAATGTAAGAAAATGGAAGACAAACGGATCGCCAAGACAAAAAAGAACCTCAAAAACGCGATGATCGCGATGCTCGGGGAAAAAGATTTTGAACATATCACGATCACGGAACTGTGCCGGGCTGCGGAGATAAGCCGGATCACATTCTACTCGCATTACAGTGACAAGTATGCGCTTCTGGATGAGATATTTGATGATATGCTTAAGCTCGGAACCGAGGATTATTACCGCCGCCAGCGGGAGAACAATCCGACCGGCAGGCTGGCTGCCGGCTATGTGAACATGCTGGATGCGATCCTGCAGCTTTATTCAGACCGGTTTGATTTCTTCCGGCACACAGACCCGGAGAAGAATCCCTATCTGGCGTCCAGGCTGTACAGCATCGTCCTGGAGACGGTGGAGCAGCATACGCTGCATGTAAAGAAGCGGATGCGGCTTAAGTATTCGCCGAGAAAGATCGCCGGCTTTGTATGTTTCGGGATGTTTGGATTCGTCAATGAGTCCAGGGAAGAAAATACGCCGATGGATGAGCTGCTTCCCCAGGCGAGGGTGCTGCTCACGGATCTGATCCGGTCGGGGATCCTGACGGAAGATGAGCATTAAAAAATGGAAGCAATGGGGCTCGAACCCATGACCTCTCGCGTGTGAGGCGAACGCTCATCCCAGCTGAGCTATGCTTCCATACAAGACATTATAGCACTTTGAAGGAGAAATGCAAATGTAACTGTCTTGCAAATTGAAAAAGGACACGTGTAAATATGTGCGATTCTATTGACACACGCATTCACACGTGCTAATATACTATAAAAGGAGGGCCCAATGAAAACATCGGAGCTTGTTAAGATACTAAAGAAAAATGGCTGTGTTTTCGTTGAACATGGTAAAGAGCATGATAAATGGCACAGTAATAAGACGGGAAAAGATATCCGTATACCAAGACATGGGAGTAAAGAAATCCCCACCGGGACAGCAAACAGGATCTTAAAGGATGCAGGGGTGAGATAAGTTACGGTTCCGTTTTTAATATAAAGGAGGTTGATAGAATGGCAAAATATGTATATCCGGCAGTTTTTTTACCAGAAGAAGAGGGTAGCTATTCGGTATTCTTTCCAGACCTGGATGGGTGCTACACTTGTGGAGATGATCTTCAGGATGCTATTATGATGGCGGAGGATGTATTAGCTTTTTATCTTTACGATGAAGAGAAAGCAGGAAATAAAATACCGGATCCGACCCCGTTGGGACAGGTAAAGTTAAATGAGAATGAGTTTGTAAATTATATTGCATGCGATACACGAGAATATGCGAAAATGCACAATAATAAAGCTGTGAAAAAGACGCTTACTATTCCAGAGTGGCTGAATGAAGAAGCAATGGCTATAGGCGTGAACTTTTCACAAGTGCTTCAGGAGGCTTTGCTGAACAAGGTGAATGCGGGTAAGTAAACACTATGCTTCACATAATAGCCAAATCTCTTTTTTGATGTTCAAAGAGCAATAGTATTAAAATAACAGCGGGCAACCATGGTTACCCGCTGTTATTTGAATGAAATAGGTGGGGTGACATTTCCACATCTCCAACTGGGGCGACGGCCGCCTGTTCCGTCCTCTGCTTTCATTCAATATAGTTTATGTTTTTATGGCTTTATTATACAATAGTTTATTTATTTGTAAAGTTTTTTAACGTGTCTTTTTAATAATTGAAGTAACCAAAGTCAGGCAGTCTGATACTGCAATAAAAATAGAAGAATCCCTTGAAAATCAAGGAATTCTCCATCTTTAAATCTATGCGGAAGAAGAGACTTGAACTCTCACAGGATTAACTCCCACTAGAACCTGAATCTAGCGCGTCTGCCATTCCGCCACTTCCGCTCGACAAAAGGTATTCTATCATAATCAAAAGCAGTTGTAAACCCCCAATTTCCAAAAAATCCATTAAAAATCGATTTCTCCGGAGTTATGTAAATTTTCATTGACTTATATCGATAATCTATATATAATAAAACCATAATATATAGATAACCTATATAAAGATAAATAAAGGAGGAGTTGAAATGAAGATAGACAAGAGTCTGGTATCGGGGAGTACAGCCATGCTGGTGCTGAAGCTTCTGGAGGAAAACGACATGTACGGCTACGAGATGATCGAGAAGCTCAGGGAGCGCTCGGAAAATGTATTTGAGCTGAAGGCGGGGACGCTGTACCCGCTGCTTCACGGGCTGGAGGAGAAAGGATGCCTTAAGTCCTACGAGAAGCCGGCCGGCGGGAAGCTGCGCAAGTATTACAGCATTACGAAAGCCGGGAAGAAAGTTCTGGAAGAGAAGAAAGCTGAGTGGGATGTTTACTCGAGAGCCGTGGCCAGTGTAATGAGCCTGGCGGCGGTGTAGGAGAGGGGGAGCAGTTTTGAAGAGAGAGGAGTATTTACAGATCCTGACAGACCAGATCCGATGCCGGATGGCGCGGGATGCGGTGAAGGAAGAATACTGCGCCCACATTGAGGATCAGATGCAGGATTTCATGAGTGAAGGGATGGACAGGAAAGAGGCTGAGGAGGCGGCAGTGAAGGAGATGGGCGACCCTGTGGAGACAGGGAATGAACTGGACCGGATCCACCGCCCGGTCATGCCCTGGGGGATGATCGCGCTGATCGCGGCGCTCAGCATCATAGGGTTTGCGATCCAGATGACCATGCAGGGAAAAGTGGAGACGGCAGGCGGCTATGGATGGATGAGCATATCAAGGAATCTGTCTTTTATGATCATCGGCCTGACGGTCATGATGGCGGTCTGTTTTGCAGACTATACCCGCATCGCAAGACATGCCAGGTTTCTGATGCTCCTGTTTGATGCGGGGATGCTGGCGGTACTTCTGTTCGGGCGCACGATAAACGGAGCGTCAAATTACGTGGATATTCCATTCATCGGATATGTTACGGCGGAATATCTGATGCTCCTGACAGTCCTGCTTTACGCAGCGGTGCTGTATGCATACCGGGGACAGGGATACCGGGCGCTCGGGAAGGCGGTCCTGTGGATGCTGGTGCCGGTTGTACTGACGTTCCGGATTCCCAGGCTGACATCGGCATACATGCTGTCTGTCTGCTTTATGGCGGTCCTGGCGGCAGCTGTGTGGAAAGGGTGGTTCCGGGTGGCAAAAAAAAGGACTTTCGCCGGGATTCTTGCCTGCATTTTCTGTCTGCCTGCTGCGCTGTTTGCCTGGCTCTGGTTTTTTGGAGCAGAGTATCAGCAGGAACGCGTGCAGGCGATCCTGAGGGATCCGAATCAGGGGGCGGGAGCCGGCGGCTATGTGGTTCAGGTCGTCCGGGAGTTCCTGGACAGCAGCCGGATCGCAGGGGCGGGAGCCGCTGATGCGGATGTACTGCGGATACCGGAAGTTTCCGAGTTCGCACTGACCGGTGTGATCGCCTATTACGGAATCCTTGCCGCGGCGGTTCTGGCCGGACTGCTTCTGTTTCTCCTGTTCCGCTTCCTGAAGATTTCCCTGAGGCAGAGGAATCAGCTTGGCATGCTGATGGGGACGGCGTGTTCCATTCTGTTCCTTTTGGAAACAGCGGGTTATATCGTGACCAATCTGGGCGTTTCCTATATCGGTGTCTTCTGTCCTTTCCTGAGTTACGGCGGGACGGGCACGATCGTTACTTATGTGCTGCTGGGGCTTCTGCTCAGCATCTGCCGGTACACCAGGACCGCGCCGGAGCGGGAGGCCGCAGGAAACATATTTCCGTTCAGGGCGGCGGCTCCTGCGGCGAAGATAACGGATAAGAAAACGGACCGCTGATGATCAGCGGTCCGAAAAATGATCAAAAGGGTCAGTCGCGGTATGCAGTTTCTCCGCGGCAGATCGTATATTTTACTTTTCCATACAGTTCCCATCCGGTAAACGGGGTGTTGGATGACATGGAAGCGTAGCTTTCCGGTTTCCAGCATTCGTCCGGATCAAAAATCACCAGGTCGGCAGGGCCGCCTTCGATGATCTTCCCTGCGGGGAGGTGATAGAGGTCGGCAGGGCCGGCCGTCATTTTTTCCAGGAGCTGCATCAGGGAGAGGTGTCCCGGGCGCACCAGCGAAGTGATGCCAAGAGCCAGGGATGTCTCAAGCCCGGTGATGCCGCTTGGAGCGGCGGTGATGGAGCGGTCCTTTTCCTCTTTGCTGTGGGGCGCGTGGTCCGTGGCGATCAGGTCGATGGTCCCGTCCGCAAGTCCTTCTATAATGGCCTGACGGTCCTCCTCTTTCCGGAGAGGGGGATTCATTTTTGCCAGCGTGCCGTATTTCAGAACGGCCTCATCTGTCAGGGTGAAGTGATGGGGTGTGGCCTCCGCGTGGAGGTTGGCGCCAAGGCCCTTGAAGATGCGGACCAGTTCCACGGATCTGCCGGAGCTGATATGCTGGATGACCACGTGGGCGCCGGAGCGCAGGGCAAGCATACAGTCCCTGGCCACCAGCGATTCTTCAGCGATGGACGGCGAACCGTAGATGCCGAGCTGTTCGGAAACCGTGCCGTGGTTGATCCCGTTGTTCTTAATGAAGGCGGGATCCTCTTCGTGGAGGCTGACCGGTACATCCAGTTCTTTCGCCCGGTTCATGGCCTCGTATAGGAAGGCACCGTTGCGGAGCGGGATGCCGTCGTCCGTGAACCCGCAGGCGCCGGCTTCTTTCAGCGCTTTCATATCGGTCAGTTCTTCCCCTTTCAGACCGCGGGAGACGCTGGCCGCCTGGCGGATCCGGATCTTCTCTGATGCGGTCCGCTCAAGGATGTCAGACAGGACCTCCGTATTGTCAACGACCGGCGAAGTGTTGGCCATGCAGATGACGGTGGTGAAGCCGCCCTTTGCCGCGGCAAGCGCGCCGGTATGCAGCGTTTCTTTATAGGTGAATCCGGGATCCCGGAAATGGACGTGGGTGTCGATCAGTCCGGGAGCGACGGTAAGACCTGCGGCGTCGATGATTTCCTCATTGTCTGAAGCGTCAATGCTGTCCGCGATCTTCCCGATCACGCCGTCTGTGATTTTTATATCGGCAAAATACGATTTCCCGGAAGCGGGATCCATGATGTGTCCGTTTTTAATGATCATTTTGAAACCTCCCTGCGATAATCTGACTCCAGTATAGCATATAAAAGCCGGGAAGCCCAGCCTGCATAAAACAGACTGAACTTCCCGGCAGTATCCGGACGATCATATCATCTGACTGGATCAGATCTGACGGAAAAGATGACGCGGTATGCCGTCTACCATTACAGGTGATACGTCGCCCTGGATGAGCGGGCGTACATAGTTGACGAACTCGTCGGTCACGTAGGAACCGTCCTCGGTTACCCACTCGCGCGGAACGAGTTTCTCGTCGTTGGCGATCTTGTGAACGTCTTTCACCTCGGTTCCGCTCTGATACGGATCATCGGAGAGACGGGTGAGGACAACCATTTTTCCGGAATCGCCCTCATCGGCAGCTTTCACAGCCGCACCGCCGACCTGGTATGCTTCCAGGATATCCACGCGGGATGCGCAGTGGGAAGCGGAGCGCTGAAGGGAGCTGAGCTCGATGGAACGGGTCTTGCAGCCGATCTCGCCTGCGATATAGCTTGCAAGGTAGTTCGCTGTTCCGGAGAGCTGTTTGTGGCCGAATGCATCGACGAAGTCAATGCTCTGGCCCAGTTCACATACGTAGCGGCCGTCCTCCAGGCGGATGCCTTCGGAGATGGCAACGACTACGGAAGATTTCTTCTCAAGAAGTGCTTTGACTTTCTCGCCGAAAGCTTCGATGTCAAACGGAAGCTCCGGCAGATAGATCAGGTCCGGCCCTGCGCAGTCCTCGCCTTTGGCAAGCGCAGCGGCGCCTGTGAGCCAGCCGGCATTCCTGCCCATGATCTCGATGATGGACACGAGGCCCTTCTCGTATTCCAGACAGAAGCTGTCGCGGATAATCTCTTTTACAGAAGTGCCGATGTATTTTGCAGCGCTTCCGTAACCCGGCGTGTGGTCTGTCAGGGCAAGGTCATTGTCAATGGTCTTCGGGCAGCCGATGAAACGGGTCGGATGTCCGGTGATGATCGCATAGTCAGAGAGCTTTTTGATCGTATCCATGGAATCATTTCCGCCGATGTAGATAAATGCCTCGATATCCAGTTTGTTGAGGATTTCGAAGATCTTTTCATATACTTCGCGGTTCTCATGGATCTCCGGCAGTTTGTAGCGGCATGAGCCGAGGAAAGCGGCCGGCGTCCTTTTTAAGAGCTCTGCATCCAGTTCATTTGTGATATATTCGGACAGATCGATATAGCGCTCCTGCAGCAGCCCCTGGATCCCGTGAAGCATTCCGTATACTTTAGCGGCCCCGCGGTCCTTAGCTGTGCGGTATACGCCTGCAAGACTTGAGTTGATCGCAGCTGTCGGTCCGCCTGATTGTCCGACGATTACATTTCCTTTCATTTTCAAGTACCTCCATATTGCAATTCGTATTCAGCTTTTCATGTGAAAAGCACCTACCAGTACATTTTAGTGCATTATAGCTAACTTGTAAATGAAAAATTGTTAAAAATATGTATAAATGACGAAAAAATAAAGATGACAGAGAAAAGAAACGCGGATGATGATATAATCAGCTAAAAGATAAAGCGAATCAACGGAAGAGGTGTATTATGAAAAAATATGATTATCTGATCGTGGGAGCGGGACTTTACGGGGCGGTGATGGCGTACGAACTCGGCCGGAAAGGGAAAAGCTGCCTGGTGATCGACCGCAGGGATCATATCGCGGGAAATATCTACTGCGAAGATATCGAAGGGATCCATGTCCACAAATACGGCGCGCACATTTTCCATACATCTGATAAGAAGATCTGGGATTATGTAAATCAGTTCGCGGAGTTTAACAATTATATCAATTCTCCGGTGGCAGTATATAAGGACGAGCTTTACAACCTGCCGTTCAATATGAATACGTTCAGCAGGATGTGGGGGATCCGGACGCCGGCGGAGGCAAAAGAGATCATCGAGCGCCAGCGCAGAGAGACCGGGATCACAGATCCGAAGAACCTGGAAGAGCAGGCCCTGTTCCTGGTGGGACGGGACATTTACGAAAAGCTGGTGAAGGGATATACGGAGAAACAGTGGGGCAGAAGCTGTACGGAGCTTCCGGCGTTCATCATCAAACGCCTCCCCTGCCGGTTCATTTATGATAACAACTACTTTAACGACCGCTACCAGGGGATCCCGGTGGGCGGTTACACGCCGATCGTGGAGAAGATGCTCGCGGGCGCGGAAGTGCGTACGGGTGTTGATTTCTTTGAGTTCCGGAAAGAAAATCCGGATATCGCGGAGAAGATCATTTTCACCGGGCAGATCGATGAATATTTCGATTATCAGCTGGGCGCGCTGGAATACCGCTCTGTCCGTTTTGAGACTGAAGTCCTGGACTGTGAGAATTATCAGGGCAATGCAGTCGTCAATTACACGGAGCGCGAGGTGCCCTACACACGCGTGATCGAGCACAAGCACTTTGAGTTCGGACAGCAGGAGAAGACGGTGATCTCCAGGGAGTATTCATCTGAATGGACGGTGGGAATGGAGCCTTACTATCCGGTCAATGACGAGAAGAACAATGCGCTGTTTGAGAAGTACAGAGAACTTGCGGATAAGGAAGAAAATGTGATCTTCGGCGGACGGCTCGGTAATTATAAATATTACGATATGGATAAAGTGATCGCGGCGGCGCTGGAGCAGCTGGAGAGGATGGAGTGATAAGATTTCTTGTGTGATTTAAAAAGGCAGGCATCGGAATAATCCGGTGCTTGCTTTTTTGCGCTGATTCTATTATTATAGTTTTACCTGAATCGCTCTGATTCAGAATGCTCTTATTTTTTCTTCATCGGTTTCTGATGAGATCCACAGAAGAAACGGATGTGTCAGGCCGGGACCGGCAGTTGAGGGAATGCCGGTATCCGCATGCGCAGCCAACAGGAAATTGCATATGGAAGAAATGTATGAAGTGCTGAAGTTTATCGATCACGGTGCGGTCTGCAGACGGAGCCTGGACTGTGTGCAGGGAGTCACCCTGATGCAGTATCTGAAGGAACATCCGATGCTGGGCAGGAGGCTGGTCCTTACGTGGTTCAGAGATCTTGCGCGCTGTCTTGAGCAGTATCACCGCTCGGGAAACGGACAGAATTACCGGTATCTGAATCCGTACAGCATCATTGCTGCGGAAGAAGGGGCGATCATGCTTCTGGATCTGGAGGCGCCGGACAATGCAGCTGTTCTGAAACGGATGCAGACCGGTGCGGTCAGGGATCATTTTTTAAAACCTGTCTGCGGCATGGGTGTAAGCAGGGACAGGGAGCCAGACTTGTTTGCATATGGGAAGGTCGTCCAGTTTATGCTTGCGTACGCCGAGATCACGCCGGCTTTGAACGGATGGGAAGAAATGCGCCTGCAGCGTCTCATAAGCCGGTGCACAGGAGAAAAAGGGAAAAAGTATGAGGATTTCAGCCAGGTGTTGAAATCTCTTCCGCCTGTTCCGGCAGATGCTCCGGACAGGCATCGGAGCGCGGGAGTCAGCTTGCGGAGCGTGATCGGCGGCGTGGGCCTGGGGGCAGCGGCCTGTCTTTTCCTGTGTGTGCTCCTGGGCGTAGAGAAGAAGGGGCTTGTAAGTGCTGAGGCAGAGGAAATTTATGAAGAGGCGGAACTTGAGACGGAAGAACGGCTGAGGACAGAATATGAGAATGAACTTGACATGAAAGAACGGCAGGAGGAAGCAGAAAGAGAACAGAGGATCCTGGCGGAGGAAATAGCAGGAGCAGCGGATAAAGCGGCCATTGCAGTCTGGGAAAATGTCGGGAAGATTGAGCTAAACCGGATGAAAGAAGAACTGTCCGGTGCATATGAGCGGCTGCTTGAACTCGAGACAGACCCGGTGGCAGCAGAAGAAATACGTAAGAAAAAAGATGAACTTAAGTGAATGGCGGCCCATAAAAGGGAGGATGCCGGGTGACTGATCTCTCAGTCCCCGGCATGTATTATGAAAAAGTTTATTCTAGATAACTTTGCAGCGCCTTGTTTTTGTTTTTCTTTCGATGGTTAAAGTATATTATGGAGAAATGAAGAAAACATGTTTAGAAGATGAAAGATTTTTAAATGATAAATGAACAAATTATGAACGGGAGAAACACGCAAAAGTAAAAGACCGATGGGGGAGCCATCGGTCTTTTGAGGGGAGTATAAATAATTAATAAGGGGTTGTAGAAATAACCTTTCTACATTGAACAGTATAATATAGGGATTTGGAAAAAGCAAGAAAAACTTTTGAAAAACCGAAAAAATATGTATCTGCTGTTTGGCGGGTAAAGCGAATAATATTTCTCCGGAGAGACATACTAGAACCGAACACAAAAAAACAGGAGGGATGACTCATGGCTAAAAATTACAGCAATGTCAACAATTCCAACAGAAACTCAGATGCAAAAAACAGCTCTTCCTATGGGGACAGCCAGAATAAGAACAGGAATGCGGCGAAAAACAGCAATTCACGTTCAAAGATGTCTGACAGCAGAAACTGCGGCAGGAATGAAGCTGACGAGGCGGACCGCTATTAATAAACAGTGAGATACGCTTTGCAGACAGGACTGTAAGAGGCTGGGGCAGGTAAAGTTCAACTTTACTCTGTCCCTGATTTATAGTAATATGTAGAAAGATAAAGCGTAAGGATGGGAAGATTTCATGGATAAAATGGAATGGATCGCGCCCTGCCACTTCGGGCTGGAGGCGGTCCTGAAGCGTGAACTCCAGGAACTGGACTGCGAGATCGTCTCTGTCGAGGACGGGAGGGTGACTTTCGCAGGCGGGATCGATACGGCTGCCAGGGCGAATATTTTCCTGCGCACAGCGGAACGGATCCTGCTTAAGGTCGGTAGTTTCTACGCGGAGACGTTTGATGAGCTGTTTGAAAGGACGCGTGAGATCCCGTGGGAAGATTACATACCTGAGGACGGGAAATTCTGGGTGGCAAAGGCTGCATCTGTGAAAAGCCGGCTTTTCAGCCCGTCAGATATTCAGTCGATCATGAAAAAAGCCATGGTCGAACGCCTCAAAAGCAAATATCATATCGGGTGGTTCCCGGAAAACGGCGCGCCCTATCCGGTGCGGGTGTTCCTGATGAAGGATACCGTTACGGTGGGGATCGATACGACAGGCACGTCGCTCCATAAAAGAGGATACCGGCCGGCAGCGGGAAAAGCGCCTATCGCGGAGAACCTTGCGGCTGCCCTGATCATGCTTACACCCTGGCGCGGAGACCGGATCCTTGTGGATCCATTCTGCGGGAGCGGGACATTCCCGATCGAAGCGGCAATGATGGCTGCCCATATCGCACCTGGTATGAACCGTTCGTTTACGGCGGAAGAGTGGACGAACCTTTTCCCTAAAAAGTGCTGGTATGACGCGGTCAATGAGGCGCATGACCTGATCGATGACAGGATTGAGACCGATATCCAGGGCTATGATGCGGATGCGGAAGTGATACGCACGGCGCGCAGGAATGCAGACTCGGCAGGAGTCGGCCATCTGATCCACTTTCAGCAGCGGGAGGTGCGGGATCTGAGCCATCCGAAAAAGTACGGATTCATTATCACGAATCCGCCTTATGGGGAACGTCTTGAAGACCGTGATACGCTTCCGCAGATATACCGGGAGTTCGGGGAAGCGTTCCGGAAGCTTGACAGCTGGTCGGCATATATGATCACCAGTTATGAGGATGCGCAGAGGTATTTTGGCAGAAAAGCAGACAGAAACCGGAAGATATACAACGGGATGATAAGAACCTATTTTTATCAGTATCCGGGGCCGAAGCCGCCCCGCCACAAAAGAACAGAGGGTACGGAATAAGATGAGAAGAATTATATTTGCAACGGGAAATCAGAATAAGATGAAGGAAATCCGCATGATCCTGGCGGATCTTGGGATGGAGATCCTTTCCATGAAAGAGGCCGGGGTTGACGTGGATATTGTCGAGGACGGCTCAAGTTTTGAAGAGAATGCGGAGATCAAAGCCAGGGCAGTGGCAAGAGTCCTGACAAATGACATCGTGCTGGCGGATGATTCGGGGCTTGAGATCGACTATCTGGATAAGGCGCCTGGCATTTATTCCGCCAGATTTGCCGGGGAGGATACGTCTTATGATATTAAAAACAGCATCCTGCTCGACCGTCTGGAAGGCGTGCCGGATGAAGAACGCACAGCCCGGTTTGTATGTGCGGTGGCGGCCGTATTTCCGGATGGAACGGTGGATGTGGTGCGAAAGACGATAGAGGGACGGATCGCCGCTGAGGCGGCCGGGGAAAACGGGTTTGGTTATGACCCGATCTTTTACGTGCCGGAATACGGATGTACGACGGCGGAGATGGAGCCTGAACAGAAAAACGAACTCAGCCACCGGGGCAAAGCCCTGCGGGCGATGCGTGATATACTAAAGGACAGGATCAGTGAGGAATGATAATGAGAATCTTGATCGTCAGTGATACACACGGCAGGCATGCCGCGCTTGACCGGGCGCTGGAGGAAGCCGGGCAGATCGACGCATTTATCCATCTTGGGGATGTGGAAGGCGGAGAAGATTATGTGAATGCAGTCGTGGACTGCGAGAAGCATATCGTGCGGGGCAATAATGATTTCTTTTCAGACCTGCCGCGGGAGGAAGAATTTTATCTTGGGAAATACAAAGTCTTTATCACTCACGGGCACGCTTATTATGTATCGCTTGACCCGGAATATATTATAGAAGAAGGCCGTGCCCGGGAAGCGGATATTGTGATGTACGGACACACGCACAAGCCTTCTTTTGAGCAGAAGGACGGACTTACCGTGCTGAACCCGGGCAGTCTGTCGTTCCCGAGACAGGAAGGGAGAAAAGGCAGCTACATGCTTATGGAGATCGGGGCAGACGGCACGGCGTCGTTTGAACAGCGATATCTCACGTGAAGTGCAGAAGTATTTCGGAAATCCGTACTAAAAATAAAAAAAGTTGTTGACATGCAGGAAACTGTATAATATAATAATCCATGCGCTGTGGGAAAGACAGGATCTCAGCGGAATGCACCGGGGTGTGGCTCAGCTTGGCTAGAGCGCCTGGTTTGGGACCAGGAGGTCGCAGGTTCGAATCCTGTCACCCCGATTATGTGCGGGTGTAGTTCAATGGTAGAACACCAGCCTTCCAAGCTGGATACGTGAGTTCGATTCTCATCACCCGCTT
>CALWDN010000035.1 GCA_944376685.1 uncultured Mediterraneibacter sp. | reverse complement strand
AGTTTCTTCGAATTGAGTTTACCCGATGACGATCCAGTCTATACCCTGAAAAACGTGATGGAGGAATTAGATTTTTCGGGCCTGCTGGCCTGCTATTCAGATAAGGGAAGAACCGGGTTTAACCCAATCATGCTGTATGCGATTGGCAGGAATATCATGAAATACCATCGGTTTTTACAACATGAAATTGAGAAATATGAAGGGAAAAAGGAGCAGAAAACAGCTTAGCTGAAGGAGTGCTTTCAAAAATCCAGACAAGGGGATTTTGTGCCCTGAAATAAGGATTATAAAAGGGAAGAGACAATCCACTGGAGAATTCAGAACTTTAAAAAGTCCGAATTTTCTGGGATTGTCTCTTCCCTGCATGTCAGGGGTTAAAAATCGGTATTAACCGACAGCCCCCTTTTTAATGCTGGAGTATACGGGATTCGAACCCGTGGCCTCCACAATGCGAATGTGGCGCGCTCCCAACTGCGCTAATACCCCATAATTTTGGTATATAATATGGACAGCCTTTATTAATGGCTTCCTACTGGAAACAACGGGGCTCGAACCCATGACCTCCCGCTAGTCAGGCGAGCGCTCTCCCAGCTGAGCTATGTTTCCATCTGAATGCTGTTGGCCACAAAAAATATTTGCGGTCAAGTGGACCTGGCGGGAATCGAACCCGCGTCCAGAAACCCATCCCATGTACTTCTACTATCATAGTCCGTTCTTTTTCATTCCCTCTGCCGTACGGAAACGAACATCCTTACGGGGTCAGTAGCTTCATGTTACGCCTGCCGGTTCAAAGCTTTGCCGGCATCGTTTCCCACATTTTTGATACCGGATCCCCGATGTGTGGGTGCACCGGGAGCGGTATGCAGCATTTAGGCTGCAGCTAATTCGTAATTATCGTTAGCGTTTAATTTTAAGTTTGCGATTTGACGCATCAGCCTGCGGATAGCTTCTCCATCTTCAGGATCCCTGTCGAAACCAGTACAAGCCCTGGTATGCCGTGCCGTCTTGTCTGTACGGACAGAGGTTGTGCTAACGACTGCACAATATATAATATAGGACTCCCGTGTATAAAAGTCAAGATTTCCCTTACAAAAAATTAACATGCAGCGGATGCATGCCGGTAGATTTTTTTCATGAGATATGTGATAATAAACGATAGACAGATCAACATGAGAAAAGAGGAGATTATATGCCAACAACTTATGCACATTACAAGTTCGGAGAAGAAGTGATCGGCGCGCTTGGACGCCCGCTCCAGAGCGCCATTGAGAATAACAGGGAGCTGTTTGATTTTGGCGTCCACGGCCCGGACCTTCTTTTTTACTATAAAGCGCTGACCAGGAATCCGGTCAACGGGCAGGGATACGCGCTCCATGAGCGTCCGGCGGCCCCGTTTTTCCGCCATGCGGCTGAAGTGATCGGGCGCTCGCCTGATCCGGCGGCGGCGCGGGCTTATGTCTACGGTTTTATCTGCCACTTTGCGCTGGACAGTGAATGCCATCCGTATGTAGAGAAAATGATCCATGAAAGCGGGATCGGGCATTCGGAGATCGAGATGGAGTTTGACCGTATGCTTATGAAAGAGGACTATATCAATCCGGTGCGCTGCCTGCCGACCGGACATCTCCATCCATCAAAGAAGAATGCGGAGGTCATCGCGCCGTTTTTTGAAAATATGACGCCGGAGCTTATAGAGAAGTCCATGCGGGGGATGCTGTTCTGCCTGAAGGCGCTGCACGCGCCGGGGATGATGAAGAGGCGGCTTCTCTTTGCCGGGATGAAGATCGCGGGGCAGTATGAGGACAAGCACGGCATGGTCATGAGCCTGGAACCGAATCCGGCGTGCAGGGAATACTGCAGGATCCTGAAACGGCAGTATGCGGGGGCGGTTCCGCTGGCAGCCGGGCTGATCATCCAGTATCAGAAGACGCTGTTTGAAGGGAAGGAGCTCCCGGGGCGGTTTGAAAAGACATTTGGCGCCGGCGACGGCTGGGAAGATCTCCGGCTGTGAGACAGGCACCAATCGGAAATAAACTGAGAGAGAGGGACTGAGAGATGAAATTCAAGCTGACTTCACTGGAAAAGAAGTGGGTGCTCTATGATGTGGGAAATTCAGCGTTTACCATGATGGTATCAACGATATTCCCGATTTATTTTAATTCCCTGGCGGAGAGCGCAGGGATATCTGACGTAAATTACCTGGCTTACTGGGGGTACGCGACGTCGGTCTGTACGCTGATCGTCGCGCTTCTCGGGCCGACGCTGGGCGCGGTTGCCGACACGAAGAATTTCAAGAAGATCGTATTCTCCGTGTCTATGGGCGTGGGGGTGTTCGGGTGCATCCTCCTGGGATTCCTGTCGTCCTGGCTCTGGTTCCTGGGGATTTTCGTCCTGGCCAAGACCGGCTATTCGGCCAGCCTGATCTTTTATGATGCCATGCTGACTGATGTGACGGAGCCTGAACGGATGGATTCGGTATCTTCCCACGGTTATGCGTGGGGATACATCGGAAGCTGCATTCCCTTTGTGGCATGCCTGGGCATTGTCCTGGGCGGGCCGGCGCTGGGGCTTGGCATGCAGCCGTGCATGATCCTTGCATTTATCATAACTGCGCTGTGGTGGCTTCTGTCGTCCGCGCCGCTTCTGAGGTCCTACCGCCAGAAATACTATTCGGAATCGGGCGGCCATGTTGTACGTGACAGTTTCAAACGCCTGGGAAGGACATTTGTGGAACTGACAAAAGAAAAGCACATTTTTATATTCCTGCTGGCATTTTTCTTTTATATAGACGGCGTCTACACGGTGATCGATATGGCGACCGCATACGGCCAGGCGCTGGGACTGGACAGCACAGGACTTCTTCTGGCGCTTCTCGTGACGCAGATCGTAGCGTTTCCAAGCGTGCTGATCTTCAGCCGCCTCGTGAAAAAGGTCAGGCCGGAGACGATCATCACTGTCTGCATCGCGGCATATTTCTGCATCGCGGTCTATGCTTACTGGCTGGATACGCAGTTTGATTTCTGGCTCCTGGCGATCCTCGTCGGGATGTTCCAGGGGACCATCCAGGCTCTGTCCCGGTCATACTTTGCGAAGATCATTCCGGCGGAGAAGTCGGGGGAATTTTTCGGCATCTACGATATATGCGGAAAAGGCGCGTCTGTGATCGGCACGGCGCTGGTATCATTTTTAAGCCAGGCGACGGGAAGCATCAATATCGGCGTGAGCGCGTTATCAGTGATGTTCCTTATTGGGCTCGTATTATTCCGGTTTTCAGCAAAGATGAATGGAAACACTGAAAAAGTATGAAAATAATCTGAAATTCCTGTAAAAATAGGAAATATTCTGCTTTTCATGTTATAATTGAATATAGTAAAGTGAAGAGAGCGGATACAGTTTTGCGGAAAGGTATCCGCTTTCTTTTTCATAGAAGACGGGACAGTTACAGGAGCAGGCGGCATGAAAGATTTTGTTAAAATGCAGGATATCACGAAAGTATACAGGATGGGTGAAGTGGAGATCCGTGCGGCGGACGGCATTAATTTTTCCATCGACAAGGGGGAATTTGTCGTGATCGTCGGCCCCAGCGGTGCGGGGAAGACGACGGTGCTGAATATCCTCGGGGGCATGGACACGGCCACGTCCGGCACCCTGCTGGTGGACGGGGAGGAGATTACCGGCTACAGCGCCAGGCGGCTTACGGAATACCGGAGAGAAGATATCGGGTTTGTCTTCCAGTTCTATAATCTGGTGCCGAACCTGACGGCGCTGGAAAACGTAGAGCTGGCGCTCCAGATCTGCCGGGATCCGCTTGATGCGAAGGAAGTCCTGGAGGATGTGGGGCTGGGAGACCGGCTTAAGAATTTTCCCGCCCAGCTCTCCGGCGGCGAACAGCAGAGAGTATCCATTGCCAGGGCTCTGGCGAAGAATCCAAAGCTTCTGCTCTGTGACGAACCGACAGGGGCTCTGGATTATAATACGGGCAAATCCATCCTGAAGCTCCTGCAGAATATGTGCAGGGAACGGGGGATGACCGTCATCGTGATCACACACAACCAGGCGATCGCTCCGATGGCGGACCGGCTGATCCATATCAAGAACGGACAGGTGTCCGGCATGGAGCTTAATGAACATCCGATGTCGATCGATGATATAGAATGGTAGGGTAACGGCAGATGAAGAAACGGGCGTTGAGAAAAGATTTTTATATGGAGATCAGGCGCAGCACGGGCAGATTCCTGTCCATTTTCTTCATCGTTGCCATCGGCTGCGCGTTTTTCTCGGGGATCCGGGCGTCAGAACCGGATATGCGGTATTCGGGCGACGCCTATTTTGACAGCAAAAATATGATGGATGTCCGGGTCGTCAGCACGATGGGGCTGACGGAAGGCGACCTTGAGGCGGTCAGAGATACGGAAGGGATCTCTGCGGCGGAGGGCGGATATTCTGTCGATGTGCTCTGTACGGAAGGGGACAACAGGATCGCAGTGCATGTGATGTCGATGCTCCCGTCTATGAACCAGGTGCAGCTGGAGGAGGGGAAGCTTCCTGAAGAGCCGGACGAATGCGCTGTGGATGTGGATTATCTCAGAGAGGGCGGTCTTGAGATCGGAGATCAGATCACATTTTCCAGCGGGACGGACGATGATATCACAGATACGTTGGCGACGGATACATATACGATCACGGGGACGGTCAGCAGTCCTGCCTATATATCCTTCCAGCGGGGAAGCACAACGATCGGAAACGGAAGCCTTACTGCGTTTATCGTAGTCCCGGAAGAAAGTTTTGTCCTCGATGTATACACGGAGATCTATGCCCAGGCAGAAGGCGCGGAGGAAATGACGGCGTTCACCGACGCATATGACAGCTGTGTGGACGGGGCGGAGGAACAGCTCGAGAGCATCAGCGGGGAGCGTCAGCAGATACGGTATGAAGAGATCATGGACGAGGCTCAGGAGGAGATCGACGATGCGCGGGCAGAGCTGGCTGATGCCGAGCAAGAACTGGAAGATGGCAGGGCTGAAGCAGAAGCAGAGCTTGCTGACGCAAGGAAAAAACTGGAAGACGGCCAGGCTGAAGTAGACAGCGGATGGCAGGACCTGGCTGATGCGCGGGAACAGCTGGAGGATTCCAGGCAGCAGCTCACTGACAGCCAGGCAGCGATCGACCAGGGGCAGGAAGAGCTGAATGCAAATATCGATGCGATGAACGGGCAGATCGACGAACTGAATGCAGCAAAAGAGCAGTATAACGCCCTCGCGGCGTCAGGGGCTCAGGATCCGGCGACCCTGGCAGCCTTAAATACCATGTATGAAGAAATACAAAAAGGGGAGGCTGCAATTGAAGATGCGAAGGCACAGATCGAATCCGCCAGGTCCGAACTGATATCCGGCCAGGAGCAGATCGACAGCGGCTGGGAGCAGATCGCTTCCGGGGAGCAGGAGATCGCAGACGGTGAGGCGGAGCTTACCCAGGCCCAGCAGGAGATTGACGACGGGTGGACGGAATATTATGAAGGAGAGGCTGAGGCTGAAGAGGAGATCGCAGATGGCGAGCGCCAGATAGAGGATGCAAAAGAGGAACTGGCGGACGCGGAGGCGGAACTGGCAGATCTGGAAGAGCCTGAGTGGCTGATCTATGACCGGTCTGATCTTCCGGATTACAGCGGGTATGGTGAAAATGCAGACAGGATGCGCGCCATCGGGCAGGTATTCCCGGCGATATTCTTTCTTGTGGCTGCACTTATAAGCCTGACGACGATGACCCGAATGGTAGAGGAGCAGCGCACGCAGATCGGTACGTTCAAGGCGCTTGGATATGAGCGGCATTCCATCGCCGGGAAATACCTGGGATATGCCCTGCTGGCCACGGTTTCAGGCAGCGCGCTGGGCATCCTGTTCGGGGAAAAGGTGTTCCCGTACATCATTATCAATGCTTACGGGATCATGTACCAGCATATGCATGAGATCGTACTGCCCTATAATATACAGTACGGGCTTGGGGCGGCAGCGGCGGCTCTGGCGAGCACACTGCTGGCTACGCTTCTGGCCTGCTATAAAGAACTTCGGGAGCAGGCGGCTGAACTGATGCGGCCTCCGGCGCCGAAACAGGGACAGAGAGTGTTCCTTGAGCGAGTGGGGATCATATGGAAGCGGCTGAATTTCTCATGGAAGGCCAGTGTCCGGAATCTGGTGAGATATAAGAAGCGCCTGTTTATGACGATCTTCGGTATAGGCGGGTGCATGGCGCTGATGCTGGTCGGATTCGGCCTGAAGGATTCTATTTTTGCCATCGTGGACATACAGTATGGCGAGATCCAGCTGTATGACGGCAATATCATCCTGGAGGATGACGCAACGGAGCAGGAGAAGGAGAACCTGCTTACGGCGCTTGAGAAAGATGACGCCATGACCGGTGCAGCCATAGGGCTTCTGAGCCAGGTGAGCATTGGGAACGGCGGGGAATGGCATGACGTCTACCTGGATATCCCGCAGGTGGTGGAGGATTTCCCGGAGTTTGTCACACTGCAGGACCGGGTGACAGGCGAGGTGTACACACTGGACGGCTCGGGGGCCATACTGACAGAGAAAATGGCGTCGGAACTGGGGGTGGAGCCGGGTGACACGGTGGCAGTCCGCGATGATGACCTCGGCGACGCGGAAATCAGGATCAGTGCGGTCTGTGAAAACTATATGGGCCATTACCTGTATATGACGCCGGAATATTATGAGAAGATATATGGAAATGAGCCGGATTATAACTGCATCTTTTATAAAACAGCAGACCGGGTCACCGCAGAGGCGGAGCGCATCGGCGAAGAGGCGCTGGCTGTGCCGGGGGCTCTGAGCGTCAGCTACACGACGGACCTGAAAGAGCAGGTGGATAATATGCTCGGGGCGCTGGATTCCGTGATCGCCGTGCTGATCATCTCGGCGGGCATGCTTGCTTTTGTGGTGCTTTACAATCTGAATAATATCAACATCACGGAGCGGCAGAGAGAGCTCGCAACGCTGAAAGTGCTTGGTTTTTACAATAATGAAGTCACGATGTACGTCTACCGGGAAAATATCCTGCTGACCTTTATGGGCGCCCTGTTCGGCATCATCCTGGGCAAGATCCTGCACCGCTTTATCATCGTGACGGTGGAGATCGAATCTGTGATGTTCGGTCGGAATATCGATCTGAGCAGCTTTGTATACGGATTCCTGCTCACGCTTCTGTTTTCCCTTCTGGTAAATGCCGCAATGTACTTTAAACTGAAAAAAATCGATATGGTCGAATCATTAAAAAGTGTGGAGTGACATGGCCGCTCCACACTTTTTCTTCGATAAGGATTAAAGAATATGCTCCCCGATCAGTACGAGGACCGGGATGGTTATAACAGAGAGCACGGTAGACATGGCGAAGATCTCTGAGGCATAGGTATAGTTCTGCCTGTAGCGGATCGCCATCATCGTGCCGGTTGTGGCCGTGGGGCATGCAGCCGCGATCAGCATGGGGATGGATACGTTTTCCGGCAGCCTGAACAGCAGGAAGACCGGGACCGCACAGAGCGGAAAAATGACCAGCTTGACGGCGGATATGAAATAGATCCGCAGATTGGTGAACATTTTTCCCAGATCGGCCTGCGCTACGGAAAAGCCGGCAACCATCATCGCCAGCGGCGTGTTCATATCCGCGACATAGTTCATGGAATCCAGGAGCACGGCAGGGATCCTGATCTGTGCAAAAAACAGGATCACGGCCACGACGGTAGCGATGAACATGGGGGAGAAAAGCCCTTCTTTCAGGCTCTTCATGGATATTTTTTTCTCCATGAGCATGACGCCGTGCGTCCAGGTAAACAGGTTGAACATAACCATGTAGGCGGTCAGATAGAATACACCGGTATCCCCGAGGACGCTGGAGATCAGCGGGATCCCGATGAAGCCGCAGTTGGAATACATGGCGCTGTACCGTTCGATGCAGTAATCCGGCCCGGATTTGGGGCGGATCAGAAATGTCACGATCAGGATCCCGGCGGCGTGGGTGGCGGTCGCTGCGGCGAAAGCAAGCAGAAGGCCGTGGACGAGGGCCGGGTCAAAGTCCATCTGGTAGACGGTGAGGATCAGGGTGGGATTGACGATCAGAAGAAGCAGGTTTGACACGGTTTTATTGCCGTTCTGATCCACAAGCCCGCGCCTGTAGCATATGAATGCGAGCAGAAGGATGAAGAACATTTTCATCAGCTGCTCAAAAATAAGGATAAACATAATTTATGTGACCCCGTTTCCGTTTTATGGTCCGGGCGCGGCCCGGTTTATCTGTGGATGCCGGCCTGCAGTTCGTCAGCCCATGACTGCAGGCTGTATGTATGCCCGTTGAACAGTTTCAGGATCACGCCGGTGGGGTGGTCTTCATTGGCGAACGCGTTGGCTTCATCCGTATCCACATGCATGGCCAGAGAAAAAGACGGGCTGACGCGGACGACCACGTCGGAGAAGATGAGAGACCGCTCATAGCTCGTCGTAATGACAAACACGATGTCATTGTCTTTCACATGGGCCCGGATCGCATCTACGGGCGTCATATGGATGTGGCGCTTTGCGACGATCACGCCCCGCTCAAGTTCGATCTTTCCGGCGGGCCCGATGAGGGTGCAGCCCGGAGTGCCTTCCAGGTCGCCGGACTGGCGGATCACGCTTTTGATCCCGAGGCGGCGGGCGTCTGTTACGGATATCTCTACCTGGGTCTCTTTCCTGCAGGGGCCGAGGATCACGACTTTCTCAAAACGCCCTTTCGGCCCTGCGACCGTGAGGCGCTCTTTGCAGGCATACTGGCCGGGCTGGCTCAGTTCTTTTGCAAATGTCGGCTTCGCCCCTTTTCCGAAGAGGGTTTCGAAATCTTCCTGCGTGATATGGATGTGTCTCGCCGATGTCTCGATGGGGATTGTCAGGCTCATGGTCACTTCACTCCTTTACCTTATTAGATTCTAGCAGAACGGGATTTTTATTTCAATAATGACTTGCACCGGATAAAAAGTAAATCTGCGTAAAGAAAACGTTAAAAAAATGTGATCATCCGGTAAATTTTCGTTGACATGCTTCGACAGCGCATGATAGTTTAAAGATGATGCGCAGTTAACATGCAAAGGAGATAAAGGAATGGGAATTAAAGATATACTTTCACTGTTCGGCGGCCTCGCGCTTTTCCTCTATGGTATGCAGATGATGAGCAACGGCCTGGAGGCGGCGGCCGGCAACAAGATGAAATCGATCCTTGAGAAACTGACGTCCAACCGGATCAAAGGCGTGCTTGTCGGCGCGGCGATCACAGCAGTCATCCAGTCGTCATCAGCGACGACGGTCATGGTGGTCGGATTCGTTAACTCGGGCCTGATGACGCTGCAGCAGGCAGTCTGGATCATCATGGGCGCCAACATCGGTACGACGATCACCGGACAGCTCATCGCGCTGGATATCGGAGCCATCGCTCCGCTGTTCGCCATCCTGGGCGTGGGCGCGATCATGTTCTCAAAAAATGAAAAAGTACACCACATCAGCAGTATTATCGCGGGCCTTGGAATCCTCTTCATCGGTATGGATATGATGGGCACGGCGATGGAGCCGCTGCAGGAGTCTGAGGCGTTCATCAACCTGATGACCCAGTTCAGCAACCCGCTGATCGGCATCCTGGTGGGCGCGGTATTTACGGCGGTCATCCAGTCGTCTTCCGCATCGGTCGGCATCCTGCAGGCACTGGCGGCGACGGGCATGATCCCGCTCTCCGGTGCTGTATACGTCCTCTTCGGACAGAACATCGGTACCTGTATCACGGCGGTGCTGGCGTCCATCGGGACAAAGGTGAACGCGAGACGGACCACCATCATCCATCTGATGTTCAATATCATCGGTACAGCCATCTTCACGGTGATCTGTATGGTGACGCCGTACGTGGGATTTGTGGAGTCCCTTACGCCGGGCGACCCGGTATCCCAGATCGCGAACGCGCATACGATCTTCAACATCGTGACCACGCTGCTCCTGCTTCCCTTCGGGACCTATATGGCGAAGGCGGCGGAGAAGATCCTGCCGGACAGCAAGAAGGCCGACGACGAGGACCTCAGGCTGCGGTACATCCGGCCATTTGATTCGAACTATGCGGTCGGCAACAGCGCCATCGCCATCACTCAGGTGAAGGATGAAGTAAACCGCATGATGGGGATGGTGTCAAAAAATATTGAAGACGCGTACAATACCCTGATCAGATATGACAGCGACTCACGCAAAAAAGTCAAAGAACGGGAAGAATACATAGACTATCTCAATAAAGGGATTTCCGAGTACATCGTATCTCTGATGTCCAGTGAGATGAATGCAAATGATTCCCGCAAGATCAACGGCTATTATGCGATCATCAGCAACCTGGAGCGGATCGGCGACCATGCGGTCAACATTGCGGAATATGCGGACGACATGAAAAAGTGGGACCTGAAATTCTCCGATATGGTGCTTGAGGAGCTTGAGGAGATGAAAGCGCAGTGTGCTGCCGCGATGGATAATCTCCGCACAGTTTCTTCAGAAGGGGCCGATCAGGTGCTGACGCGCGCGATCATGCTGGAACAGAAGACGGACGACATGCGCGACAAATATTTTAAGAAACAGATGCAGCGCCTGAAAAAAGGGAAATGCAAACCGCAGTGCGGCATTGTATTTTCAGAAGTGCTGACGGATTTTGAACGAATGGGCGACCATGCGCTCAATATCGCACAGCAGTATAAAGAAATGAACTGAATAAAACCCTCCGTTTTACAGATACTACATTTAATGACAGAAATGGACATCAGATGAAGATATTTGCAAAACGGAGGGTTTTTTATATGAAAGCAACAGGGATAGTAAGGCGGATCGACGATCTGGGGCGTGTCGTCATCCCGAAAGAGATACGGCGGACGCTCCGCATCCGGGAAGGAGATCCGCTGGAAATATTTACGGACCGCGAGGGGGAGGTCATCCTGAAGAAATACTCGCCGGTCGGGGAACTCGGCACACTGGCAAAGCTCTACGCGGAAAGCCTTTCGCAGACGCTGGGGTGTACGGTGTGCATCACGGATACGGACCAGGTGGTCGCGGCCGCCGGCGCCGGGAGAAAGGACCTGCAGGACCAGTATATCGGGAAAGAGATGGACCGGGTGATAAAAGGCCGGTCAAAGATACTTGCTTCGGAAGGCGATCAGGGATATATACGGATCGTCCCGGATATGCAGGGGTTTTGCGAAGAGGCAGTAAGCCCCATCATCAGTGAAGGCGATGTGATCGGTGCCGTCATCCTGCTCGGCAGGGACCGGAAAAAGAAATTCGGGGAAGTGGAGAGCCGGGTGGCGGGCAGCGCGGCGGATTTCCTGGGAAGGCATATGAGCGGCTGACGGGGGCGGCAGGGCGGAAGACCTGCGGTTGTGTCATAAAACGGACCGGACAGGCATAGAATGTATCATCAGAGGACAGGATGTTCGGATCCGGGAGGGTAATGATGGAGAAAAGGACAGGTATAAAACAGACCGTCAGAGAAGAGGCACTGAAACTGCTCAGGGCGCTGCTGTGCGCCTATGTGGTTACGGGAGTGCTTCTGGTCGTGCTGACGCTTCTTCTCTACAAGACGGGGATCAGCGAGGAAAATGTCAACGCGGGGATACTTCTCATATATGTGGTATCCACGTTTTCCGGCGGCTTTGTGATCGGAAAGCTGAACGGCGTGAAGAAGTTCCTGTGGGGGCTGCTGACAGGGGGCCTGTATTTCGTCTTACTGCTGCTGATCTCGTTTGGCGTTTACCATACGCTGCAGGGGGCGGCCGCAGAAACGGCGGCGGCATTCGTGCTCTGCGCGGGCGGTGGGATGCTTGGGGGTATGATCTCGTAAAAAAATGCTTTGAAAACTGCCGGGGATGTGGTATAATACTACGAGTAAAAGTTTGCAGAAGAACAGGAGGACAGGAATATGAAACACATCAAGACATTAAATACACAGACTTTAAACAATACAGTGAAAAAAGGCGGATGCGGTGAGTGCCAGACATCCTGCCAGTCAGCATGCAAGACATCCTGTACTGTAGGAAACCAGACCTGCGAGAACAGAAAATAATCTGTGATGCTTCGGCATTATAAATGACAAGAGAACAGCGGGGGAAAGGCAGCGGTATAAAAGCCGCTGCCTTATGCATGTCAGAACGAATGAAAGAGAGGTACACCAGTGATACATCTGTATCAGAACAACGGATATAATATCGTCCTGGATGTAAACAGCGGTGCGGTCCATGTGGTGGACCAGGAAGCCTACGATGTGATCGAGGCTCTGGAGCGCCAGAATGAGTACCACACGCCGGAGACGCTGAAAGCGCCGGAAACGGCGGTGTTCCTTAAGAATGAACTGGGCGGCCGGTATTCGGAGGAAGACCTGGCGGACATCCTGGAAGCGGTCACCGCACTGACAGAGGAAGGACGTCTGTTCACGCGGGACGTATATGAAGACTATATTGATGAAGTGAAACAGAGGAAGACGGTGGTGAAGGCGCTCTGCCTCCATATCGCCCACGACTGCAATTTGGCGTGTAAGTACTGTTTCGCTGAAGAGGGCGAATACCACGGGCGCCGGGCGCTGATGTCCTATGAGGTCGGAAAGAAAGCGCTGGACTTCCTGATCGCGAATTCCGGAAAGCGCCGGAACCTGGAAGTGGATTTCTTCGGCGGAGAGCCGCTGATGAACTGGCAGGTCGTGAAAGACCTGGTAGCCTACGGGCGGGAGCAGGAGAAGATTCACGACAAACATTTCCGGTTCACGCTTACCACCAACGGGGTGCTCCTGAATGATGAGGTGCAGGAGTTCGTAAACAGGGAGATGGACAACGTGGTCCTGAGTCTGGACGGGCGGAAGGAAGTGAACGACCGGATGCGCCCCTTCCGGAACGGTAAAGGAAGCTATGACCTGATCGTACCGAAATTCCAGAAGCTGGCCGAGAGCCGGAACCAGCAGAAATATTACATACGGGGCACATTTACAAGGAACAACCTGGATTTCTCCAACGACGTGCTCCATTTTGCGGAGCTTGGCTTCGAACAGATCTCCATCGAGCCGGTGGTCGGCGAGGACACGGATCCCTACGCGATCCGGAAGGAAGACCTGCCGGTGATCTTTGAAGAATATGATAAACTGGCGAAGATCATGGTAGACCGGGAGCGGGAGGGAAGAGGATTCACCTTCTTCCACTTCAGGATCGACCTGGAAGGCGGGCCCTGCGTATCCAAACGGCTGTCCGGCTGCGGATCGGGAACGGAGTACCTGGCCGTGACGCCATGGGGCGACCTGTATCCCTGCCATCAGTTTGTGGGACAGGAAGAGTTCCTCATGGGAAATGTGGACGAGGGCATCACGAAGCCAGAGATCGCGGATATGTTCCGCGGATGCAGCGTCTACTCCAAAGAAAGCTGTAAGAAATGTTTCGCCAGATTCTACTGCAGCGGAGGCTGCATGGCGAACTCCTATAAGTTCCACCACACCATCAACGACACCTACGAGGTGAGCTGTGAGATGGAGCGCAAACGCGTGGAATGCGCGATCATGATAAAAGCCGCCCTGGCTGATATGCAGGACGGGGAGTAAGAAAGAAGGAAGTAATACTATGAAGAAGAGCAGAGGCATCTTAAACCTGATCCTGATCGCTGCCGTCATTGCCTTCCTGGGCGTAACGACAGTCCATGGCCTGAACTCTGAAGGCATGGGCGCGGCGAAAAACATCAATCTGGGACTTGACCTGGAGGGCGGCGTAAGCATCACCTATGAGGCGGTGGGCGAGACCCCTTCCGATGAAGATATGAAGGATACGGTGTATAAGCTGCAGCGCCGTGTGGAAGAGTACAGCACCGAGGCCCAGGCGTACCAGGTGGGCGACAACCGAGTGGGCATCGAGATCCCGGGCGTGCAGGACGCCAATGAGATCCTGGAGGAACTGGGACAGCCGGGTTCTCTGTATTTCATTAAGCATCTGGACAGTGAAGGAAATGAGAACTACGCGGTCAACGCCGAGGGGACCGGCTATGAGCTGACAAAGACTATTGACGAACTTCAGGCGGACGGCTCCATCGTTCTCACCGGTTCCGAAGTGGAGAGCGCGTCCGCAGGATCCTATGCGGATCAGACGACAGGCGCGACAGAATATGCCGTTGAACTGAAGCTGAATGAAGAAGGAACGGCGGCTTTTGCCACGGCGACAGAAGAAGCCTACAATAACGGAAATGATACCATTGCCATCTATTATGATGGTGATCTGATCAGTGTTCCGCGGGTGGATGCAGTGATTGAAAACGGCGAGGCCACGATCTCCGGAAGCATGACCTATGAGGAGGCGGACAGCATTGCTTCCACTATCCGCATCGGCGGCCTGAATGTGGAACTGAAAGAGATCAGCTCTGAAGTGGTGGGCGCGCAGCTTGGACAGGAAGCAGTCAGCACCAGCCTTCTGGCAGGTGTGATCGGTCTGCTGATCGTCTGCCTGTTCATGTGCTGGGTCTATCTCCTTCCGGGATTCGCAGCCAGCCTGGCGCTTATCATCTACACAGAGCTTGTGCTCGTGCTGCTGAATGCCTTTGACATCACCCTGACCCTGCCGGGTATCGCGGGTATCATCCTGGGCATCGGTATGGCCGTGGACGCCAATGTCATCATCTTCGCCCGCGTGAAGGAAGAACTGACCGACGGCATGTCCGTCCATGCGGCGCTGAAGGCCGGATTCCACAAGGCTATGTCTGCCATCATCGACGGGAATGTCACTACGCTCATCGCAGCGGCGGTCCTCTGGTTCAGAGGAAGCGGAACGGTCCGCGGATTCGCCCAGACGCTGGCGCTTGGCATTGTGGTATCCATGTTTACGGCGCTTGTGATCACAAGGCTGATCATTTATGCGTTCTATGCCATCGGGATCCGAAGCGAGAAGGTATACGGCAGGAAGCTTAAGAAGAGAAAACCGATCGATTTCCTCGGGAAGCGGAAAGCATTTTTCGCCCTGTCCATCGTGCTCTGCCTGAGCGGGTTCGTGGGCATGGGCATCAACCACGCGAGAGGGATCGGCGCGATGAACTACAGCCTGGACTTCGTGGGCGGTACATCCACGAATGTAACATTTGATAAGGAATACACCCTGGACGAGATCGACAGTATGATGATCCCGGATCTGGAGAAGATCACGGACGACCCGAATATCCAGGTGCAGACCGTGAAGGGCACGACCCAGGTCGTATTCAAGACCCAGACACAGGATCTGGAGAAGCGTGAAGCATTTGCAAACTATATGGAAGAGAACTACGGTGTTGCCGCAACGGACATCCATACCGAGAACATCAGCTCTACTGTAAGTTCCGAGATGCGCACCGATGCGGTCGTGGCCGTGGTCATCGCGACGATCTGCATGCTGCTGTACATCTGGTTCCGCTTCAAAGATATCCGCTTCGCATCCAGCGCGGTCATCGCCCTGGTGCACGACGTGCTCGTGGTGCTGGCGTTCTACGTGATCGCCCGGGTATCCGTGGGCAATACATTTATCGCATGTATGCTGACCATCGTCGGATACTCCATTAACGCGACCATTGTTATCTTCGACCGGATCCGCGAGGAGCGTAAGCTTCACTCCAAAGAGGATCTGAAGGAACTGGTCAACCGGTGCATCACCCAGACGCTGACCCGGAGCATCTACACGAACCTGACTACATTTATTATGGTCGTGGCGCTCTTCGTGCTGGGGGTAAGCTCCATCAAAGAGTTCGCCTCACCGCTCATGGTCGGCATCGCCTGCGGCGCGTATACGTCCGTATGCATCACCGGAGCGCTCTGGTATGTAATGCGGAAACGCACGGACGGACTGACAGAGAAGAAAAAACATTAATCATAAATGCATCATTACCGGGAAGGCATCCTGCGGATCACACCACAGGGTGCCTTCTGGCATGTCCGGACACCGGACAAAATGTCAAAAATGAATGATTTACATCTTTACATTTCATTAACGGACGATTTTATTAAAAATATCGACTGGTTTCGTTAGAAAAATGCAGGAAACCATTGACGAACCGTCATAAATCCGATACAATAGCAAACAGTGGCTAAAAAAACAAGAAAGAGTGGAGGAGTCCTGAAATGACTGCATACAAAGATTTGAGTAAAGAAGAGTTACTGGAACTGAAGAGCGGCCTGGAAGCCCGCTATACAGAGATCAAGGCCAAAGGGCTGAAACTCGATATGTCCCGCGGCAAGCCGTCTGCAGAGCAGCTGAATCTGTCCATGGGCATGATGGATGTGCTGAACAGCAGTGCGGATCTCACATGCGAGGACGGTGTTGACTGCAGAAACTACGGCGGACTGGACGGCATCACAGAAGCAAAACGTCTTCTGGCTGATATGATGGAAGTTCCGAAAGACAATGTGATCATTTTCGGCAACTCCAGTCTGAATGTTATGTATGATACAGTAGCACGCGCCGTAACACATGGCGTGCTCGGAAGCACACCGTGGTGCAAGCTCGACAAGGTAAAATTCCTCTGTCCGGTGCCGGGATATGACAGACACTTCGGCATTACAGAGCACTTCGGCATCGAGATGATCAATATCCCGATGACGCCTACCGGCCCGGATATGGATCTGGTAGAGAAATATGTAAATGAAGACCCGGCTGTAAAGGGCATCTGGTGCGTGCCGAAATACTCCAACCCGCAGGGCATCACTTATTCAGACGAGACTGTATTCCGTTTCGCAAACCTGCACCCGGCAGCGGAAGACTTCCGCATCTACTGGGACAACGCATACTGCGTACATCATCTCTATGAGGACAAGCAGGACTATCTCATCGAGATCCTGTCTGAGTGTAAAAAAGCAGGCAATCCGGATATGGTATACAAATTCGCATCCACATCCAAGATCACATTCCCGGGTTCAGGTATCGCAGCGCTGGCTGCATCCGAGGCGAACCTTGATGAAATCCGCAGCATGATGCAGATGCAGACCATCGGACATGACAAAGTAAACCAGCTCCGCCACGTGCGCTTCTTCAAGGACGTGCATGGCATCGTGGAGCACATGAAGAGACATGCGGATATCCTGCGCCCGAAATTCGAGGCAGTCATCGACGTGCTGGAGAGAGAACTGGGCGGACTGGGCATCGGTTCATGGGTGAAGCCGCTGGGCGGATATTTCATCTCCTTTGACGCGATGGACGGATGCGCGAAAGCGATCGTTGCAAAAGCAAAAGAGGCAGGTGTCGTCATGACAGGCGCAGGCGCAACCTATCCGTACGGGAAAGACCCGCACGACAGCAACATCCGCATCGCACCGTCTTACCCGACTCCGGACGAACTGCAGACGGCGGCAGAGATCTTCGTGCTGAGCGTGAAGCTTGTCAGCATCGATAAACTGCTCGGGAATCTTTAGAGATTTCAGTCGGAATACGGATTCACGGAATAAGGGATAAAACCTTCCCGTCTCCGGTTCCGCAGCTTAAGAAAAACTACAAAAACGGAACACTGACAAAAAACAGGAGCAGAGATGAAGAACTCGCATTCGCTCAGACAACTTCATCTCTGCTCCTAAAGTCAGCGCTCCGTTTTTTACTTTTTCTACAGCCGCTCCACAGTCACCGGTCCGGCCTTATCCCTTATTCCGTGAAAGTCGCGTCCGATCAGAAATTCTTTTGTGATTCCGTGCTAAAGTTACCCGGATCAATTCGACAAACAATAACCAGAGAATGTGTCCGGACGGGTGATTCAAAAGTATTGGGCAGTCTATTCTGTGATGGGGAAGTGATTCTGCGCAGCAAAGATATGGGCAGGTGAATTTGAGAGAATTATAGAAAAAAATCAGGCCACAAAAAGTCGGCGTTAAAAGAGGAATTGGAGCTGTCTGAGCCTGAAAGGCGAGTTCTCCAATTCCTCTTTTCGTAGTTAGCCGGCTTTTCGTGGCCTTAGATTTTTCATAATTCTCGAACTGAACCTGAACACATCTTTTGCTGTGTCAGAATCCATTCGTTATTCATGAAATATTGATAAATATTTTCGTGAACCGGCTTGTCCGGAAAACAGGAATTTACCAGATACCAAGCACATGCTGCATACTCAGGCTGACGAGTGATATCCCCAGCCAGCAGCAGAACCCTGTAAAGATCGGCTTTGCGCCGGTCTTTATTAATTTGACGATATTGGTATTCAGGCCAATTGCAGCCATGGCCATAATGATCAGGAACTTGCTCAGCTCCTTCAGCGGGCCGGTGACTTCCGCAGGCAGATGGCAGACGGGTGTGATGACGGACGCAAG
>CALWDN010000034.1 GCA_944376685.1 uncultured Mediterraneibacter sp. | reverse complement strand
TGGGGCCTATAGGGCTCGAACCTATGACCCTCTGCTTGTAAGGCAGATGCTCTCCCAGCTGAGCTAAGACCCCATATTATGCGGGTTCCGGTTTCTTTCCCGAAACCCGCTTTGCTATTATACTATTAACTTCCGACAGATGTCAACTGTTTTTTTACATTTTATTTAAAATATTTCACACCCGACTCGAAGATCTTCAGGTCCTGTTCTCCGTAGATGTTCACTGCAACTGAAGCATCACGGCGTTCGGAGTGCGCCATCTTGCCCAGGATCCTTCCGTCCGGGCTGGTGATGCCCTCGATCGCGCTGTAGGACCCGTTGATGTTCCACTCTTCATCCATGGAGCTTACGCCTTCCGGATCGCAGTACTGGGTCGCAACCTGTCCGTTCTCGAAGAGGCGTCTGATCCACTCCTCGTTTGCCACAAACCGTCCTTCGCCGTGTGATGCCGGGTTGGTGTATACGCCGCCCAGCTTCGCTTCCTGAAGCCATGGAGACTTATTGGAGACAACCTTTGTGTAGACCATCTTGGAGATATGGCGTCCGATGGTGTTGTAGGTCAGCGTCGGTGAGTCTGCAGCCTGTCCGGTGATCTCGCCGTACGGAACCAGTCCAAGCTTGATCAGAGCCTGGAATCCGTTGCAGATGCCGAGTGCAAGGCCGTCACGCTCGTTGAGGAGCTTCTCCACCGCTTCTTTGATCTTCGCGTTCTGGAATGCGGTCGCGAAGAACTTGGCGGAGCCGTCCGGCTCGTCTCCGGCGCTGAATCCGCCCGGGAACATGATCATCTGGGCCTGCCCGATGGCCTTCTCAAATTCTTCCACGGATGAACGGATATCCTCTGCATCCAGGTTGCGGAACACTTTCGTAATGACCCGTGCGCCGGCGCGCTCAAATGCCTTTCTGCTGTCATACTCGCAGTTGGTTCCCGGGAATACCGGGATAAATACGGTCGGCTGTCCGATCTTATGGCTGCAGATATGGATGTCAGAAGCATGATACGGTTCATTGTCCACCGTCTGCGCCCTGCTCTCTTCAGATTTGGTGGCAAACACTTTCTCCAGCGTGCCGGTCCATGCCTGAAGGGCCTCATCCATGCTGATCTGCGTATCTGCATATTCGAAGCCGTCACGGTCTGTCACCTCGCCGATCACCGTGTAAGTGATCTGAAGATTGCCCACCTGTCCGTCCGCTACTTCTGCGATGATATCGCCGAATGCCGGTGCAAAGAGATCTCTCGGATCCATGCTGTGCTCCAGCTTCACGCCCATCTTATTGCCGAATGCCATGCGGCTGACCGCAGCGATCACGCCGTGACGGTCTGGTACATAAGCGGACACGATGCGTCCGGCACGGATGTCTTCCGTGAATTTTGCATACTGTTCCATGACCTTATCGTACTTCGGCAGGTCATATCCATCTTTTTCAATGCGGAGCCATACAAGTTTATTGCCCGCTTTCTTCAGCTCCGGCGTAATGATCTCATTGTCATGGGCCATATCCACGGCAAAAGATACCAGGGTCGGCGGCACGTCGATATCCTGGAAGGTTCCGGACATACTGTCCTTTCCGCCGATGGACGGCAGGCCGTAGCCGATCTGTGCGGCGTAGGCGCCGAGCAGGGCCGCGAAAGGCTGGCTCCAGCGCTTCGGATCTTCAGTCATCCTGCGGAAATATTCCTGGAATGTGAACCGGATGCCGTGGAAGTCTCCGCCTGCAGCCACGATCTTCGCAATAGATTCCGTTACGGCATACACCGCGCCGTGATACGGGCTCCAGCTCGACAGATAGGGATCGAAGCCGTAGCTCATCATGGAGACGCTGTCCGTCTTTCCGTTAAGGACCGGGACTTTTGCAACCATGGCCTGAGTCTCTGTGAGCTGGTATTTTCCGCCGTGGGGCATGAATACGGACCCGGCGCCGATGGAACCGTCGAACATCTCCACAAGACCCTTCTGAGAGCACACATTCAGATCGCCCAGGGTATTCAGCCATGCAGCTTTCACATCGTTGATCTCATCTCTGCGGAACAGGGTATCTGCATGGGACGGAATCTCCACTTCCACATCCGTCTCCTGGTGCGCGCCGTTGGTATTCAGGAACGCTCTGGAGAGATTTACGATCTCTTTTCCCCGCCAGATCAGGACAAGCCTCGGCTCTTCCGTAACAACGGCAACTTTTGTCGCCTCCAGGTTTTCCTCTGCGGCGTAAGCCATGAACTGATCTACGTCTTTCGGGTCTACAACGACCGCCATACGCTCCTGGGATTCAGAGATGGCGATCTCTGTTCCGTCAAGGCCCGCATATTTCTTCGGTACTTTATCCAGTTCGATGCGGAGTCCGTCCGCAAGCTCGCCGATGGCTACAGACACACCGCCCGCACCGAAATCGTTGCACTTCTTAATGAGGCAGCTCACTTCCTCACGGCGGAACAGGCGCTGGATCTTGCGTTCCGTAGGCGGATTGCCCTTCTGTACTTCCGCGCCGCATGTCTCGATCGATTCAACTGTGTGGACTTTGGAAGAACCGGTTGCGCCGCCGCAGCCGTCGCGTCCGGTCCGGCCGCCGAGCAGGATGATGATATCGCCCGGATCTGAATTCTCCCGGATCACGGCGCGTCTCGGAGCTGCGCCCAGCACAGCGCCGATCTCCATACGTTTTGCCACGTAGTCCGGATGATAGATCTCTTTTACAAGGCCTGTTGCAAGACCGATCTGGTTGCCGTAGGAACTGTATCCGTGTGCCGCCTCGCGCACCAGCTTCTTCTGTGGCAGCTTGCCCTTTAACGTATCTTTCACAGACACGGTGGGATCTGCAGCGCCGGTCACACGCATAGCCTGATATACATAGGTCCGTCCGGAAAGGGGATCGCGGATCGCACCGCCCAGGCAGGTGGCCGCGCCGCCGAAAGGCTCGATCTCCGTGGGATGGTTGTGGGTCTCATTCTTGAAATTGATGAGCCACTCCTCTTCCACGCCGTCCACTTTGATCGGTACGACGATGCTGCAGGCATTGATCTCATCGGACTCTTCCTGGTCCTGAAGTTTGCCCTCTCTTTTCAGCCGGCGCATCGCCATGAGCGCCAGATCCATCAGGCAGACGAACTTGTCCTCCCTGCCGGCGAAGATCTCGCTGTGGTCCTTCAGATATTCACGGTAGGTGTCCTCGATGGGCTGGCGGTAATCGCCGTCATCAAATTTTACATTTTTAAGCTCTGTAGAGAATGTTGTATGGCGGCAGTGATCCGACCAGTACGTATCAAGCACGCGGATCTCTGTCATCGTCGGGTCACGGTCCTCTTCACCTTTATAATAATTCTGGATATGAAGGAAATCCTTGAATGTCATGGCGAGGCCGAGCGAATCATAGAGTTCTTTCAGTTCCTCCTCCGGCATGTCCCTGAATCCGTCAAACACGGCGATATCCGCAGGATCATCAAATACAGTGACCAGGGTGTCCGGTTTCCCCTCTGCCGCTTCCCTGGAATCAACCGGGTTGATGCAGTGTTCTTTGATGGCCTCGAATTCCGCATCTGAAATGTTTCCCTCGATCACATAAGTAGTTGCCATCCGCACCACCGGCGCTTCGTCCTCATTGATGAAACGGATGCACTGCTCCGCAGAATCCGCTCTCTGGTCGAACTGTCCGGGAAGATATTCCACGGAGAAACTGCGGCTGTCCTCATCCGCAGGGAAGCTTTCCTTATAAAGTATATCAACCGGCGGCTCTGCAAACACGCCGCTGCATGCCTTCTCAAATGTCTCATCGGAAATATTCTCCACATCATATCGGATCAGCACGCGGACGCCTGTGACGTCCATGATCCCGAGATACCGTCTGATCTCATGGCGGAGCGCTTTGGCCGCAACAGCATAATCCGGTTTCTTTTCAACGTATACTCGTTTTACACCGCTCATATTTGTTCTCCTTTTCATTCATAGTCATAAGTGTGTATCCTTAAGCATCTGTCTGTATCGTACCATAATTCACATCATTAGTACAATTAATATAATTAAAGTTAGTTATAAGTCATACTAATTTCTTTTTGCCTTCACGATCCGGGGGATAAAGCTGAGGACAAGAAGCACGGCGAGCACCCCGGCAAATATGCAGCCGATCCGCACGACAAAATCAAAAAACAGTCCTTCCGGCAGCATCCGGATCATGTAATCTTCCGCCGGGTCAAAGATCCACAGGTCATTGTCAAAAAAGATATGATGGAATCTGACAAACACAGCATTAAAATCAACCGCACATGCGATCCCCAGTAACAGAAGCGCGGCCGCAGTGACGGCAAGCGCCGCCTGATAGCCGGCCGGCACCGCTTTCTTAAGGTCCGCCTTGGTCAGAATGAGCAGCAGGACGCACAGGACTGCGATCACCAGCGCGCCGGTCCGGATGTTCAGCCCGCCGATAAAGAGGTCCCGGACTTCCCCCATATGGAACCGGTCCTGCTCATTGAAGAAATCCTGCTCCCGTCCGTCCACCGTGGTGATGACGGACAGGGTGTCCCCCTCTCCTCTCAGATAGGCCATCATCTGCCGGGTCACATCCATGGCGTCATCCATCGTCATATCAAGGTCTGACAGCACGTCGTATTTTTCATATTCCTGTCTGTAAACATCAAAATCCGCGTACATCGCGATTTCAAAACTTGTGATCAGAAGCGCGGCGATCAGGGCAAACCCAAGGATCAGCCCGGCTCCGTAATGTATGATTTTCCTGCTTTTCACGGGTTCTTCAGGTCCTTTCTTTCTATAGTATTGTAATTATCTTCTGTATAGCTTATAATAAGCCCAGTATTTATTAGGAGGTCTAATAATGATCGATATAAATTACGAGCTTTACAAGGTGTTTTACCATGTAGCTTCCACCCTGAACTTTTCCGAGGCTTCAAAACAGCTTTTCATATCCCAGTCCGCCGTAAGCCAGTCCATCAAGACGCTGGAACGGAAACTGGACCAGACCCTCTTTATCCGGAGCACGAAGAAAGTCCAGCTTACACCGGAAGGTGAGATCCTCATGCGCCATATCGAGCCGGCCATGAACCTGATCCAGAAGGGCGAAGCCCAGCTCCTTGACGCCTCCTCCACCGGAGGCCAGATCCGGATCGGCGCCAGCGACACCATCTGCCGCTATTTCCTGATCCCTTATCTGGAGCGTTTCCATAAAGCATTCCCCGGCGCCCACATTAAAGTCGTCAACCAGACTTCCATGAAATGCGCGGAGCTGCTGCGGAACGGCCTTGTCGACCTGATCGTCGTGAACTATCCGAACAGCTATCTTGATTCTGCCGCCTCTGTCTTAAGGATCCGGAAGTTCCACGATGCATTTGTCGCCGGGATGCCTTTTACGGAACTGAAGGACCGGACGGTTACATTTTCGGAGCTTCTCCACTACCCGATCCTTATGCTGGACAAGAACAGCACGACGAATGAATTCCTGCACCAGGTATTCCAGCAGCATCAGCTGGACCTTGTCCCGGAGATCGAGCTGACCAGCAACGACCTGCTGCTGGACCTGGCAAGGATCGGCCTGGGCATCGCCTTTGTCCCGGATTACTGCATCCGTGACAACAGCGAAGACCTCTTTGTACTGAAGACAAAGGAAGAGCTTCCCGCCCGCGAACTGGCCGTGGCCTATAACGAACATCTTCCGCTCACACGCGCTTCGGCAGAATTTCTCAGCTATTTCCAGAACGATTCAATCTGATCTTTCAGGGTGGACGCGGTACAGATCCGGCAGTCCGCCCATTCCCTGGGGAAGATCTCCCGGTACCGGCTGCCCGAGAAACGGGAGTCAAGGAGCAGGACGATCCCCCGGTCCGTCTCTGTCCGGATCACCCGTCCCGCCGACTGGAGCACTTTGTTCATGCCGGGATAGAGGTAGGCATAGGAAAATCCGTCCATTCCCCTGGCTTCAAAATATCCTTTTATGATCTCCCGGTCCGTGCACACCTGGGGCAGGCCGGTCCCGACCACAACCGCCCCGATGAGCCGGTCTTCCGTCAGATCGATCCCCTCGGAGAACACACCGCCCATCACGCAGAACGCGGCCAGCGGCCTCTCCCGCTCCTGTTCAAACTCCGCAAGGAACTCTTCCTTTTCATGTTCCCGCATATTCTGGGACTGTACGATCAGATCCACATCCGGCCCCATATCGAGAAAAGCCTCATATACATTTTCCAGAAACCGGTAGGACGGGAAAAAGATCATATAATTTCCCTTCTTCCCGCTGACCGCCGTGCGGATGTATCCTGCGATCCGCCGGTACATCCCCTCATCGCGCATGGTATACCGGGTCGTCACGTCCGTCCCCTGTATCAGGAGCATGTTCTCCCGCGGGAACGGAGACTGTGCGTAGATCGCATAGTCATCTTTCTCAACGGAAAGAAGGCTCTTGTAGTAATGGATCGGAAGAAGCGTAGCTGAGAAGAAGACCGTACCCGAACCGTATTCCAGATAGTTCTGGAGATTTGCCGCCGGATTGACGCAGAACAGCCTTACCTTAAAGCGCCCGTTCTCCTCCAGTTCGGAGTAGATCACATAGTTTTCATCCATCTCGTCATGGATATTGACAAAGGACCTCACCTGGAAATACAGGTTCAGGATCTTCTCCCTCCGTTCTTCATCGACCGGCTCTTCCATGACCCGCTCCATTTCCGTCAGCAGATTCATCAGTTTGAGCGCGATGTGCGACACGCTGCCCAGGATCTGGTAATCTTCGCACTCCCGCTTCAGTTCCAGGAACAGCTTATTGACGTCCCCCAGCCGCCTCGCCAGCTTACCGTCCAGGATCCGGACTTCTTTCCTCAGATCCAGGAAATCTTCCTTATACAGCGCCGCGCTGTACATCTCCCGTCCGCGTTCCACCAGATTGTGGGCCTCATCGATGAGGAAAATATAATTCCCGCTGCCGCCCTCTGAGAAAAACCGCTTCAGATGGGCATTCGGGTCAAACACATAATTGTAATCACAGATCACGGCGTCGACCCAGGTGGATATATCCAGCGACAGTTCAAAGGGACAGACCCGGAATTTCTCCGCCTGCGCCTCTATGACCGGCCGGCTGATCTCGTCCCCGCGCATAAGCATGTCATAGACCGCGTCGTTTACCCGGTCAAAATGTCCTTTTGCGTAGGGACAGGCATCCGGATTACATACCGCTTCATCGCAGAAGCAGATCTTCTCCTTTGCCGTAAGGGTGATCACCTTCATCTGGAGCCCCTGCTCCTGCATCGTCCGGAAGGCCTGCTCCGCGGCGGTCCTTGCGATGGTCTTGGCAGTCAGGTAAAAGATCTTGCCGCCCAGTCCTTCGCCCACAGCCTTAACCGCGGGGAACACGGTGGAGATGGTCTTGCCGACGCCGGTGGGCGCCTGGATGAAAAGCTTCTTTTTCCTGAGGATCGTGCGGTATACGGCAGCCGCCACATCTTTCTGTCCGGTCCGGTAGGGAAAGGGGAATTCACAGGCCCGGATCGAAGCGTCCCGCTTCTTCTCCCATTCGATCTGGAACCGGGCCCACTTCTCATACTGTCCGGTCAGGTCTCCGAACCACTGTTCCAGTTCTTCCAGGGTGTATTCTTCTGTAAATCTCCGGATCTCCTCTGTATCAAGATGACAGTAGGTCATCTGCACACTGATCCTTTTCAGGCCGTTCTGCACCGCATAGATGTACGCATAACATTTCGCCTGTGCAAGATGCACCGGAACCGGCTCTTCGATCCGGTCCAGTTCCCGGAGCACGCCTTTGATCTCATCGATCAGAACTTCTTTTTCTTTCTCCATTTCATGGATAATGACGCCGTCCGCCCGGCCTTCCACCTGGATCGTGAATCCGTCGCAGGGCACCTGTATCTTCATCGGGACTTCCGCGTGATAATCCGATCCCATGCTCCGCTGGATCTTCCGGTGGAGGCGGCCGCCCATGAGCATCGCTTCCCGCTCCATCCCGCCGGATGTCCGGTTGTCAATATCCCCGCTTCTCAGAATGAATTCCACAAGATTCCGGACTGAGACGCGGATCGTCTTTTCGTTTTCTGTTCCCACTTGCCGTTCACCATCTGAATACAATCATAAAATACAGCAGACCGGGGTTCAACCTCTGTCTGCTGTATGAAAATTACATATATTGGATCTGGTTTCCAATCCGACCCTACTCGCACTGTCTGATCCGGTTCCTGAGCGGAAGCACCATGGACGGGGATACGGACAGTTCATCCAGTCCCATCTTCAGGAACTCTTCCGTAAGCTCCAGATCTGCGCCGAGCTCGCCGCAGATGCCGATCCATGCGCCTTCCGCGTGCGCGCTCTCGGCCGCCATCTGTATCATCCGCAGTACAGCCGGATGATGCGGGTCATAGAACTCGTCCAGTTTGGAATTCTGGCGGTCGATGGCCAGTGTATACTGGGTCAGGTCGTTCGTGCCGACGCTGAAGAAGTCAACTTCCTTCGCCAGCTCCCGGCTGACCATAACGGACGCCGGCGTCTCGATCATGATGCCCAGTTCCACATCCTCTTTATACGGGATGCCCTCGCTCTTCAGCTCTTCTTTCACCTCGGCGATGATCTCCTTGATCTTTTTCACCTCATTCACAGAGATGATCATTGGGAACATGATGGAAATGTTTCCGAATACCGCCGCACGGTAGAGGGCGCGGAGCTGCGTCTTGAAGATCTCCGGCCTTGTCAGGCAGATCCGGATCGCACGGTAGCCGAGCGCCGGGTTTTCCTCTTTGTCAAGTCCGAAGTAATCCACCTGCTTGTCCGCTCCGATATCAAGGGTGCGGATGATGACCTTCTTGCCGGCCATGCTCTCCGCCACTTTCTTATATACAGCGAACTGCTGCTCTTCCGTCGGGAAATCCGAATTCTCAAGATAGAGGAATTCGCTCCGGAAGAGTCCGATGCCGCCGGCATCGTTTTTAAGTACGGCGCCAAGATCGGACACATTGCCGATATTGGCGTAGACATTGATCTTCTGTCCGCTCTTCGTGACATTTTCCTTGCCTTTAAGCTGCTCCAGAAGGGCTCTCTGCTCCAGGTCCTTCGCCCGTTTCTCCTGCATCGCCTTCATCGTCTCTTCATCCGGCTCGATGTACAGTGTGCCGGTAAATCCGTCGATGATCGCGTCTTTCCCATTGTATTCTGCTTTCAGGTCCTCTCCCAGGCCGATCACGGCCGGGATATTCATGGTGCGGGCCAGGATCGCGGTGTGGGAATTGGATGACCCGTACATGGTCGCGAAGCCGAGCACCTTGCTCTTGTCAAGCTGCACCGTCTCGCTGGGCGCCAGATCGTCCGCCGCGATGATGCACGGCTCGTTCATTTCCTTAATTCCCGTATCCGCACCGCTCAGGATATTGAGGACGCGCTCGGACACATCTTTCACATCCGCCGCACGGCCCTGCATATATGCATCATCCATTGCAGAGAACATCGCCGCAAAGTTGTCCGCTGTCGTAGCGACTGCATACTCTGCGTTGACTTCCTGGGTACGGATGATATTTTCAATGGACTCAAGATAGTCGAGATCCTCCAGCATCATCTGATGGATCTCAAAGATCATGGCATTGGCCTCACCCACGTCTTCCAGGGCCTTTTCATAAAGTCCTTTCAGCTGGTCCACCGCTGTGTCCTTCGCATCCTGAAACCGCTTCCACTCTGCATCCACATCATCGACGTGCTCTCTCTTGATCACCTTGTCATTTCTCTGGTAGAACAGGATCTTGCCGATCGATACACCGCCGAATACACTTTTACCGCTTATCGTAATCATGATCTGTCAAATCTCCTTACTGATACGACTTATAAATTCTCTTTGAAGAATGTCTCCAGTTCCGCTGCTGCTGTATCTTCATCTGCACCATCTACTGTGATCGTAACTTCCTCGCCCGTCTTCACGCCGAGGCCCATAACGCCGAAGATCCTCTTTGCGTCTGCGCTCTTCTCACCTTTTGCGATCTTAACGGATGACTGATAGCCTGCCGCCTGTTTTACAAGGATCCCTGCCGGTCTTGCATGGATTCCCTCCGGGTCTGTGATCACATATTTGAACTCTTTCATTTCCAAGATCCTCCTTTGATTATCATTCTCCAAATAGTATATAACACATTGGATGATTTTTCAATTACAGATTAGAAGGGCTTAGTCAAAAAGCGGGGTGGAGAGGTACCGCTCTCCTGTATCCGGAAGGAGGGCGACGATCAGCTTCCCTTCATTCTCCGGTTTCCGGGCTTCTCTGAGCGCCGTGTGGAGCGCCGCGCCTGAAGTAATGCCGGTCAGGATCCCTTCTCTCGTGGCCAGGAGCTTTGACGCCGCATAGGCTTCCTCTTCTGTCACGCGGCTGACCTCGTCATAGATCTCCGTGTCGAGGATCTCGGGCACGAATCCCGCTCCGATCCCCTGCAGGCCGTGGGGGCCAGGGCTGCCGCCGGAAAGCACCGGGGATTTCGCCGGCTCGGCTGCGATCACTTTCACGCCCGGCTTCATCTCCTTCAGGTATCTCCCTGTACCGGTAACCGTGCCACCGGTCCCTGCGCCCGCAATGAAAATGTCAACCGTCCCGTCGGTGTCCTCCCAGATCTCCGGACCGGTCGTCCGGTAATGGGCCTGAGGATTAGCCGGGTTCACAAACTGTCCCAGGATCACTGCGTTGTCCATCTCCCGCTCCAGTTCCGCGGCTTTTTCGATGGCGCCCTTCATGCCCTTCGCGCCTTCCGTCAGCACGATCTGCGCGCCGTATCCGAGCAGGAGCTTCCTGCGTTCAACGCTCATGGTCTCCGGCATGACGAAGATGGTCTTATATCCTCTTGAAGCAGCTACAGACGCCAGACCGATGCCTGTGTTCCCGCTGGTCGGCTCGATGAGCGTCGCGCCCGGCCGGATCCTGCCCTTTTCTTCCGCGTCTTCGATCATGCTTAAGGCCGCGCGGTCTTTCACGCTCCCGGCCGGGTTAAAATATTCAAGCTTCACCAGGACTCTTGCTTTCAGATCCAGATCCTGCTCCAGGTTCTTTACTTCCAGGAGCGGCGTCCTGCCGATCAGTTCTGTTACACTTCCGTATATCTTCATGTCTTCATTCTCCTCTCCTCGCCGGAATGGCTTTTCCTATTATTTTAATCAGAAAAAGGCTGGATTACAACTTCCCGTAAACTTTTGTATAAATTTACGAAATCGACAAGAATCGCGTTGACTTTGATTGTTAAACATGCTACACTGAGGCAGTATTGGATCCAATAAGGACCGTACAGCAACTTATTTATTTTTTCTTAATGGAGGGTAACACAATGACAGGTACAGTTAAGTGGTTTAACAACCAGAAGGGCTATGGATTCATCTCCGATTCTGAGGGCAACGATATCTTCGTACACTACTCAGGACTTGTTATGGATGGATTCAAGACACTGGAAGAAGGCCAGGCTGTCGAATTCGAAGTGACAGAAGGCGCGAAAGGACCGCAGGCAACAAATGTCGTAAAACTTTAATCAGATTTTTATGTACCTTTTAATATATAACCGACTAGATTTATATTAAAAAGCATTACAGAAAAACAGATTAAAAAAGACAACGCCCGTCAGCCGAAAGGCTGATACGGGCGTTTCTTTATTGCATTTTTCCGGTCAGATCTTAATGTTCGATACATAGGCCTCCGGCGCTTCCCATACGTCGAAACCGCTGCCTCTTAAGATATCCACAACCCTTGCCGGGTCGTCGCATTTCAGGACTGCGGACGCATCCACGCCGTTCGCGAAGGCGTACATATACTCGATATTGACCTCGCCTTCCACGATCTGATGCATGGCGCGGCTTAAGGAGCCGGTCTCATGCGGCACGCGCAGCGCAACCACGTCGGTGAGCATGGCTGTGATGCCGTTTTCTTTGAGCACCGCCTTTCCTTTGTTCGGATCCGATACGATCATGCGGAGCATACCGTACTCCGTCGTATCCGCCAGGCTTAACGCCACGATGTTCACATCATTTCCCGCAAGAACAGAAAGCACCTCGTCGAGCCGTCCCTCGCGGTTCTCAAGAAATACAGATAACTGTTGGATCGTGATTCCCATAACTTCTACCTCCTGTCTTACAGACCTCTGTTGTCGATCACGCGGACAGCCTTGCCCTCGCTTCTCTGGATCGTCTTCGGCTCTACCAGTTTCACGCGCACGGATACGCCAAGCGCCTGTTTGAGCACGGCCCCGATCTTGTTTCTCAGGGCGTCCAGTTTACGGATCTCATCCGAGAATACCCGTTCATCCACTTCCACCATGACGGTCAGGACATCCATGTTGTTCTCCCGGTCAACGATCATCATGTAGTGCGGTGCAACCACGCCGCCCATGGAAAGAAGGGCAGTCTCAACCTGGGTCGGGAATACATTCACGCCGCGGATGACTTTCATATCGTCGGTCCTGCCGGTGAACTTGGAGATCCTCGGAAGGGTCCTGCCGCATGCGCACGGGCTGTGGTCGATGCTGGTCAGGTCTTTCGTACGGTAGCGGAGAAGCGGCATCGCTTCTTTCGCAAGGGTGGTGAATACAAGCTCTCCTGTCTCGCCGTCCGCACATTTCTCATGAGTCGCCGGATTAAGAACTTCCGGATAGAAATAATCCACATGTACATGAAGCCCCGCCTTGTGGATGCAGTCCTGAGCCACGCCCGGCCCGGTAATCTCGCACAGGCCGTAGATGTCGAAGCAGTTGATGTTCAGGATGCTTTCGATCTTCTTGCGCATCTCCTCCGTCCAGGGTTCTGCGCCGTGGATCCCGGCTTTCAGTTTCATATGGTCTACGAGACCCGCCTCCTGGATGGACTCCGCCAGATAGAGGGCATAGGACGGCGTGCATGCAAATGCGGTCGCGCCCAGGTCCTCCATGACCATCATCTGACGCTTCGTGTTGCCGGCGGACATGGGGATCGCCGTGGCGCCCAGCGCCTTTGCGCCGTAATCCAGGCCCATTCCTCCGGTGAACAGACCGTATCCGTAACATACATGGATGATATCTTCTTTCGTGAGTCCGGCCATGGTCAGGTTTCGGGCCACGCACTCGCCCCACACGTCCACATCTTTCTGTGAGTAAGGCGCGATGGTCAGTTTTCCGGTCGTTCCGGATGTACCCTGCACACGGGCTACATCACTCATGGGGATGGCAAGAAGTCCGAAGGGATAATTATCCCGCAGGTCTTCCTTTGTGGTAAACGGAAGCTTCTCAATATCTTCTATAGATCTGATATCCCCCGGCTCCACGCCTCTCTGCTGCATTTTTTTACGGTAGAAAGGCACATTTTCATAGACTCTTTTTACCACATCTACCAGTCTCTCGCTCTGCAGGGCCGCCATCTCGTCCCTGCTCATACACTCGATCTTCGGATCACGGATGCGCTCCACCCAGTTCTCCAGTGCTACTCCAGCCATTTGTTTCTTCTCCTTTAAATCAATGTATTATAATTCATCTTCCTCAACGAGCTTTACATTCGCCGCTCTGAGTACATTTTCCGCTTTCTCATAGTCATCTGTGCTAAATACCATGACCGGAGCTTTTCCTTCGCGGATCACAAAAGAGTAGATATAATTGACATTGATCTCGCCATCGGCAAGGATCGAAAGCATCTGGTTTAAGTTGCCCTTCTCGTCTTTCAGCTCCGCCCCGATCACCTCGCTGATCCGGGTGACGAAGCCTTCCTTCGTCAGACTTTCCTTCGCCTGTACGGGATCGTCTACCACAAGGCGCATAATGCCGAATTCCGGCGTGTCAAATGTAGAGATCGCCCTGATGTTCACATGCGCCTCGTTGAGCACGGAAGTTACATTCATCATGCTACCCGGCTGATTTTCCACAAAAACGGATATCTGCCTGATCATTGTTATCACCGCCTTTCCCTGTTTGATTTTATAAGCTATCTCAGATTATATCCTACGTCAAACGCTTTTTTATTGATCTCGATGGTCTTCGGCGGAACGGTCTTCCCGATCACCTCATACCACTGTTCTTTCGTGAAATCCATGTGCTGCGCCGCAACGCCGAGCACGATCAGGTTGAACACTTTCGGATTGCCCAGCTTCCGGGACTCTTCCGTTGCATCCACCTTATATACTTTATAGTCCTTTGCCAGGTCTTCAAGGATGTGTTCCGGATACTGCGCGTTTCCGATCACGACCGGCATCGGGTCGATCCGCCAGTCATTGACAACCAGTGCGCCGTCTTTTTTAAGGAAATGCGCGTACCGGAGCGCTTCCAGACGCTCGAATGCGATGATGACGTCCGCCTGTCCTTCTTCCACGATCGGCTCCGCCACTTTGTCGCCGTAGCGCACGAATGTCACCACGCTTCCGCCGCGCTGCGCCATACCGTGCACTTCAGACAGCTTTACGTCATAGCCTGCCGCGATGGTAAGTCCGCCGAGGATCCGGCTGGTGAGCAGGGTTCCCTGTCCGCCAACGCCGACGATCATAATATTCTTTACTGCCATCTTACTCACCCTCCCTTACAAGCTCTATGGCGTCGAATTTACACAGGTCTTTGCAGAGCCCGCATCCGGTGCACATCGTATCGTCGATGCGGACCGTGCCGTCCGGATTCTTTGTCATGGCCGGACATCCCGGCTTCATGCATGCGCCGCATTTCTTACATTTATCCGCATGGGCCGTATAAAGCGGCTTCTTTCTCTTGTCAAGAAGAACGCACGGCGTCTTTGTGATGATCACGGAGATCTCATCCTTCGCCACTTCTTCCTTGATCGTTTTCTCAAGGAGCGGCAGGTCAAAGGCATTGATCTCGTATACATTTTTGATACCCATGGCTTTGCAGATGCCCGGGATGCTGATCGCATAGGTGGGATCGCCCTGCAGCGTCTTTCCGGTCGCCGCATGGTCCTGGTGTCCGGTCATGCCGGTGGTGGAATTGTCCAGGATGATCACGGTGCCGGTTGCTTTGTTGTAAACCATGTTCATCAGGGAGTTCACACCGGTATGCATGAATGTGGAATCTCCGATCACGGCCACCCAGTTCCTGATATATTCTTTGCCTTTTGCCTTCTCCATACCGTGCAGGGTGGAGATGCTGGAACCCATGCACATAGTCGTATCGATCACGCTCAGCGGCGCGACCGCTCCGAGGGTATAGCATCCGATATCGCCAGCCGCATGCATTTTCAGCCGGTTCAGCGTGTAGAATACGCTGCGGTGCGGACATCCCGGACAGAGGATCGGCGGTCTTCCCGGCGCAGCCGCCGGTTCTTTGATATCAGGATCCTCTTTGAGGATCGCTTTTCTCAGCATATTCGCGCTGTACTCGCCCTGAACGGTCAGGATCTCCTTGCCGATACACCTGATGCCCCAGGATTTTACCTGCTCCTCGATCACCGGATCCAGTTCTTCCACGATATATAAGGTCTCAACTTTGGACGCGAAATCTTCGATCATCTTCCTCGGAAGCGGATTGACCATTCCAAGCTTCAGGACAGACGCCTCCGGCATGGCCTCTTTCACATACTGATAAGGGATGCCGCTTGTAATAACGCCGATCTTCGTGTCATTCATCTCCACACGGTTGATGGGCAGGGTGTTCGCCGCTTCTGCAAGCTCCAGGTTGCGCTTCTCGATCTCCACATGGCGGAGCTTCGCATTGCCCGGCATCATAACATTTTTCTGGATGTTTTTCTCATAAGGCTTATCTTCCGGGACCATGCGTTCCTGAAGTTCCACCAGTCCCTGGGAATGGGCAAGGCGGGTCGTGGTGCGGAAAATGAACGGACGGTCAAATTGCTCGCTCAGTTCAAAAGCCGCTTTGAAGAAATCCTTTGCCTCCGCGCTGTCGGACGGCTCGATCACCGGGATCTGCGCCGCTCTCGCCACCATTCTTGTATCCTGCTCGTTCTGGGAGCTGTAAAGTCCCGGATCATCGGCAACAACGATCACAAGTCCGCCGTTGACGCCCATGTAGGATACGGAATACAGCGGATCTGCCGCCACATTCAATCCCACATGCTTCATGCATGCCATGGCGCGCGCACCGGAAAGGCTTGCTCCGACCGCTACTTCTGTGGCCACCTTCTCATTCGGCGCCCACTCCTCATATACATCATCCCGGTACTGCACCAGGTATTCACTGATCTCCGTACTCGGAGTTCCCGGGTACGCGGAAGACACTTTCACTCCCGCTTCATATGCCCCGCGGGCAATGGCCTCATTGCCCAGCATGATCACTTTGTCTGCCATATCATAAACCATCCTTTCGTAAATCTGTCACCCGTTTTGCCTTGCCCTCGAAACGCTTCAGGGAATTGGGCGCCACCAGACGGATCTGGGTCGCCAGTCCGAGCTGCGCCTTCAGGGCCTTCTTGATCCTTGCCTCCAGCTCGCTCAGTTTGCCGTAGCTGTCAAGCAGGCGGTCATCGATCAGTTCAACCGTGATCGTCATGACATCCAGCCGGTTCCTGCGCTCTACAAGGATCTCATAATGCGGGCCGATCTCTTCGATCTTGAGGAGTACTTCCTCGATCTGGGTCGGGAATACATTCACGCCGCGGATCACGAGCATGTCGTCCGCGCGTCCGGAAATATTCTCCATCCGGCAGGTCGTACGGCCGCATTTGCACGGTTCATACATCAGTCGGGTCAGGTCGCCCGTGCGGTATCTTACAAGGGGAAGGGCCTCTTTGCCCAGGCAGGTCACAACAAGCTCGCCCAGTTCGCCCGGCGGGAGCACTTCCTCGGTCTCCGGATCAATGACTTCCGGGATGAACCAGTCTTCGTTGATATGCATGCCGCACAGCTCGCTGCACTCTCCCGCCACGCCCGGGCCGCACAGTTCGCTCATTCCATAGTTCTGGGTGCAGAAGAACTGCTCACCCCAGACTTTATGCATCTCATCGCGCATGGGCTCTGTCATGCCCTCACCGCCGAAAAGTCCGATATGAAGCTTCAGGTCTTTCTGCGGATCGATCCCCCGGTTTCGGATCTCCTCGCCCAGATGCAGGGCGTAGGACGGTGTCGCCACCAGAAGGGTCACGCCCATATCCTGGAGGAACATGATCTGCTTGTTCGTATTTCCCGAAGACATGGGGATCACGGATGCACCGACCTTCTCCAGTCCACCGTGGAGTCCGAGGGCTCCTGTAAATGTCCCGTATCCGAAGGAGATCTGCGCCACATCCTCCGCTGATGCGCCGCCCATGCAGGCGATGCGCGCCACGTTGTTGAGCCACATGTCCAGATCATTCCTCGTATATCCCACAACCGTCGGCTTCCCTGTCGTTCCGGAACTGGCGTGGTAACGCACGATCTCTTTCTTATCCACTGCAAAAAGCCCGTCCGGGTAGTTGTCCCGGAAATCAGCCTTATATGTAAACGGCAGCCTTCTAAGGTCATCCAGTGAACGGATGTCCTCCGGCTTAACCTTCGCCGCGTCCATCTTGTCGCGGTAGGGTTTCACTCTGTCATAAATATAGCGGACCGTACCCTTCAGCTTCGCGTACTGGATCGCTTCGATCTCGTCTCTTGGCAGAGTCTCTTCCTTTGCCCATATCATCGTATGCGCCCTCCTTTGATTAAACATATGCCTTTGGATAGTATAACACAATACTTTGCCGATTTAAAGTGTAAAATTCTAATTAAATGAGCCAGACGGGTACGTACCAGTTCTTTTCATCCACAGGCAGCAACTCGTTTGCCATACAGATCACACTTCCAGTTCCAATCTCGACTTTCAAAGACTCTAAACCTCCGAAAGCCGATCCCTTAGTGACGGGTTCCAATACCTTGAAGTTTTTGATGGCAGTCTTCCCCGGTGACGCTGATTTTTTAATCTCTATCGGAGAAAGCACACCATTCTGATAAAGCACCAGGTCGATTTCTTTCCGGTCTTTATCCCTGTAATAGAAAACAGGCGGCTCTTTTCCTGCGTTCAGATAACTTTTATAAATCTCTGAAAAAACATAGCTCTCAAAGAACGCCCCGGACATGGCTCCTCTTTCCAGCGCTTCGGGATTGCCCCATTTTAAAAGGTACGCTGCCAGACCAGTGTCCAGGAAATGGATCAACGGCATCTTTACCACCCGTTTGAGCGCATTGTTGTGATAAGGCTGTACAAGCGCAATAATATGAGATGACACCAAAACAGAGAGCCACTTCTTTGCTGTTGGAGCCGAAATGCCTGCAGCACTCGCCAGTTCCTGATAGACAACAGGTTTTGAGGTCTGTGCAGCGACGATCGTCATAAAATTGTAAAACTGCATTTCATCCGCAACCTGTGCCAGATCCCGAATGTCCCTTTGCAGATAGGTGTCAACATAGGAGCGGTAATAAGTCTCCCAATCCACATTTTCATCTGCATAGAGTTCCGG
>CALWDN010000033.1 GCA_944376685.1 uncultured Mediterraneibacter sp. | reverse complement strand
AGTATACCACACTCTTTCTGATCCGTCCATTGCCTGATCCGGTCCACCTGTGCTATAATCAGTTGAACTTTGAAAACGCTGTCCTGAAAGGAATAGAATCGATTATGTGGATTGCTGACAACTGGAAAGATTATGAAGTCATAGACTGCTCAAAAGGCGAAAAGCTGGAACGCTGGGGCGACTACATCCTTGTGCGCCCGGATCCCCAGGTGATCTGGGATACCCCACGCGACCACCAGGGATGGAAGCACATGAACGGGCATTACCACCGCAGCAAAAAAGGCGGCGGTGAATGGGAATTCTTCAGCCTGCCGAAGCAGTGGCAGATCCATTACGGATCCCTCACTTTCAACCTGAAGCCATTCAGCTTCAAACACACCGGACTCTTCCCTGAACAGGCGACCAACTGGGACTGGTTCTCCGAAAAGATCCGCCAGGCCGGACGTCCGGTCAAAGTGCTGAACCTGTTCGCCTATACCGGCGGCGCCACTCTCGCCGCAGCTGCCGCAGGGGCAAATGTCACCCATGTGGACGCATCCAAAGGAATGGTCACCTGGGCAAAGGAAAACGCTGTGTCTTCCGGCCTGAAAGATGCGCCCATCCGCTGGCTGGTGGACGACTGCGTAAAATTTGTTGAACGTGAGATCCGCAGGGGAAATACATATGACGCCATTATCATGGATCCGCCGTCCTACGGACGGGGACCCAAAGGCGAGATCTGGAAGATCGAGGATATGATCCACCCGCTCATTAAACTGTGCACAAAGATCCTCTCAGAAGACGCACTGTTCTTCCTGGTCAATTCCTACACCACCGGACTGGCTCCGGCTGTGCTGACCTATATGATCGCCACCGAACTGAAACCATGGAACGGACATGTGGAATCCCAGGAGATCGGACTGCCGGTAACCGGATCCGGTCTTGTACTTCCCTGCGGGGCATCCGGGAGGTGGGAGCGATGACACGAAAAACTGCAGAATATTTTCTCTATTTCATCATGTACTCCGTCTTCGGCTGGCTCTATGAAGTCTTTCTCGAAGTTGTCGTATACCGCTGGGGCTTTTCCAACCGGGGCGTCCTCTTCGGGCCCTGGTGCGTGGTCTACGGCGTAGGCGCGCTGATCCTGATCTTTTCATTGAGCGGCCTCCAGAAGAAAAAGCTGTATCTGGGCAGGATTCCGGTCACCCCGCTTCTTGTCTTCATCGGCATCGTCGTTATCACCACTGTGGTGGAGCTGATCGCCAGCTATATTATGGAGTTCACCCAGGGCGGCTGGCTGTGGGATTACACAAGATTTTCCTTCAACTTCCAGGGACGGATTGCCCTGAACCCGAGCATCCGCTTCGGCATCGGCGGCATGGTGTTCCTCTACCTGCTGCAGCCCCTGTTCCGGAAGCTGACGGACAGGATGAGCAACAAAGTCCTCTACACAACCGCAGGAGTTCTGCTTGCTCTGTTTATTGCCGATACCATTTATACATTTTTCATCCGTTAGAAACACTAAAAGGCTGAAATGCATCCGTGCATCTCAGCCTTTTCTTTTCCTTGTCCTTCAGACGCGAAGTCCGCTCATCACTTCCCCGATCGGCGCGGAGATGGAAAGTTCCGCCCGTACCGATCTGGCGGTGGATGATTTATTGATCACCACCAGATGTTTCCCTCTGAAATAGTCGATAAACCCGGCCGCCGGATAGACCACCAGGGACGTCCCGCCGATGATCAGCGTATCCGCTGCGGCGATGGCTTCCACCGCGCCCCGGATCACGTTCTGGTCAAGCCCCTCCTCATAGAGCACCACGTCCGGTTTGATCAGCCCCCCGCATTCGCAGCGCGGCACGCCGTCTGCATTTTTCACATACTGCGCATCATAAGATCTGCCGCATTCCATACAGTAATTCCTGTGGATGCTCCCGTGCAGCTCCCATACCGTCCTGCTGCCCGCCGCCTGGTGAAGGCCGTCTATATTCTGGGTCACCACCGCCGTCAGCTTCCCCGCCTGTTCAAGTTCTGCAAGCTTCAGATGCGCCGCATTGGGCTTCGCATCCAGACACATCATCTTATCCTTATAGAATTCATAAAATGCCTCCGGATATCTCATAAAGAACGTATGGCTCACCACCTGCTCCGGAGAATACTTATACTTCTGATGGTAGATCCCATCCGCACTGCGGAAATCCGGGATCCCGCTCTCCGTTGAGACGCCGGCGCCGCCGAAAAATACGATCCGGCTGCTGTCGTCTATGATCTTCTGCAGCTGCTCTGTTTCCTTCTCATACATATGACCTTCTCCTTTCCCTGGTCTATTCGTATTCTTCCGAATACCTGCACATCCCTGCAGAGTATATGTCAGTCTGCTTTCAGATGGCCTCTTGCGATATGGTCGTCCATGATCTCCAGCATCTTCTCCCATATGATCTCTGACGTCTCCGGGATCCGCTCATTCCGCCTGCACACCTGCGACTTATGCACGCCGTGCTCCGACCAGCTCCGGCCGTCTGACGCATCATTCAAAAGCAGCGGCTGGAAATTATCAAGAAGATGCGCGAACTTCGCATCCGCTGTCTCATACGCCTCGAACTCATCCCAGAGTTCCCGGAAGTATGCCCCCTGGTCTGCCGGCAGGATGCCGAATATCCGGTCTGCCGCTTTTACTTCACGGTCTCTTTTCGTCAGTGCCCCCTCCGCATCATATGCGTAAGTATCCCCGGCGTCGATCTCCACCAGATCATGGATCAGCACCATGGTCATCACTTTTAGCAGATCCACATCTTCTTCCATATGCTCCTTTAAGAGTACGGCGCACAGGGCCAGATGCCAGGAGTGCTCCGCATCATTTTCCCTGCGCTGTCCGTCCGCCAGATAGGTCTGCCGGAAAATGTTTTTTACCCTGTCCACTTCAATAATAAAGCGGATCTGCTGTTCAAGCCGCTCCTTCTGTGCGGCATCCGTCGTATTGCCCATCGCAGTCATCTCCGTTTCCATTCTTGTATATCTGATATCCATTGTAACATAAAAAGAGCTTCCCGAAGGAAACTCTTTTGCATTTTATGTATGTAGCTTTTCTGCTTACAGGATGACTTTTCCGCTCTCCTCGCCGTTTACCACATAGTATGCTGCGGACTCTTCCGGCTTCAGGTAAAGCTGAACGTCTTTGATCTCGTCAACATTCTTGCCAAGGTCATATGTCCAGATGTCTTTAACTTTCTGGACGATCTCGTCCTGAGAGTACTCTTTGCCCGCAAACTGCAGGAACATCTCTGTCTTGACCTCAGCTTTTTTAGCTGTTGACTTCTTAGCTGTCGTTGTCTTCTTTGCTGTTGTTTTCTTTGCAGCTGTCGTCTTCTTTGCTGTTGTCTTAGCTGCGGTTGTTTTCTTTGCTGTCGTCTTTTTTGCAGCCGGAGCTTTCTTCTCCTCTGCCGGTGTATCTACTAAAACTGCCGCTTTTGTCTCAAGCTTCTTTGTTGTGTCTTTCTTTGTCTCGATCGCTTTTGCTGTCTCCGCCTTTGCCGGAGCTGCTTTTACTTCTTTCTTTGCCGCTTTAGCCGGCTCTGTCTTTGCTGCCTTTGCAGCTGTCTTTGTTGTTGCAGTTGTTTTCTTTACTGCCATAATACTTGTCCCTCCTAAAACATAACACACCAAGTATTTCCGACAGCGGCGTTTTCGCCGCGTCACTGAATATCAACTCAATCCTCGAGTTCCATAGGGGATTGTACATCATTTTTCTGAAAAGGTCAAATTTTTTTATTTCTTTTTCAGTTATTATGGATTTGCTTACCATATCCCCTGAAAAATTCTGCCAGGCCTTTCAGTGTCTTTATCAAAACAGGGAGTTCTTCTTCACAGAGCCTGTCAAGCACAGCCTCTGTCATCTGCCTGTGGTAATCCCGGTGATGCTCGTACGCATGCACGCCTTTTTCCGTCAGGCGGAGATACACAACACGCCTGTCTTCCTCGCTTCTGTGCCTTGTCACATATCTTTTATTGACCAGGCCGTTTACGGAAGTGGTAAGCGAACCGGCTGTGATCCCCAGACGTTTTGCCACTGCAGACATGGTGTTTTCCCCGGACAGTCCGATCGCTTCGATGATGTGCATATCATTGTTGGTGATATCTTTAAACTCATCCGTAATGATCGCCTCTTCTTCCAGCTTTAATATTTCATTAAACAGATTGACCAGAATATCATTAATGGTATCTTTCGGATCCATCCGGCTGCTCCTCTCCCTTAACTGTATGCTCCATATGCTTTCAGGCAAATAACTCCTGTACGGCTTCCTTTACGGTGTCGATCCTCTGCGCTTTCCATGCCTTCGCCCCGCAGAAAAGAAGCGCGTTCTCCACATTCCCCTTCACTGCATTGATCAGTCCGTCTGTGATGCAGTACGGGATCTCCGAAGGCCTGCATTTTGTCAGACACCCGTGGCAGGGCGTATGGGGGATCTTTTCTCCCGCCATGACCCGCTTCATAAAGGGGTTCAGGATCGCCCGCCCCGGCATGCCCACCGGGCTTTTAACGATCGCGATATCTTTTTCCGACGCATGGATATATGCTTCTTTGTAACGGATGTCTGCATCGCATTCCTCCGTGGTGACAAAACGGGTCGCCACCTGCACGCCGTCCGCGCCCAGCGCCATCGCCTGTTTTACATCAGTGCTGTCATAGATCCCACCGGCCACAACGACTGGGATATCCACGCCGTATTTCTCACCGTAGCTTTTCACTGTACGGATGATCCGGCAGATCTCTTCTCCGTAGGATTCCGGCGTATACCCCGAGAGTTCCTCTTTCTTAAATCCCAGATGCCCGCCGGCCAGAGGCCCCTCGATCACGATCAGATCCGCAGTGCGCTTATATTTTCTGTCCCAGTACTTCAGGATCACCTGCGCGGATTTATCTGTGGATACGATAGGCGCGATCTTTGTCCGGCTTCCCGCAGTCAGAGACGGCAGTTCAGTGGGCAGGCCCGCGCCCGATATGATGATATCCGCGCCTGCCTTCACCACTGCTTTGATATGCGCGGCATGCGCCCGCAGCGCGGTCATTACATTAAATCCTATAATGCCGTCCGGGGAGATCGCACGCGCTTTTTTCATCTCGCTTTCAATAGCCCGGAGATTCGCCCCTTCCGGGTCCTCATCGAAATCCGGCTCACGATAACCGATCTGTGCGCTGGAAATAATGCCGATGCCGCCTTCTCTGGCCACAGCCCCGGCAAGCCTTCCCAGGCTGATGCCTACGCCCATGCCGCCCTGGATCAGCGGAACTCTGGTCAGCTTATCGCCGATTTTAATGTTTTTCATATCTGCCTCACATCTTACGGAATCTATTATAACGCCTGTCTGTCAGCTCGGATACATTAAGTTCGGTATATTTTTTCAGAAAACCGTCGATCCGGCTCTCCAGATCCCTGCAGACGCCGTCCATGTTCCTGTCTGTAAACTCTTCCGGCTCGGGGATCACCTGCTCGATAATGCCAAGGCGCTTCAGATCGCCTGCCGTCAGCTTCATGACTTCCGCCGCCTCGCCGGCCCGTTTGCTGTCCTTCCAGAGGATGCTCGCGAAGCCCTCGGGGGAAAGCACGGAATAGATGGCGTTTTCCAGCATCCACACTTCATCGGCAACCGCCATTGCGAGCGCGCCGCCGCTGCCGCCCTCGCCGATCACGACGGAGAGCACCGGGACTTGCAGGCCGGACAGTTCATAGAGATTCCGGGCGATGGCTTCACCCTGCCCTCTCTCTTCCGCTTCAAGCCCGCAGAATGCGCCCGGCGTATCCACGAAGCAGATCACCGGCCGTCCGAATTTCTCCGCCTGTTTCATAAGACGGAGCGCCTTGCGGTATCCGTCCGGCGACGGCATGGAGAAGTTGCGGTCCAGGTTTTCTTTCGTCGTCCTGCCTTTGGCCTGCGCGATCACCGTCACCGGGATCCCGTGGAAATAAGCGATCCCGCCGACAATGGCATGGTCATCTTTGAAATAACGGTCTCCGTGGAATTCCATGAAATCCGTAAACAATGCCTGGATATAATCCGTCCCGACCGGCCGGTCTTTCTGTCTGGAAAGCTGCACTCGGTCCCATGCACTGACGGAGCCTTCTGTCTGCGTTTTACCTGCATCCGGCTCTTCCGGGGACTCAGCCCGGCCCTCTTTCTGACCGCCGTCTTCTTCCGGCTGGTGGTTTTGCATCTGCTCTCTCAATGCCTCTGCACAGCATCCGGCGCTGTGCATATCCAGGATCTGAGCCAGTACGTCTTTCAGCTCTTCCCGCTCCACGATCCGGTCCACAAATCCGTGCTCCAGAAGGAACTCTGAACGCTGAAACCCTTTCGGCAGTTTCTGGCCGATGGTCTGCTCGATCACGCGTGGGCCTGCGAATCCGATCAGCGCTTTCGGCTCTGCGAGGATGATGTCTCCCAGCATCGCAAAGCTTGCCGTCACGCCGCCGGTCGTCGGATCGGTCAGCACAGTCACGTAGAGAAGCCCCGCATCGCTGTGTCTCTTCAGCGCGGCAGAAGTCTTCGCCATCTGCATCAGGGAAACAATCCCCTCCTGCATGCGGGCGCCGCCGGAGCAGGTAAACAGGATCACCGGCAGTTTTTCTTCTGTAGCGCGCTCCACCGCGCGGGCGATCTTCTCGCCGACGATGCGGCCCATGCTGGCCATCATGAAACGTCCGTCACAGACGCCCACGACCGCCGGATGTCCGCCGATCTCCACCCTGCCCGTCACGATCGCCTCATTCAGATGCGTCCGCTCTTTCAGGCTTTCGATCTTCTCTTCATATCCCTTGAAATCCAGAGGATTTGCAAAGTCCATCTCTTTATCCCACTCTTCAAAACTGCCTTCGTCCGCGATCATCTCGATCCGGCGGTACGCGTGCACTCTGAAATATCCGTGGCATTTCGGGCAGATATAATAGCCGTTCTTCACATCCTCGGCGATGATCGCCGCGCCGCACTTATTGCACTTGCGGAGAAGCCCCGTCGGGACTTCCGGGTGTGAATGTCTCAGTGAAATATAATGAGCCCGGGCATTTGTCTTTTTAAACATATCTTTCAGATTCATCTGAAATCCCTCCTGATATCCTCACGAACATGACCGGTTCAGTCAGCGTCTTTGCTCATGTTCTCGATAAACTCAATATCAATGCTGCCTGAAATGAAATCCGGATGATTCAATATGTCATACTGATAATCTACATTCGTATCGATCCCTTCGATGATTACCTCGCCAAGGGCACTGCGCATCTTGCGGATCGCCTCGTTCCGGTTCTTGGCATGGACGATCAGCTTCGCCAGCATGGAATCATAGTACGGCGGAACCGTATATCCGCTGTAGATCGCGGAATCGATACGCACGCCTTTCCCGCCCGGCAGATACATATCCGTGATCGTTCCCGGCGACGGCCGGAAATTCTTTGACGGATTCTCGGCATTGATCCTGCACTCAATGGCATGTCCCGTAATGTGAACGTCCTCCTGCCTGTAGCTCAGTTCCTTTCCATCAGCAATGCGGATCTGCTCTTTTATGAGGTCGATCCCGGTCACCCACTCGGTCACCGGATGCTCCACCTGGATCCTTGTATTCATTTCCATGAAATAGAAGTTCCCGTTCTTCTCCAGAAGGAACTCGATGGTGCCTGCATTTGTATAATGGGCCGCCTTCGCCGCCTTCACGGCCGCCTCGCCCATCCTCTCCCGGAGTTCAGGCGTCAGGGCGATGGACGGGGATTCCTCGATCATCTTCTGATGATTCCGCTGGATGGAACAGTCACGCTCGCCGAGATGGATCACATTGCCGTGTTCGTCGGCAAGGATCTGAAACTCGATATGGCGCGGATGCTGGACAAAATGTTCGATATACATCGTATTGTCCCCGAATGCCATCTGCGCTTCCTTCTGCGCCGTATTAAAACTGTTCTCAAATTCTTCCGGGCCCTGCGCTACGCGCATGCCCTTGCCGCCGCCGCCAAGGGCCGCCTTCACGATCACCGGATAGCCGATCTCCGATGCGGCCGCCGCGCCGGTCTGTGCGTCATAGATCGGCTCCCTGCTTCCCGGGATCACCGGCACGCCGGCGTTGATCATGGTATTCCTCGCCTCGGATTTGTTGCCCAGGCTCTGGATCACCTGAGACTTCGGTCCGATAAATGTGATATTGCACTGCTCGCAGAGCTCCGCGAATTTACTGTTCTCCGAGAGGAAGCCGAATCCCGGATGGATGGCGTCCGCGCCGGAGATCAGCGTCGCGCTGATGATGTTCTGCATGTTCAGGTAACTCTCTGAAGACGGAGCCGGCCCGATGCATACAGCCTCGTCCGCCAGCTGCGTATGCAGGGCGTCGCGGTCTGCCTCGGAATAAACCGCAACCGTCTCAATCCCCATCTCCCGGCACGCCCGGATGATGCGGACCGCGATCTCACCGCGGTTTGCGATCAATATTTTTCCAATCATCTTAATCTACTCTCCTACCATAAAGGTCAGCTCCGCGCTGACAACCACCCTGCCGTCCACATAGGCTGTCGCCTGTCCGACGCCAACCGGTCCTTTGCTCTTGATGATCTTCGTCTCAAGCTTCAGTGTATCTCCCGGCATGACCATGCCTTTAAAACGGCATTTCTGCACGCCGCCGAAAAATGCGATCTTTCCCTGGTTCTCCGGCATGCTTAAGATGGCCACCGCTCCGGTCTGCGCCAGCGCCTCGAGGATCAGCACGCCCGGCATCACCGCTTTCTGCGGGAAATGCCCGCGGAAGAAATCCTCCCTGTATGTCACTGCTTTATAACCCACTGCATACTGTCCCGGCACATAATCCTCGATCCTGTCAAGGAGAAGGAAGGGATGTCTGTGGGGAATGATCTCCTGGATCTGTTCTACTGTTAAACTGTTCATGGCTGTGCCTCCTAACCTATTACGAAGAGCGGCTGGCCGAATTCCACGCCCTGCCCGTTCTCAACGAGGATCTCTTTTACGGTTCCTGTATAATCGCTCTCGATCTCGTTCATCAGCTTCATGGCTTCAACGATCGCCAGAACCTGGCCTTCTTTTACGCTGTCGCCCACTTTTACGAAAGGTTCCGCGTCTTCTGCAGGCGCCGCATAGAATGTCCCCACCAGCGGAGACTTCACAACGTTTCCTGCCGGAACATCCGCTTTTTCCTCCGCTGCTGCCGGAGCCGGTGCTTCTGCCGGCGCAGCCATCGGAACCGGTACGGGCGCTGCCGGCATAACTGCCGGCGGGGCCATCGGGGCCGGTGCAGGCGCTGCAGCCGGAATGATCCGGTCGCTTGTTTTCTTCAGAGACAGCTTTACGCCGTCCTCCTCGTATTTGAATTCTGTCAGTTCAGACTCTGAAACAGCTTTTACTAATTCCAATACCTGTTCAACTTTCATTGCCGCACCTCTTACCCTTCGTATTTCTTTAACAACAGTGTTGCATTGTGGCCGCCGAATCCCAGAGAGTTCGTCAGCACATAATTAACGTCTTTCTCGACAGGCGCGCCCACCGTGTAGTCCAGATCACACTCCGGATCTACATTTTCGGTTCCCACTGTCTGGTGGATGAATCCGTCCATGATGCTCTTCACGCATACCACGAACTCTACGCCGCCGGCCGCGCCGAGAAGATGTCCGATCATGGATTTTGTAGAATTGATGTGGACGTTTTTCGCCGCATCGCCAAGCGCGTATTTGATCGCTCTTGTCTCAAAAAGGTCATTGTGGTGCGTGCTCGTGCCGTGTGCGTTGATATAATCGATCTGCTCCGGCTCTACGCCTGCATCCTTCATCGCCAGCTTCATCGCCATGCCTGCACCCTCGCCGCTCTCTTCCGGGGAAGTGATGTGGTAAGCGTCGCCTGTCGCGCCGTATCCCACCAGTTCAGCGTAGATCTTCGCGCCTCTTGCCTTCGCATGTTCCAGTTCCTCCAGAACGACGATCCCGGAACCTTCGCCCAGCACAAATCCGTCTCTGTCCTTATCAAACGGACGGGATGCATGCTGCGGGTCGTTGGTCGTGGAAAGCGCGGTCAGCGCCGTGAATCCCGCAATGCCGGTCGGGCACACGGAAGCCTCCGTACCGCCTGCAACCATCACATCCGCGTCGCCGTACTCAATGGCACGGAACGCATCGCCGATGCAGTGCGTACCGGATGCACAGGCTGTGACCACATTCGTACATTTTCCTTTCAGTCCCAGCTGGATGGAAATATTTCCTGCCGCCATATTGGAGATCATAAGCGGGACCATCAGCGGATTCACCTTGTTCGGTCCCTTTGTCATGATCTTCTCATAGTTCGTCTCCACGCACTGGAGGCTTCCGATGCCGGAGCCGACGATCACGCCCACTCTGTACGGATCCTCTTTCTCCATATCGATCCCTGCATCCTCGAACGCTTCCTTCGCAGCCGCCACCGCATACTGTGAAAACGGCTCCATTCTCTTGGCCGCCTTGAAATCCATACGTTCTTTCGCGACGAAATCTTTTACCTCAGCCGCGATCTGCACTTTATACTCAGATGCGTCAAACTTTGTGATCGGACCGATGCCGACCTTTCCTTCCCTGATGCCGGTCCAGAACTCTTCCACCGTATTGCCGATCGGTGTAACCGCTCCAAGACCCGTAACAACAACTCGTCTTTTCATCTCAATAAAAAACCTGTCCTTTCCAAAACATCCGACCTGCCCAGCCCGATGCAGGTCTCACTTAATTCACATGGCCATGCCGCCGTCTACATTGAGCACCTGTCCGGTGATATATCCGGCTCCGTCCCCTGCCAGGAACGCCGCTGCATTGGCGATATCTTCCGTCTCGCCGAATCTTCCGAGCGGGATCTGTGCCACAGCCCCCTCTTTTACCTTATCGGAGAGTACTTCTGTCATCTCTGTATGAATGAATCCCGGTGCGATCGCGTTTACCGTGATCCCGCGGCTTGCAAGTTCTCTTGCCGCAGACTTTGTCAGTCCGATCACGCCGGCTTTTGATGCGGAATAGTTTGCCTGTCCCGCATTTCCAAGTACGCCGGATACAGACGCCATATTGATGATGCGGCCGCCGCGCTGTTTGATCATCTGCCGGGCAACGAAGCGGATGCAGTTGAATGTCCCCTTCAGATTCGTATCGAGCACGGCGTCGTAATCTTCTTCCGTCATCTTCATGAGCAGGCCGTCTCTTGTAATGCCTGCATTATTTACAAGGATGTCCACACGGCCGAATGTCCCGATGATCTCTTTAAACATTTCCTCGCATGCATGGTAATCAGAAACATTGCACTGTCTGATCTCTGCTGTCCCGCCGTTTTCCTCGATTTCTTTTTTCACTTCTTCCGCACGCGCCTGTGAACCGTTGTAATTCACGACTACCGTTGCGCCTTCCGCCGCCAGACGGAGGGCGATGGCTCGTCCGATCCCGCGTGAAGCGCCTGTGACTACCGCTACCTTGCCATTTAACATAATTCACTTACCACCTTATCTACATCTTCCCATGTGCCTACATTGTATACCTTCACGTCGCGGTTGATCTTGCGCATGAATCCGGCCAGCGTCCTGCCGGGCCCGATCTCCACAAATGTATCCACGCCGTCCGCGATCATATTTTCCACACTCTGCTGCCACCGCACGGATGATGCGACCTGCTTTGCAAGAAGCGCTTTCGTCTCTGAGATGTCTGTCACGTACTCCGCCGTAACATTCGTCACATAGGGAATCCTGAGCGGGGAAAGCTCCACGCCTGCGAGCACTTCGCCCAGTTCTTCCCCTGCTTCACGAAGCATCGGAGAGTGGAACGGACCGCTGACATTGAGCGGCATCACCCGCTTCGCGCCTGCCTCTTTCAGCGCTTCAGAAGCTTTCTCCACGCTTTCTTTCCATCCGGTGATGACGATCTGGCCCGGACAGTTGTAGTTGGCAATGCTCACGCCGTCGATGGGATCTACCACCTTCTCGATCGCTTCCCCCGTCATACCGAGCACTGCGGCCATTGTTCCTCTGCCTCCCGGCACTGCATTCTGCATCAGGATCCCGCGCTTTCTCACAAGCATGATGGCATCCTCTGTACTCATCCCGCCGGCGGAAGCGATGGCGCAGTACTCGCCCAGGCTTAAGCCTGCGGCAACATCCGCCTTCAGTCCTCTTTCGCGGAGGACATGCTCCATCGCCATACAGACCGTCACAAGCGCCGCCTGTGTATACTCGGTCTGGTCCAGCTTATCATTTTCCTCAAAGCACAGTGCTTTCATATCTATACCCAGCAGCTCTGTCGCCTTATCGATGACTTTTGCCGCTGTTTCACTCTGTTCATAAAAATCTTTGCCCATTCCGGCTTTCTGCGCTCCCTGTCCCGGGAACATAAATGCGATCTTACTCATAGAAACCTTTTCCTCCGATCAGGTCGTCTGTCTCTTTCACAAGCTTCCGGATCAGGTCATGGCATGACATTTTCTCTTTGACCATGCCTGCGATCTGGCCTGCCATTACGCTTCCCGTCTTCACATCGCCGTCTACCACCGCACGTCTCAGTCCGCCCAGCGTCAGAAGTTCAAGTTCCTCAAACGATGCGCCTTCCTGTTCTTTCTGCAGGTACTCTTTTGTCATCTGGTTTCTCAGGGCGCGTACCGGATGCCCTGTCGTACGTCCTGTAACTCTTGAGTCAATGTCTCTTGCCTTGATGATCATATCTTTATAATTTTCATGAACCTGAGATTCATTCGTAACCACAAAGTGGGTTCCCATCTGCACGCCCTGCGCGCCCAGCATGAACGCCGCCGCGATCCCTCTTCCGTCCGCGATGCCGCCTGCCGCAATGACCGGAACGCTCACTGCATCTACAACCTGAGGTACAAGTACCATCGTCGTATTCTCGCCGATGTGTCCGCCGGCCTCTGTCCCTTCTGCAACCAGCGCGTCCGCGCCGCATCTCTCCATGCGCTTTGCAAGCGCTACCGATGCAACGACCGGGATCACCTTTACTCCGGCTTCTTTCCACATCTTCATATATTTTTCCGGAGAGCCCGCTCCTGTCGTAACGACTTTCACGCCCTCCTCAACGATCACTTTTGCCACGTCGTCCGCATAAGGACTCATGAGCATGATGTTTACCCCAAAGGGTTTGTCAGTCAGCTTCTTCGCTTCCCTGACCTGTTCACGCACCCAGTCAGCCGGCGCACTCGCAGCACCGATCAGCCCCAGGCCGCCGGCCTCGGATACGGCGGCTGCAAGATGATACTCAGCAACCCATGCCATTCCGCCCTGAATGATCGGATATTCAATTCCTAATAATTCGGTTACTTTTGTTTTCATACTCTACAACCTTTCTTTCTCTTAAAATATAAATGTTATATTCTGTGTTTCTTATTTGTGTGCCTCAAGATATTTTACAACATCGCCGATCGTGTTGATCTGCTCCAGATCTTCTGACGGGATCTCTACCTCGAACTCTTCCTCAAAAGCCATTACCATCTCAAAAAGGTCCAGGGAATCTGCTCCCAGATCATCCTTAAAAGATGTTGCCTCTGTAAGTGTTGCTGCATCAGCGTTTAATGAATCTGCTACGATTTCTTTGATCTTCTCTAACATGGTTTCTTTTCCTTTCTTTTTTGAAAAATATATTTTATGTTGTAATCCGGCTCTGCCGGGAATTACCATTCAAACAGGCTTGCAGCCCACGTAAGGCCCGCGCCGAATCCGGCGGTCATGATCTTCTGGCCTTTTTTCAGCATCCCGCTGCGGTTCATCTCGTCCAGAAGGATCGGCACTGTCGCTGCAGATGTGTTCGCATATTCCTCCAGGTTCATGGGGAACTTCCCGATATCTGTCTTCAGCCTCTTGGCCACCGCCTCGATGATCCTGCGGTTTGCCTGATGAAGGACAAAATAGTCGATCTCATCCAGCCCGGTTCCTGATTTTTCCAGGACTTCTTCAATGATCTCCGGTACTTTGCGGACCGCGAATTTGAACACCGCCTGTCCGTCCATGTGGATAAACGATTCTTTCACCGCGCCGTCTTCCAGCTCTTTCTCCCAGCCTTTCCGGTGTCTGCTGAAGCCTGTCAGCGCCGGGCCCTTCACACCGTCGGAATGAGCCGCCATATGGACCGGCGTCCCTTTTTCTGCACGAAGGATCAGCGCTCCCGCACCATCCCCGAACAGGATGCACGTGCTTCGGTCCGTCCAGTCCACCATATTGCTCATGCTCTCGGCGCCGATCACCATGACGGTCCTGCAGAACCCTGCGCTGATATATGCCTGGGCCGCGTTAAATGCCAGCACGAAGCCGGTGCACGCCGCATTCAGATCGTAACCCGCCGCGTATTTTGCCCCGATCATCTTCTGCACCTCGCAGGCCGCGCACGGATATACGGTTTCCGAAGAAGACGTGGCCAGCAGGATCATGTCGATCTCTTCCGGATCGATCCCGCTCTGTTCCAGCGCCTTTTGCGCCGCCCGGCCGGCCATATAGGAAGTTGTCTCTTCCCCGATGACATGCCGCCTGCCGATCCCGGTCCGCTCGCGTATCCACTCATCATTTGTATCCACGATCCGGGACAGATCGTCATTCGTCATAACGTGAGCCGGCACATAAGAACCGGTTCCGCATATCTTTCCAACCATTTCTCTACTCCTGAATTACTTTGAGTCTTAAATACTTTGATATCCAAAGTATATCACGGTAAAAGTTTTTGTCAACATTTTTTGTAATAATTATGTAACAAAAATCTTCGGCATCAAAGCTATCCCGGCTTTTGCCACACCTGCCAGCACCATTACCAGGATCGGATTCATTTTAAATCTGCGCAATAACACGATGCAGACCAGAAAGAGCACCACCAGAATCCAGTCTGTATTTCCAAGGGAAATCTGTTCCACACTTCCCCAGACCGCCGTGATCAGCATGGAAATTCCCGCTGATGCGATCATGGCGACAACCGCAGGACGCAGAGACGCCAATATTCCCTGAAGCATATTCATACTGCGGTACTTCAGATACAGTTTTGCGATCAACATCACGATCACACAGGCCGGCAGGATGCAGCCTGTCGTTGCAGCCAGCGCTCCCGGTATCCCAGCAATCTTGATCCCTACAAAGGTCGCTGAATTAATGGCGATCGGTCCCGGCGTCATCTGGGAAATCGTAACAAGATCCGTAAACTCCCCCATACTGAGCCAACCGTGAGAAGAAACAACCTGCTCCTGGATCAGAGGCATAGACGCATACCCGCCGCCGAAACTGAACAGTCCAACCTTCAGAAAACACCAGAACAATTCCAGACAGATCATGCCTTTCTCCTCCTCTCGCCAATCAGCGTCCTGATCACGCCGATCAGCAGACAGGCGATCACGATATAAACGACATTAACGCCAAATACGCAGGCGGCAAGAAACGCTCCCGCCATAATTATGACCGAACCTGTATTTCTGCTTTGCACAATACCTTCTCCCATCTCATATACAACTGCAGCGATCACAGCCGCCACACCCGCCTGCATTCCTTCCAGGATCTGGGCGATAAGGAAGTTCTCGCGAAATGCATTATAAAAAAGCGAGATCAGTGAAATGATCAGAAACGGAGGGATTACAGTTCCCACGATAGATACAAGCGCCCCTGCAAACCCTGCCAGTTTATAGCCGACAACGATCGCGCCGTTGACCGCGATCGCGCCAGGCGCCGACTGGGCGATCGCAACCAGATCCAGCATCTCGTCCTCTTCGATCCAGTAATATTCATCCACAAACTTTTTCTTCATCAGCGTCACGATCACATAGCCACCGCCAAATGTAAACGCGCTGAGATATAATGTAGAAACAAACAGTTTGAACAAAACTTTTTTCTTATTTTTCATCCCGTCTCCTTTTTATGTCATTTCCCAAAATACGGGAAGTCCGTTCAACAGACTTCCCGCATTTTTCTTTTCCTGTCTACAATGTCTCTACAAATTCCAGCAGTTCCTTAAGAGACCCCTGGTATTCTGTCTCGATCGGCAGATTATTTTTATTCTCCATAGTGTCTGTCACCAGGAAAGTCTTTACCCCCAGTGTACGGATCGAAAGATCCTCTCCCACATCATTTCCAACCATCAGGCAGTCCGCCGGATCCAGACCAAACTTATCAAGTATCTTCCGGTAGTATTCCGGGTTGGGTTTGCAGTATGTACACGTCTCATAGGTCGTTATCACCCGGAAGTCCTCTGCGTCAAGCCCTGCCCACCCGATCCGGTTCATTGTGGCGCACCTGGGGAATACCGGATTCGTTGCAAGATATGTTCCCAGTCCTTTTTCCCTTGCCGTCTTTACGATCCGATCCGCCAGCGGCGTCGGCTTTGTCGTACAGATCGCCTGATTGAATTCATTTTCGTAAAACTCAACGGCAATGTGCTCTGACTCTTCCGCACTGACCGGAAGCTCCGGATCGATATAACTCCAGAATGCCTCCCGGTTCGTCCGGCTCCCGTCATTCTTTACCATTGCCTCATATCCCGCCCATACGGCGCCGATGAATTTCTTCGGCTCGACCGGCACACCTTTGGATATATAGGCTTTTGCAAGAAGCGGCATATAGAATTTCACGAATTCATCCTGGACCATCGGCAGAAGCGTTCCATCCAGGTCAAATAAAATATGCTGAATACCCATCGCTTTACGACTATGCCATCATGATCTCAGAGATCGCATCCAGGATCTTGTCATGACATCCTCCGCATCCGGTGGAACAGTGTGTGATCTTCTGTACCTCTTCAAAAGCAGACAGAACATCGTCGAATTTGTCCATCTGATGCAGTGCATTTTCCACATCCGCGTATGATACCTGTTTACAGTTACAGATCATTCCTGTACTCATTTTCATTCTCCTTTTCTGTATGTCAATCGTTTTCTTACATCAGTCAAAATCAAAATCAATTCCATAAAGTTCACATGCTTCTTTAAAGATCGCCTGCGTATTTTCTGTTGCACTGGAATTGTCGACAGCCAGGTCAAGCATCACCATGCCGCCATCCACCTGGTCGCATTTTATGATCTCGATGCATGGTGTTTTTTCTCCATCCCAGTTAATGTAATTATAATTGATCTGCTGGAGTGCAAACCCATCTCCGGTTATCATCTCGTCAACGGTAATGTCCGCATAATATTCCGGCATGTCTTCCATCATTTCACATGTGCTTTCTACAGATTCGCTGACCATCTGAGGAATATCTGCGTATACATATCCCACATACAGAGATGTAGATACGCCGTCTGACGTCGCAGATGCAGCCGACCCCGCCACCGCAAGATATTCGCTGTTCAATACGGGTACGCTGACCTGCGTATCTTCGGTGCCCAGCATGACGTTCACAAAGTAATCATAGCCCTCGATGGGAGTCGTTTCCACATCTGAAGTAATATCATCATAATCATACGAATAATCATACGAATCATCATACCCGTCATAATCATCGTAATCGCCGGAATCATCAGAATCACTGTAATCGTCAGAATCGCTGTAATCGTCATACAGATTGTCGTAATCGTCATTTTCGTCAACATATGACGGCTGCACATTCTGTTCCTGAACAACACCGGCTGTTACGCCTATAACGATCAACGCCCCGTAAAGCAGGACGCCCAATCCGCCAAGCACTCCGCACGCAATGGCAAGACCTTTGTTGCTGCCCTGGTCCGGGCTCTGGTATACCGCTCTGCCGAATCCCAGCATGGGCAGGAAGATAAACGGAAGGAAAAACAGCCCTGCGGCATATCCGCCGCCTTTGCCAAACGCCTTAGCCAGCTTGATCCATGTGAAGATCAGGAATACGATATTTCCAAGGGGAAGGAAGCCAAACAGGAAAAACCACCCGTTCCCCCATGTGATCTTCGCAAGGATATATGAATTGTAAAACGGTATGATCGCCGCCCAGCCCGGCTGACCCGCTTTTTTAAACAGCTTCCATTCGGCAATGATCATTACGATGCATATCGCAAACATCACCAGCATAAAGATCAGCATAAAAATGATGATTCCTCCGGCAAGCGCAATACCTGCCTGATCTCCTGAAAATGCCATATTGTTTCCCCCTTTTGTAAATGAAATTACAGTTGAATATCTCCACTGTTTTCCGAGATATTTCTACCGTATATGGGTTCATTATATAATGCAGGGATACCAATGTCCAGAAAATTAAGGTTAAAAAAAGACTAAAACTTTTACGTCTTAGTCTTTTTGCCGAATGCCGCAGGCCGGGATCGAACCGGCACGGGTATTACTACCCACGGGATTTTAAATCCCGGGCGTCTGCCAATTCCGCCACTGCGGCAGTTCTTAAATTGTATCCACAGCAGACTGCTGCGGAAACGACCCAGAAGAGACTCGAACTCTCGACCTCCGCCGTGACAGGGCGGCGCTCTAACCAACTGAGCCACTGGG
>CALWDN010000032.1 GCA_944376685.1 uncultured Mediterraneibacter sp. | reverse complement strand
CCCACGGTCTTCAAAGCGGCGAACGCGTACTCAGATTTCCTGATATCCTGCCGCCACAAGCTTCTCCCTGCCGCGGATCTCCCCGACCTTCATAAGCCTTCCCTGAATCGCTTCATCTCTCATTCCCTCCTCTCTGAATTCATACAGTGTCTCCGTGCAGATCCGGCCGTCTTCATAACCGGTGACCTCCTCGATCTTCAGGACCTTCCTGCTCTTGTCCCTGAGCCGCCCCAGGTGGATGATGATATCCAGGGCCGAGGCGATCTGGCGCTGGATCGCCGCCAGTGGCAGGTCGATCCCCATCATCATCATGGTTTCCAGCCGGTGGAGCATGTCCGCCGGATTGTTGGCATGGCCGGTGGACATGGAGCCGCTGTGCCCGTTCAGCATGGCGGAGGAGATCATGTCCACGGTCTCTTCTCCCCGGACTTCCCCGACGATGATCCGGTCCGGCCGCATCCTGAGCGCCGCGCGGATCAGATCCCGGATCGTCACCGCCCCTTCCCCTTCCAGATTAGCGCCCCTTGCCTCCAGTCGCACCAGGTTCTCCACGCCCCGGATCTGCAGCTCCGCATTGTCCTCGATCGTAATGATCCGTTCCTCTTTCGGGATGAAGGCGGACATGGCATTGAGAAACGTTGTCTTCCCGGCGCCTGTCCCGCCGCTGACAAAGATGTTGTATTTTGCGGCCACCAGCTTCTCTATAAATGCAGCCGCCTCCTCCGTCAGGCTTCCCATCCGGACGAGCTGCCCCATCGTAACCGCTTCCGCCGGGAACTTGCGGATCGTCAGGATAGGCCCGTTCACAGCCACAGGCTTTAAGACCGCATTGACGCGTGATCCGTCGGACAGCCTTGCGTCTACGACGGGAGACGATTCATTGACATAGCGGTTGGCTTCCCCGGCGATCTGCTGGATCACATCATTGAGCCGCTCTTCCGAGGCAAACCGCCGCTCCGACCGGTACAGCCGGCCGCCTTTCTCATAGAAAATATGCTCCGTCCCGTTCACCATGATCTCCGTTATCGCATCGTCCTCCAGGAGGTCCTGAAGGATGTCAAGCCGCCGGAACGAATTAAACAGCTCCCGGCTCAGTCGGATCTTGTCGCTCAGCGGAATGAACCGTTCCTTCCCCTCCTCTTCCAGCACTGCAAGGATGATGTCCTGCAGTTCTTCCTCGCCTGTTTCCCTGGTCATATCCAGGCGTGCGAGGACCTTCCCGTACAGTTCTTCCGTCCTGCCCATCTCATCCACCGTCCTTTGCCGTGTCTGCGCCCTTCCTCTTCATCCGCCTCTTTACTGTGCGCCGGAGGATCTCCTCCCTGCCCGCCTCTCTCAGGTTTTCCTCGTACTGCCTGATCTTGGCCATTGAGACCGGATCGCTGATATAGGGCGTATAGATCCGCCCGCACCTGCCGAGGATGTCATAAAGCCCGCAGATCCCGTCGCCAAGGTCCAGGATCACCGCCTTGTATGCGCACTGTTCGCCCACCACATCCAGGAGCCGCATCCACTCGCTCCTTTTGACGTCCCGCAGATCCGCTTCATTCCTCATGGGGCGGATATAATCAAGCCGCCCCAGCTGCCCGGTCATGGAACTGATCTTCAGCCCATAGTCCGTGCGCTCCTGCCTGAGGCAGTAAAGGAGGTCGCCGAGGTCGCTCCCGCCCTCGCCCGGGAAATAATAGGAGCCCCCGGAAAATCCCTCCAGACTGAGATACAGCACCGGGACCTGCATCGCCAGCTTCCGCCCCAGCCGGAGCGCGTACCGTGTCTTCCCGATCCGGTGCACCGGGGAATAGATCCCGATAAGCCCCTGCGCATCCACTTTTACCGGCGGATGGCGCCCGCCAGACTTTTTATCCGGCCTCTTCACCGGCGCTTTCTCCGGCTCCGGCGCAGCTTCCGGCTTCCCGTCCAGCTCCCGGATGATGGCTTCCGCGGACTGGTATCGGAAAACCGGCTGCACAGGGCTGTCCCCTATAACCTTCGCACAGGGCGTTTCCGTGAGGACAAACCGCCTTCGCGCCGGCGCGGGCGCAGCCTGCTCCCGGTATTCCTCGCTGACCAGGAAGGTGTCCGCCCCCGCTGTGCGGGCAAACTCCACAGCCCGGTCGATATCCGCGAAAAGATGGAACTGATAGGCGCCCGAAAGCCTGTCCGTGAGTATGCGGAACAGACATTCCGCGTACTCTGTCTGAACGTCACAGATCACAAAATTCCCCGGTACGGTTTTTAATTTTTCTTCTGACATAATCTGAACTTTGCTGCGATCATCCTGCAGCACGAATAAAGACAATGACCCTCCGGCCCTTCACGGCCGGGTATCATGACACGACCGGCCTTCCCTCAAAAACCGGTGCCTTCGCAGGTGACTTCCTGCGGTGTAAGACGCATTATAAACGGCGGATCCCACTTTGTCCATACCCAAAATGAAATCCGCCTTTTTTTGTAAAAACCTCACAAAATCTGATAGCACATAATGCCGTAAAGCAGTCCGACGCCAGGAACGCCAAGGATTCCGGATGTCAAAAAGGAGACCGCGTTCAGACCCACATTAATTGAAGAATCTGCCGGGATGACATAGCTGTTGACGACGAAGATCAGCGCCATGCCGACCGCCGCGCGGACAAAAAACCGGATCACCGCCATGCCGATCTTCTTTCCCATATCCGCCCTCTCCTTTCAGGAATCCACATCTGATATATCTTATTGCGGCAGCGCAGATTTTATGACGGTTCCTCACCGTTCACTGAACAGCCATTCCTCTGCCGCCCGGGACGCTTCATACCTGGCATAGTTCCACTTCCGTATCCCCGTTTCCTCATTTTCGCTGCGTATATCGCTAAAGTATCCTGTCAGGTACGTCCTTGTGTCGTCATCTGCCTTCCGGGGATCGATCAGGCAGGCGATCTGGGGCGCAGCATCCTGCGACAGGATCTCCGTCAGATAATAAACGTCGATGTCGTTCTGGTCTTCGGCGTTCCGGATGTTGTACGCCGCGATCCCCGCGTCCACATGGCTGAGCGAGAGCAGGATGTATGCCGCAGACAGAACCGCCGTCATGTAGCGGAACAGCCCGAACGTCCTCCGGAATATGCTGTAAATGACCCCGAAGAAAAAGAGCAGCAGGACGCCCAGAAACCAGAGGACCAGGACGCGCAGGAAGCTCAGGTCGTATTCCCCCACATAGAGGGCCATGCGGTAGCCTGCCGACAGGATCATGATGCAGGTACATCCGGAAACTACGGCAAGCAGGATCTTAAGCGCCCGGTTATCCGCAAAGATCCGGACACAGATGAGCACAGTCCCGAAGTTGATCAGGCTGACGAAAAGCAGCTGCCAGAACCCCTCATGCGCATACTGTGAATAAGTCACGCCGTCCGGCAGGCCCCGGTCCAGCCGGAGAAAAAGGAAAAGGATCTGGATGCCGGCGTAGACCACGTACACCGCCGCCAGGACTCCGGCAAACGCGATCCCTGCGGCAGGGCTTATCTTCCCGGGCCGGATCTGCTCCTTCCCGCCCAGGTTCATTTTGAACAGCCCGGCGAAAAATGCATACAGGGCAGCCAGGAAAAATGCAAATGTAAAGACCGGCCCAATGATATTCCCGATATCAATCTTCCGGAGCAGCTCCATCGGACTTAACATCCGGAAGACGGTATCCAGCAATTCAGAAAACACCCGGTCTGAGGTGATCAGAAGCGGCAGGACTATCAGCATGAGGAGCACTGCTGCCAGCGCACCACAGAGCACAGCCGCCGCCTGTCTGAGCCGGGCCTGCTTCGCCGGATCTTTCCGGTCCGCGCCCGCGCCATCCGCTTCTTTCCTGTTTCTGTAAAAAAGCTCTCCGACGGATCCGATCCATGTACCCGCCATGATGAAAAACTTTTTCACATAGTCGGTAAATGTCCATTCGTTATCCCGGTACAGCTGATGCGCCATTCCCATCATAAACAGGAGCACGATCCCGACATTGTTGAAAAAGTGGAAAAATCCCCTGTCCGTCAGGACGGTTGACAGCCCAAGCAGCAGCATCCCCGCAAAATACGGCGCACTCCCTTTCTGGAGCGGGATCCCGTTTTTCCTCAGGAAAAGAACAGAGAACCCGACCAGCGCCGCCGTGGCCGGCAAAAAAGTGATCCCCGACAGGTTCCGGTACAGGCAGGCTGTGGATAAAAACGCGAAGACCGCCGACATTTCCACATACCATCTGTGGTTTTCCCGCATTCTGTGAATAAAAATATTATCCATCCTCTTCCTCCTCCACATACTCCAGAATATCCCCCGGCTGGCAGTCCAGCGCACGGCATATGGCGTCTAGCGTCGTAAACCGCACCGCCTTCGCCTTATTATTCTTCAGGATAGACAGATTTGCCATGGTGATATCCACTTTATTCGCAAGCTCCGTCACACTCATCTTTCTCTTCGCCATCATTACATCAAGATTAACTACGATCGCCATCTTCTCATCCTCCCTGCGCCCTATATCGTCAGATCGTTCTCTTCTTTATACTGCACAGCCTCGGCAAACACCAGGCTGAGGACATGGCTGAACAGCCCTGCGATAAAGAACGTGAGGATAATGACAAATGTGGCCGGCGTAGGGAGCACAAACACTTTCACGATAAAAGCCGCAGCGATAACAAACGCCGCCTTCCCCATCATCCGCAAGCTGTTCGTATTCCCGTCCACAAAGCAGTCCTGGCTGATGACTGTGCGGATCATCTTCCTCAGCTGGTACACGATCATGATCCCGCATACGCCCGACACAAGAAAGACTGCCAGCATCAGGATGTAGTTCGACGCGATATCCTGCGAAAAATATTTCCCCGCCATCTTCAGCGTAACAGGCAGCGACGCCTCAACGAGGATCCCGCTGTAAAACATCACATCCAGCAGATATTTCGTAAAAACAACCATTCCATTTTTATTCATTTCCTGCCTCCTCACTTCCGGATCATTTCCGTATTTTTCTTTTTGTCATCTGCCTGTATTATATTGTTGTATTAATCATTTGTCAATAATTTTTTATTGTTTTTCGATAAATATTATTTGTTTTTCATAAAAAACGCCCGGCAGCCGTCTCCATTTCGGGATCCGGCTGCCGGGCAGCATCTTCCATATGTCTGTATTCAATTTTGAAAACCGGCAGGATTACTCTTTTGTAAGGCTTCCTTTTTTGGATCTTGTCTTGCTGTAGAGCAGAAGCAGGATCGTGCCGATCACGCCTGCGGATACCGCGTTGCAGATCGCCGCAACGATGCCCTGGGTAAATACGAGATTAACCGGTTCTGCATAGACAACGATATCAAGGATCGGCGCTACGACCACCCATGAGATCACGTTTGCAATGATCTGGTAAATGTTGAAGCGAAGGATATCTTTTCCTCCAAACTCGCCTACTTCAACTTTCAGCTTCGGATATACAAGGCCTGTGATAAAGCAGGTCAGTCCGCTGGCAACAACCCAGCTCCACCACGGTGAACCATACTGGATGGCGTCAGACAGCCCGTGTCCGATCAGTCCGATCAGAAGGCCGGCGATCGGTCCGAACAGCGCCGAGAAAAACGCGCCTACGCCGTACGCTGTCTTGATGTCTGTCTCCGGGATTCCAGTCGGGATCTTCACATACATGAAAAGTACGATGAAAAGCGCCGCGCCAAGTCCTGTTGCGACAATGGTCTTTGTCTGGAATTCAAAAAGTTTCTTCTCCATTGTATCTCATCCTCCTTAAGATAAGTATAAATATGTTCTGCCGCCGGCATGCGGCCGGCAGCTGTATCAACAGCGGCCCGGGCTTCCCACGGAAGCCTCTGCCGCCATCAACCGTTATTTTGTGAACGTTACCGTCCACTCGGGGCCGTAGGAAAGCCCGTACTTCTCACAGAAGCTTCCCTGGGTCACCGCCATGGCGATCTTCACCAGCTCGTTGTTGTAGATCATCGGCGCGCCTTTTTCCGCGAAGCCGAAGCTCTTGTGGAACAGTACTTTCTCATCGAATACCGTCTCTCCTTCATGGCGTACGACCGCACGGATCACGTCGCCATATTCAAACCCGGCGCTGTTAAACGCCTTCAGCGGGATATTGGTCCACAGGTTCCCAAAGTTCGGGTCGTTGATCTCGAAGATCCCCTCTGCCTTTCCCGGTTCGATCACCGGTTCCAGGATAGGATGCTCCACGATCTCCTCCACGGGATATTCCGGGCCCACGCCCTCGAAATCAATGATCCCGCTGGCAAGACGGGCCGCCGTATATCCGAAAAGGTCTCTCCCGTGGAAGATGGAAACCTCATCTGTCCCCTTCCCGTGCAGACGGTTGACTGTCTCGTCGATCTCCCGCACCGCCTCAATGCCGATAAATTTCTTCACATGTGTAAGGGATCCGTTGTCCGGCGATACGACATAATGGCCGTCCTTCGTCTTCGCAACGCACGCCCTCCGGCTCGTGCCTACGCCCGGGTCAACGACCGACACATAGATCGTTCCCTCCGGCCAGAACGGAAGGCTCTGGAACAGGCGGTAGCTCGCGCTCCAGGTGTCATACTGCGGAAGCTCGTGGGTGCCGTCCATGATCTCCAGCTCCCGGTCCACACATTTCACCACGCCATACATGGAGCTGACCGCCCCTTCTTTATACGTAAAATCTGTCTGAAAAACCAAAATCGGCTTCATATCTTATAAACTCCTTTCATTTTTGTCAGCTGTGACGCCACTTTCGATGTCTCTTTGGCGTCATACGAACGGATTGTAAAATCTTGATCCGTTTACAAACACTGATACGCAGATCGACCCCGCCAGAACGGCCGCGGCAAACAGCATTACCAGGTAATCATTCCTTCCAAGAGGCTTCCCCGCATACCATGTCCGCTTTTTGTGTTTTCCGAACCCGCGCAGGTCCATCGCATTGCTGATCAGCTCGATCCGGTCCAGCGTGGTAAAAATAAGCGGCACGAAGATATTCATGATATTCTTCACCCTTGTCCCCAGCTTCTCCTTCTTGGACAGATCCAGCCCCCTGCTCTGCTGCGCCAGGGAGATATCCTGATAGTCACGGATCATGTCCGGGAAATACCTGAGCGTCAGCGCCAGCGCATAGGCCGCCTTGTAGCTCACGCCGATCCGGTTCATGGACGCCGCGAACTCGCTCGGATTGGTCGTCAGAAGGAAGATCATCCCCAGCGGGATGCCTGACGCGTATTTCAGGATCTTGGTCACCTGATAGAGGATCTGCTCCAGCGTCACTGTATACCTTCCGTTAAACCGGAAAAGTTCATGGGTCGTCCCGTAGATCTCCGTCCCGTACTGGGGGCTGAACAGATACGTCAGGCAGAAGTTCAGGAGCAGAAATACCGCCACGTAGATGAGCATCGTACGGATCTGCCTGAAACTGATCTCAGAGATCCTGAAAAAACAGAACGAAAGCACCAGCACAAACAGGATATACCGGATGTCATAGGAGAACATCACCGAAAATGTAAAGCAGACAAAAGCGAGCAGCTTTGTCAGCCCGGACAGGTTGTAGACGAAATTGTCCCGGTCAATGTAATCAAACAGCTTCGACTTCATTGTGCCTTGTCCCCCTCTCATAATCAATAAAGTTCTGCACGAACGCGGACGGGTCATCGATCCCCGTCTTCACGGCCAGCTCGTACAGGGAGGTCACTTTCAGGTTGGCCCGCTCCGCGATGTCCTCGTCTGTCAGGATGTCCACCGCACTCGCATCCCCGATCTTCTTTCCGCCGGAAATGACGATGGCATGCGGCGTATACTCCAGCATCAGGTGCATGTCGTGGGTGATCATAATGATCGTAACCCCCTGGCTGTTGAGGCTCTTTAAGAACTCCATGATCTCTGTGTAGTGATGGTAATCCTGTCCGGCCGTCGGTTCATCGAGGATCAGGATCTGAGGCTCCATGACGAGCACGGAAGCGATCGTCACCCTCTTCTTCTGCCCGAAGCTGAGCGCCGATACAGGCCATTTCTTAAAAGGCGACAGGCCGCAGATCTTCAGCGCCTTGTCCACCTTCGGTTCGATCTCCTCCTCCGGCACGCCCCGGATGCGCAGGCCCAGCGCCACTTCATCGTAGATCATCGGTTTGCAGATCATCTGGTTCGGGTTCTGCATGACATAGCCGATCTTCACCGAACGCTCCTTGATCGTCCAGTCCGACATGTCCTCCCCGCTGTAATAAAGCGTTCCTTCATCTTCTTTTACGAATCCGCAGATCACTTTTGCAAGCGTGCTCTTTCCGGCGCCGTTTGTCCCCACGATGCTGACCATCTCGCCTTCCCGGATGGAGAAGCTGATATCCTGCAGGATCTTCCGCTTCTTCGTATACTGGAAACTGATATGGTCCGCCGACAGGATCGCCGTACGCTCTGCCGGGCGCTCTTTTTTCACCTGCGAGCGGTTCCAGAGGAGAAGCGGCTCCCGGATCCGGTCAAGGTCCAGGGTATCCAGCCGTCCCGCATGCATTTCGGGCGTCACTTTGATCCCGGCGTATTTCAGCGCCGTCACATAAAGCGGTTCGCGGATGCCGAGGGATGGAAGGATGTCCGCCGCCATCAGGTCGTCCGGCGACATGTCTGCCGTAATGCGTCCGTCGCTTACCACGATCACCCGGTCCACATCCCGGTAGAGCACATCTTCCAGCCGGTGTTCGATAATGATCACCGTCTTCTCCTGATCCCGCCATACCCGGTCTATCAGGTCGATCGCCGTCTTTCCGGTGGCCGGGTCCAGATTGGCAAGCGGCTCGTCAAAAAGAAGGATGTCTACGTCGTCAACCATAACGCCTGCAAAAGATACCCTCTGTTTCTGCCCGCCTGAAAGCTCATATGGGGACGACTTCAGAAGCTGCCCCATGTCTACGATATCCGTGACGCGCTGCACGGTTTCTCTCATTTTCTCCAGCCCGACACAGTCATTTTCCAGGGCAAAGGCCACATCCTCTCCGACCGTCAGCCCGATAAACTGCCCGTCAGAATCCTGCAGCACCGTTCCGACCATCTTTGACAGGCGGAAGATGTCCATCTCCTTTGTCTCCTGCCCCATGATCTTCAGGCTTCCGCTGATCTCTCCTTTGTAGGAAAAAGGGATCAGCCCGTTCAGGCAGTGTCCGAGCGTGCTCTTGCCGCTTCCGCTCGGCCCCACCAGCAGGACCTTTTCCCCCTTATTGATCGTCAGATTAATGTCGTGCAGGGTGGGCTCTGCCTGGCTGAAGTACTGGAATCCAAAGTCCTTAAATTCGATGACCGGAGTCTTTTCCTTCTCATTTATTCCCATTCCTTATCCTCCGTTTTACAGGAACGGCGTCCCTGTGTCTTATTAATCTTCATATATGATCCTGGGCGCCTTGCGGATCGTGATCCGCCAGTTCGTTCCCGTCCCGATATTGTAGGCTCTGGAAAAACTTCCCTGGTTGATGGCCACGGCCATACAGTCCAGGCTGTTTACATACACAAGCGGTTCTCCCACGTACACATCGGCGAAGCTTTTCGCATATACAAGGATGTTTTTATAAAGCGTCCTCGTCTCGTTCTCGATGCTGATCTCAACTCTTCCGCCGTGCTTTACGCCCAGTTTCAGGAACATCTCCCTTGTGATATTCGTCCAGAGGCTTCCGAAACGGACGTCCAGGACGTCGATCGTCCCGCTTACTTTGTCGCCCTCGTACACCGGCTCCACTACCGGAAGCTCGATCACACTGTCCACATCGACCTCCGGACCGACCTGCTCGAATGTGATCACACCGGAAGCAAGCTTCGCCCCTGTGAACGCATAAATGTCCCTTCCGTGGAACGTGTAGCTCTCCCCGGAATTAGGCAGCCGGTTTACGCTCTCATCGATAACCCTCGCGCCGACGATCCCCAGGATCCGCTTCACATGGGTGAGCGTCCCGTTGTCCGGCGTCACGATAAACTGTCCGGTCTTCGTCTTCACAACGATGCTTCTCCTCGTCGATCCGACGCCCGGGTCTACTACGCTTACGAATACCGCTCCCTCCGGCCAGTAGCTCACGGTCTGGATCAGCCGGTAGGAGGCTTCCCAGATATCGTACTGGGGGATCTCATGGGTCAGATCCGAGATATTCAGGTCCTGGCATACTCCGTACGCAACCCCGTACATCGCGCTGACCGCGCCGTCTGCTGTTCCAAAGTCTGACTGCAAAATAAGTGGTTTCATCATATTCATCTTTCCTTTTTCCGCTAAGGAGCCTGCACTTACACAGATCCTTGCATTCTTTAAGTATAATTCATTTTGGGAATGTGTCAAGAACACGTAAAGAATATGTAAGACAGACAACCGCGGCTGCCGCACTACTGGCGGCAGCCGCGGTTCGTAATGATCCCATCAAAGCCTGCTCTCGATTTTACGCACATATTTCTTCAGCAATATTGCCCAGTCTGAAATATTTTTTTCCGTAAAATGTGTTGCGAGCCCGCTGATGCTTACGGCAGCATATAATGCCCCGTTTCGGTTAAATACAGGCATTCCAATGCATTTAATACCAAATTCATGCTCCATATCGTCGACCGCATAGCCCCGCTGCCTGGTCCGCATAAGTTCCTGATAGAGCTGTTCTTTATCCGTGATGCTGTTTTCCGTAAATGCCCGCAGTTCCTGATGTTCCAGGTAATCCTGGATTTCTTTCCCGTCCATATTTGCCAGCATGGCTTTTCCGATGCCTGTACAATACATCTGGGCACGTTCTCCCATGATCGTTCTCATAAGTTCTACCGAATCCGCCGGATACATCGCCTCAAGATATAATACTTCCTGACGGTACGGTACTGCAAGATATGTGCGTTCACCTGTCTGATTCGCCAGTTCCTGCATATACGGCATAGCGATGTTCCTGATCGAATATGTATCTCCGATATTCTTCCATAAATATCTCCGCGATTTCACGATCTGTCCTGTCACTGTGTTTTTCAATCGCTTCGATCATCTTCTCTGTTTCATCTTCATCAAGATCAAACGCTTTTACGATACTGCCTATATCCTCATTCTTCTGGATTGCCTTCCTCATAAACGATATAAGCACTTTTATCTCCCCGATTTTTTCACCTTTTTGTATTCCTTTCTGCATTCCTTTTTCTATCCCTTTTTCTATCCCTTTTTTCTCACCTTCTTCTCTTATCAGCCTGTCCCGTTCTTCCATCTTCATATAGCTCACCCCCATCTGCTCATTTGATTTGATCTCAGAAATTTTCTTATGCAGATGTTTCAGACGTTCATCACAGTCTACCGGAACGCTGTCTGATGTACTGTGATCTACATAGTGGAGAAAGTCGATCAGTGATTTATCAACTTCATCATCATTGTTTCCTTTTGTGTTAAGGATGATCTTCTGGCATTCGTCTCCCATGGACAGATCCGGGATTTCTTTACAGCAGTTTTCAAAGGTGTATCTGTATTTCCCGTATCCGTAATGATCAAAACCGCATATGACGATAATGTAGGCAGGCTTCAGATTATCGAACCCCCGCTCTCCGCTTTTCAGCATCGGTGCGTCGATCAGCGCCTGATAGAACCTTGTCCGTTTCGGGATATTTCCTTCATTCCTTTTCTGCATCTCTACATCGAACACTCTTCCCTCAGAATCTTCCACGTAAAAATCCATCCGTATCCCTCTGTTTCCGGGAATATTGTGGACGACTTTCTGTCCTTCTTTCCACCTGATCTCACGGATCTTTATACCAAGTGAAAGTTCAATGATGATCTTGCACGTCTCCAGATCAACCGTTGCCACATCGAAAAGGAAATCATCCATCAGATTCATATGTTCAAGCGGATTATATGCCCTCTTTGAAACATATTCAGCATCTGGCATCTGCATATTCAGTTGTTTTGTATTTTTCATATACTTCTCCTTTGATTATAATATCACTGTTTTTGTTTTACAATGTTCTGTTTTTAATGTTCCTTTCTAAAATGGATAAGAGCCGCCGAACTGGCAGATTAATTCAGATAAACTGAAATAGATCATCGGATCCGACAATATGTCACATAGTTTTATTATACACAACGTATTTGAAAATACAAGACTTGTTCTGACCTCACACCGATGCAAAAAATGAACCGTCCGGAAATTCCGGACGGTTCATTCCTAACCTTTTATTCTTCTGTCTTTTCTTCTTCTCCGATCTCTACCTGTTCTCCGTCAATCTCAGCAGAAGCCTTTCTTACTTTTGCCACGCTGGCAACTTTATCATGATCAGGTAAATTGATCAGTTTCACTCCAGAAGTTATTCTTCCGTATATGGAGATATCTGAGCACTTCATGCGGATAATGATCCCTTCGGTATTGATGATCATGATCTCGCTGTCTTCATCCACCGCCTTCATTCCGACTACATTTCCGGTCTTCTCGGTTATCTTGTAGCACTTCACACCTTTGCCGCCGCGGTTCTGGCGGGTGAATTCTTCCATATCGGTCCGCTTGCCCATACCTTTTTCGGATACGATCAGGAGGTCTTTGCCCTGGCTGCTGATCTGCATGCCGATGACAACGTCGCTGTCGCCCAGGTTCATGCCGCGTACGCCCATGGACACTCTTCCGGTTGCACGTACATCGGTTTCACTGAACCGGATGCACTGTCCGTATTTTGTTACCAGAAGGATATCCTGGTTATTGTCTGTTACTTTTACTTCGATCAGGCGGTCGTCCTCTCTCAGAGAGATTGCAGCAAGTCCGGTCTTGCGGACATTTGCATATTCGGTGATGGACGTCTTCTTGACCAGGCCCTTCTCTGTCGCCATGAAGAGATATTTGCCCTCTTCATAGTCTTTCAGCGGGATCATAGCTGTGATCTTCTCATCCGGCATAAGCTGCAGAAGATTGATGATCGCCGTTCCCCTTGCGGTCCTTCCTGCCTCCGGTATCTCGTATCCCTTCAGACGGTACACACGGCCGGTGTTGGTGAAGAACATGATGTAGTGATGGGTGGTCGTGACAAACAGCTCACGGATGTAATCCTCTTCCAGCGTCTGCATGCCTTTGATCCCTTTTCCGCCGCGGTTCTGGCTCTTGAAGGTGTCCATGCTCATCCGCTTGATATATCCGAGGTTCGTCATGGTGATCACGACATTTTCTCTCGGGATCAGGTCTTCCATGGTGATATCGAATTCATCATATCCGATATGGGTCCTTCTCTCATCCCCGTATTTTTCAGCAATAACGAGGATTTCTTTTTTAATCACCCCGAGGAGCAGCCTGCGGTCTGCAAGGATTGCCTTATATTCGGCGATCTTCTTCTCCAGTTCCGCATACTCTGCTTCGATCTTCTCTCTTTCCAGTCCGGTCAGGGCTCTCAGACGCATGTCCACGATCGCCTGTGCCTGCACATCTGAAAGTTCGAAACGCTCCATCAATTCACTCTTGGCGATCTGGACTGTCTTGGATCCGCGGATGATGCGGATGACTTCGTCAATATTATCGAGGGCGATGAGCAGGCCTTCCAGGATGTGAGCCCGCTCTTCCGCTTTATTGAGATCGTATTTTGTACGTCTCGTAACAACCTCTTCCTGATGCTGAAGGTAATATTTCAGCATATCAAGAAGATTCATGACCTGCGGCTGGTCGTTTACAAGGGCCAGCATGATCACGCCGAATGTATCCTGAAGCTGTGTGTGTTTGTAAAGCTGGTTCAGGACCACGTTCGGATTCACATCTCTTCTCAGTTCGATACAGATCCGCATTCCCTCACGGCTGGACTGATCGCTCAGGTCCGTGATGCCGTCGATCCGTTTATCTCTTACAAGCTCCGCGATCTTCTCGATCAGTCTTGCTTTGTTGACCATGAACGGAAGCTCGGTCACGATGATCCGGTTCTTTCCGTTTGCCATGGGCTCGATATTTGTGATGGCGCGCACGCGGATCTTGCCGCGTCCTGTGCGGTACGCTTCCTCGATGCCTCTTGTCCCGAGGATCTCCGCGCCGGTCGGGAAGTCCGGCCCCTTGATGATCTGCATGATATCCTCGATGGACGTCTCGCCGTTCTCATCGATCTGGTCGTCAATGATCTTTACCACCGCGCCGATGACTTCTCTTAAGTTGTGCGGCGGGATGTTCGTCGCCATGCCGACAGCGATACCGGATGTTCCGTTTACGAGCAGGTTCGGGAATCTGGAAGGAAGCACGGTCGGCTCCTTCTCCGTCTCGTCAAAGTTCGGCCTGAAATCTACGGTATCTTTATTGATATCCGCCGTCATTTCCATGGAGATCTTACTCAGGCGCGCCTCTGTATAACGCATGGCCGCCGCGCCGTCGCCGTCCACAGAACCGAAGTTCCCGTGGCCGTCCACCAGTGGATATCTTGTTGACCAGTCCTGGGCCAGATTGACGAGGGCTCCGTAAATGGAACTGTCTCCGTGGGGGTGGTACTTACCCATTGTATCACCGACGATACGCGCACATTTACGGTGCGGTTTGTCGGGGCCGTTGTTGAGTTCTATCATTGAGTAGAGGATCCTTCTCTGCACCGGCTTCAGGCCGTCCCGGACGTCCGGAAGGGCGCGGGAAGCGATAACGCTCATGGCGTAGTTGATATAGGAATCCTCCATCGTTTTCTTCAGATCGACTTCGTGAACTTTATCAAAAATGTTGTCTTCCATGTTTTATCTCCTTATTGAGTTAATTTTTAGTAAGCTCTCGGCTTCAGCACAGAAAATCAAGTAAACTTGTTTTCTGTGCTTCTGCGTCCATTAAGCCGGTCGCTGTAAATCGCTAGATATCCAGATTTCTAACGTACTTCGCGTTTTCTTCGATAAATTCACGTCGCGGTTCTACTTTGTCCCCCATCAGGGTTGTGAATGTGAGATCCAGTTCGGATGTTGTCTCTTCATCCATGGTCACACGCAGCAGGATCCTGTGCTCCGGATCCATTGTCGTCTCCCAGAGCTGTTCTGCGTCCATCTCTCCCAGACCTTTGTACCGCTGGATCTTGTTGTTACTGTCACGTCCCACTTCCTGAAGGATCTTATCCAGTTCTTCGTCGCTGTACGCATACCAGACTTTCTTGTTTTTCTCCAGTTTGTACAGCGGCGGCTGTGCCAGATATACATATCCTTCTTTGATCAGGTCCGGCATGAACCGGTACAGGAATGTGAGCAGCAGCGTGCTGATATGGGCGCCGTCCACGTCGGCATCGGTCATGATGATGATCTTGTGGTATCTGAGTTTGCTGATATCAAAGTCTTCATGGATGCCGGTACCGAATGCGGTGATCATGGCCTTGATCTCGGCGTTTCCGTATATTTTGTCAAGTCTTGCCTTCTCTACGTTGAGGATCTTTCCGCGGAGCGGAAGGATGGCCTGCGTCGCACGGTCTCTGGCCGTCTTCGCGGATCCGCCGGCGGAATCCCCCTCTACGATGTAGATCTCGCAGTTTTCCGGATTCTTGTCCGAGCAGTCGGCAAGTTTTCCCGGAAGGGATGTGGAGTCAAGGGCTGATTTTCTCCTTGTAAGATCCCTTGCTTTTCTCGCCGCTTCCCTCGCCCGCTGTGCGAGCACGGATTTCTCGATGGTCAGTTTCGCCACGTTGGGGTTCTGCTCCAGGAAGATCTCCAGCTGGGTGCTGAGCACGCTGTTGACCGCGCCCCTCGCTTCACTGTTTCCAAGCTTCTGCTTTGTCTGCCCCTCGAACTGAGGATTTTCGATCTTCACGCTGACAATGGCCGTCATACCTTCACGGATATCATCACCGGACAGATTGGACTCATTGTCTTTGAGCAGTTTATTTTTTCTCGCGTAATCGTTAAATGTCTTTGTCAGCGCCGAACGGAATCCTTCGATGTGGGTACCACCCTCCGGCGTGTTGATATTATTTACGAATCCATACGTATTCTCACTGTATGAATCGTTGTGCTGCATGGCGATCTCCACCGCCACGCCGTCTTTCATTCCCTCGCAGTAAATGATCTGGTCATAAAGCGCTGTCTTGCTCTTGTTCAGGTAGGTCACGAACTCTTTGATGCCGCCTTCGTAATGGAATGTATGTTCGCGAAGCGGCTCTTCACGCCAGTCTCTTAATACGATGCGAAGTCCTTTTGTGAGGAACGCCATCTCCCTGAGACGCTGTTTCAGCACGCTGTAGTCAAATACCGTTTCCTCAAATATCTCTGCATCCGGGAAGAATGTTACTTTCGTCCCTGTCCTGTCCGGCTCGCAGGTTCCGACCACTTTCAGCTTATAGCACACTTTTCCGCGCTCATAGCGCTGTTTATAGATCTGTCCCTCATGATAGATCTCGACTTCAAGCCACTCTGAAAGAGCATTTACAACGGACGCCCCTACGCCGTGAAGTCCTCCGGATACTTTATATCCCCCGCCGCCGAACTTTCCGCCGGCATGAAGTACAGTAAATACAACTTCCACGGCCGGAAGCCCTGCTTTATGGTTGATGCCGACCGGGATGCCACGCCCGTTGTCGCTTACGGTGACGGAGTTATCCTGATTGATGTCTACCTGTATCTCGTCGCAATATCCGGCAAGCGCCTCGTCAACGGAGTTGTCCACGATCTCATATACCAGATGGTGAAGTCCTCTGGCCGAAGTGCTCCCGATATACATACCGGGCCTTTTTCTTACCGCTTCCAGACCTTCCAGGATCTGGATCTGATCCGCTCCGTATTCTGCGTCAAATTCTGTACTTGATGCACCCATGTAATACCTCCTAATTTGCGTTTACTGCGTGTCCGTTTTTTATGTGGAATATCTTGTTTATGGAAAACCTGTTGCTGACAAATTCATCCAGGCCGGTACAGGTGATGATCGTCTGTATGTCGTGGATGCTGTCTAACAGATAGTTTTGCCTGTGTTTGTCCAGTTCAGACAGGACGTCGTCCAGAAGAAGCACCGGCGTGTCTCCTGTAACTTCCTTTACCAATTCGATTTCCGACATCTTAAGAGCCAGCGCGGCTGTCCTCTGCTGTCCCTGGGAGCCGAACCTGCGGACGTCTATCCCCTTGTCTGAAGTAAAACAGATATCGTCCCTGTGGGGGCCGACCGTCGTACTCTTCATGCGCAGATCCCGTTCCCTGTATTTCTCCAGGCACTGTCCCAGCGTCATACCGCCCGTACCCGACTCATAGGAAATCGTGATATGCTCTTTATTTCCAGTTAATTTGTAATGTATATCAGAAATTATTTTATTTACCTGAGCTATAAATTCTTTTCTTCTTTCGATTATCTTTTCCCCATATGCAGCCAGCTGCATATCCCACACGTCAAGAGTCTCCATCAGATTTTTCTGCCCGTATATATCTTTCAGTAAGGAATTTCTCTGATTAATGATGCGGTTGTAATTTGAAAGGTTGCTCAGATAGATCTTGTCAAGCTGCGACAGCTCCAGATCGATAAACCTTCTTCTTCCGGCCGGTCCTTCCTTGATGATGTTCAGGTCTTCCGGAGAAAAAAACACAAAATAGATGATCCCGAACAGCTCGCTTGCCCTCCGGATCGGCACTCTGTCCACGGCGATCCCTTTGGGGCTGTTTTTCTTCAGATGCATATCGATCTGATAGGTAAGCCCTTTCTTTTCGACGATCGTCTCGATATGTGACTCGTCATGTCCGAACCGGATCAGGTCCCTGTCCTTCGTCCCGCGGTGGGATTTCGTCGTCCCGGACAGATAGAGCGCTTCCAGGATATTCGTCTTCCCCTGGGCATTGTCGCCGTAGAGGATATTCGTCGCCGGGTCGAAATTAAGCTGTTCAAGATCGTAATTTCTGTAGTTTTTAAGCTTTAAAGATTTGATAACCATATTTTTCCTATCTAATCTATTTTACACTTTTTTTCAACATTTTTCAAACAAAAATGCCCGGTTACCCGATCTCAAGCTCTTTCCCGTCATAGGAAACGATGTCTCCTCTGTGCAGCTTTCTTCCTCTTCTCGTCTCAATTTCACCGTTGACGCTGACAATTCCTTCCTGGATGACCTCCTTCGCTTCCGCTCCGGATTCTGCCATGCCTGTTGCTTTTAAAACCTGTCCGAGCCGGATGAAATCTTCTCCGGCTCTTAACTGAAATATTTCCATATCTTCTCCTTTAGACCGCTGCATTAAAATTGACAGGAAGGATCAGATAGATATAACTCTGCTCTGCATCCTTGATAAACAGCGGCGCTTTTGCATTCATAAAATAAAGATCCACTTCCTCATCATCGATCACGCGCAGGGCGTCGATAAGGAATTTGGGGTTGAATCCGATCAGGAGGTCTTTTCCCTCTTTGATGCACATGATCTCTTCATCCATGGATCCGATCTGGGACTTGATCTTAAACTCCATCGATTCATCGCGGATATCGATGATGATCGGCTTCTTGTCTCCTTCCTTGATCAGGAGAGTCGCCCTGTCGATGCAGTCAAGCAGTTCTTTCTTGTTGATCCTTGCCTTTGTCTCATAGTCGCTTGAGAGCATCTGGTCGATCCGGAAATATTCTCCCTCGATCAGCCTTGATACAACGACTGTGCGGTCAAATTCGAATACAAT
>CALWDN010000031.1 GCA_944376685.1 uncultured Mediterraneibacter sp. | reverse complement strand
CGGAGCAGATCCATCCCCATAATATCAAACGGGTGATCCGGGCGCTGGAATTCCACCATCAGACCGGAAGAAAGATCTCGGATCACAACGAGGCGGAGCGGCAGAAAGAATCGCCGTACAACTATGCGTATTTTGTCCTGACGGATGAACGGAGCCGGCTCTATGAGCGGATCGACCGCCGGGTGGACCAGATGATGGAGCAGGGGCTTCTCGATGAGGTGAAGGCGCTCCGGGAATCCGGCGTCCCGCGCGGGGCGACCTCCATGCAGGGGCTGGGCTATAAAGAGCTCTACGCTTATCTGGAGGGAGAATATCCCCTCAGCGAGGCGGTCCGCATCATTAAACGGGACACGCGGCATTTTGCAAAGCGGCAGCTCACCTGGTTCAAACGGGAGCGGGACGTGATCTGGCTCGACCGGTCAGCGTACGGACAGGACGAAGAGCGGCTGGCAGAAGCGGTGACGGAGCAGCTGCGCGCGAAACATATCCTGTAATAATAAATTAAGAAATAAAGGAAGACAGAGAGATAAAATGAACGCAACAGAAACAAAAACGATGTATGAGCAGCTCGGGATCTCAGAGGAAGTATGGGCATACGGGCAGAAGATCGAGGAAGGCTTAAGAGACCGGTTCCGCGGCTTCGACGAGACTGCCGAGTACAACCAGCTCAAAGTGATCCGTGCCATGCAGGAAAACCGCGTAAGCGAAGCCTGCTTCAATTATGTGAGCGGCTATGGCTACAACGATATGGGAAGGGATACCCTGGAAGCGGTCTATGCATCCACGTTCCACACGGAAGCAGCCCTTGTGCGTCCCCAGATCACCTGCGGGACCCATGCGCTGGCGCTGGCGCTTTCCGCGAATCTGAGACCGGGGGACGAGCTCCTTTCACCGGTGGGCAAACCATATGATACGCTGGAAGAAGTGATCGGCATCCGGCCTTCGCGGGGATCCCTTGCCGAATACGGGATCACCTACCGCCAGGTGGAACTTCTGGAGGACGGGTATTTTGATTATCCGGCCATTGAAGAAGCGCTGAATGACCGGACAAAGCTGGTGACGATCCAACGGTCCAAAGGCTATCAGACGCGGCCCAGCTATTCCGTGGAGAAGATCGGGGAGCTGATCGCCTTTATCAAAGCGCGGCGGCCGGATGTGATCTGTATGGTAGACAACTGCTACGGGGAATTCGTGGAGCGGATCGAGCCCAGTGATGTGGGCGCGGACCTGATCGTCGGTTCCCTGATCAAGAATCCGGGCGGCGGATTGGCTCCCATCGGCGGTTATATCGCCGGGCGGGCGGATCTGATCGAGAACTGCGCGGTCCGTCTGACTTCCCCGGGCCTGGGGAAAGAAGTGGGTGCCTCCCTGGGCGTGATGCAGTCTTTCTACCAGGGCTTTTTCCTGGCCCCGACGGTCGTGTGCAGCGCGTTAAAAGGCGCGGTCTTTGCAGCCAGGGTTTATGAGGACCTGGGCTTTCCAGTGGTGCCGGACGGCAGCGAGTCCCGCCATGATATTATCCAGGCGGTGACGCCAGGAAGCCCGGAAGGGGTGATCGCCTTCTGTAAAGGGATCCAGGCCGCTGCGCCGGTGGACAGTTATGTGACGCCGGAGCCGTGGGCCATGCCCGGCTATGACAGCGATGTGATCATGGCGGCCGGCGCCTTTGTGCAGGGCTCTTCCATCGAACTTTCGGCGGACGGCCCCATCAAACCGCCCTATGCGGTATATTTCCAGGGCGGCCTTACATGGAATCATGCGAAACTCGGCATCCTGAAATCCCTTCAGAGCCTGATCGACGACGGGGTGGTGCCGGCTGAGAAAGTGAAGCGCATGTTATAGGAGGAGATTATGAGAACAGTTGCGGTGATCGGCGGCGGCGCAGCCGGGATGATGGCGGCGGTCACGGCCGCGCAGAACGGTGCGGGCGTGATCCTGCTGGAGCATAAGGACCGGCTGGGAAAGAAGATCCTGTCTACGGGGAACGGGCGGTGCAATTTTACGAATATCCTTCAGGAACCGGCGTGTTATCATTCAGATGATCCGGAATTTCCATGGAAGGTGGTCGAACAGTTTGACGCCCGGTCCATTATTTCGTTTTTCCTTCAGCTGGGTGTTTATTCAAAAAACCGGAACGGCTATATCTATCCGAATTCGGATCAGGCATCCGCGGTCCTCGATGCACTCCGCATGGAAGTGGAGCGGCTTGGGATCGATGTCCGGACTGGTACAGAATGCCGGGAGATCCGTCCGGTCAGGAAGGGGTTTGCCATCCTGACAGACGGGGGGACGGTCCGGGCGGACCGGGTGATCCTGTGCACCGGATCGAAGGCGGCTCCGGCCACCGGATCGGACGGCTCGGGCTATACGCTTGCGAAACAGCTCGGCCATCGGATCGTACCGGTGCTCCCGGCGCTTGTCCAGCTTCGCTGCCGGGAGGATTTTTTTAAAAGTATTGCCGGCATCCGCGCCGAAGGGACTGTATCGATCCTGGCGGACGGACAGTGCATCGCTTCGGACAGGGGCGAGATCCAGCTTACCAATTACGGCATATCCGGCATCCCGGTATTTCAGGTGAGCCGCTATGCCTCAAGGCTTCTGTATGAGAAGAAAGAAGTCCGGGCGGTCCTTGATTTTATGCCGGATTTTACCCCGGGACAGATGCTGGATTTCCTGCGCGCGCGGGCGGATGCAAGACCGCAGAAAAAAGCAGAGCAGTTCCTGATCGGACTTTTCCATAAAAAACTTTCTGATCTGTGGATCAGGCTTGCCGGGATCCCGCGGGAGAAAGCGGCTGGATCGTTAAATGAAGAAGAAATGGAGCGACTCATCCCGCTTATAAAGAATTTTACTGTATGTGTGGCGGGGACCAATTCCTTTGATCAGGCGCAGGTATGCTGCGGCGGCGTTGATACAGCGGAAACGGATCCGGCTACGATGGGCTCGCGGTATGTCCCGGGCCTGTATTTTGCCGGCGAACTGCTGGACGTGGACGGGATGTGCGGGGGCTACAACCTTACATTCGCCTGGGCCAGCGGTCATATCGCCGGAAAAGCAGCGGCAGAGGAGAGATAATCATGCTTCGGATCAATCAGTTAAAATTACCTGCAGGGCATACACAGGAACAGCTAAGAGCGAGGCTTCTGCACGTCCTCCATATCCGGGAAAAAGACCTGAAGGGCTATACGGTCCGGAAACGGTCGCTGGACGCGCGAAGAAAACCTGAGTTATATTATGTCTATTCTGTTGATTTTGAGACAGTAAATGAAGGACGCCTGCTGAAACAGCTGAAGGGAAAAGTGCAGATGGTGGAAGAACGGAGATATTCTGTTCCGGCGCATGGGACTGAACCCCTGCGCAGCCGCCCGGTGGTCATCGGAAGCGGGCCGGCAGGGCTGTTCTGCGCATACCTGCTGTCTTTGGAAGGCTACTGCCCGCTTGTCATCGAACGCGGCGCCCCGGTCAGAGAGCGCTTTGAAGATGTGCGCCGTTTCTGGGAAACAGGCATGCTGAAACCGGATTCCAACGTGCAGTTTGGCGAGGGCGGTGCCGGGACTTTCTCGGACGGAAAGCTTAATACGCTGGTAAAAGACAGCTGCGGACGCGGCCGTTTCGTCCTGGAGACCTTCGTCCGGTTCGGGGCTCCGGAGGATATCCTGTGGGAACAGAAGCCGCATATCGGGACAGACATCCTGATGGATGTGGTGGAAAACATGCGGGAATCCATTATCCGGGCGGGCGGTGGATTTCGATTCCATACGCAGGTAACAGATATTGTCACGGAAGAGAACTGCCTGATCCTGAACGGGGAAGAGCGTCTTAAGGCAGACGCAGCGGTCCTTGCCGTCGGACACAGTGCAAGAGACACATTCCAAATGCTTTATGGCAAAGGGATCGCAATGGAAGCGAAAGCCTTTGCAGTCGGCGTGCGGGCGGAACACTGTCAGTCTCTGATCGATGAGAACGCATACGGACGTCCGGACCGCGGAGGGCTTCCCGCAGCATCTTATAAACTGGCTGAAAAACTGGAAAACGGCAGAGGCGTGTATACGTTCTGTATGTGCCCGGGAGGGTATGTCGTAAATGCTTCTTCTGAGGAGGGCCATCTGGCTGTCAATGGAATGAGTTATCACGGCAGAGCCGGTGAAAATGCAAACAGTGCGGTGATCGTAACTGTGACGCCGGAAGACTACGGTGCGGATCATCCGCTTGCGGGCATCCGGTTTCAGGAAATGCTTGAAAAACGTGCCTGGGAAGCCGGAAAAGGGCGGATTCCGGTCCAGCGGTTCGAAGATTACTGCGCGGACAGGATATCCGATCATTTTGGAAAGGTCACGCCGAATATGAAAGGCCGTTATTGTTTTGGAAATGTAAGGATGATATTCCCGGACGAACTGGCCCGCAGCATACAGGAGGGCATCACAAGGATGGACAGGAAGATCCGCGGTTTTGCCGACGGGGACGTCCTTTTATCGGGGGTTGAGAGCAGGACGTCATCCCCGCTGCGCATTATGAGAAATGAACATTTTGCATCTTCCGTGCCCTGGATCTATCCGTGCGGGGAAGGCGCCGGATACGCGGGAGGGATCACCTCTGCTGCAATGGATGGGCTGAAAGTCGCAGAGGCGCTGATCAGCAGATTTTGTTCATAGATTTTTAATTTTGAATGTCTATACATGATTTTCAAATTGTGGTAGAATAAATCATTGTATTGTGTATCATCGCGCCAATTGCAGGTATATTAATATGAAAAACAACTGCACAATGAAAGACATGTATCTTGAAGAGCGGCCTTACGAAAAATGCCGGAGGTTCGGTCCCGAAAACCTTACGGACGCCGAGCTTCTCGCCGTGATCCTGCGGACGGGCACACAGGGAGAGAATTCCCTTGACCTTGCGCGCAGGATCCTTCACCCGGGATCCGGGAGCAGCGGGCTTCTGTCCCTGCACCGGTGGAGCGGGGAGCAGCTGATGAGGATACGGGGGATAGGAAGGGTGAAATCCATCCAGATACTCTGTATTGCCGAACTTGCCAGGCGGATGTCGCGTGAGACTGCGGCCGAAGGGCTGGATTTCTCTTCGCCTTCAAAAATCGCAAGATACTACATGGAAGATATGCGCCACCTGGACAGGGAAGTGCTGAAAGTACTTTTTCTTAACACAAGGGCCCGGCTGATCGCTGAAAGCAATGTATCTTCAGGCACAGTCGATATGGCGGTTGTATCTCCAAGAGAGCTTTTTATAGAAGCATTTCAGACAGGCGCGGCATCCATGATCCTTCTTCATAATCATCCGAGCGGCAATCCGGAGCCAAGCGGCGAAGATATACGGGTTACACAGCGGATTTATGAGGCGGGTGCGATGATCGGCATTGAATTGCTGGACCACATTATAATAGGGGATAATTGTTTTGTAAGCCTGAAAGAGAGAAAGGCTTTTCAATAAGGGGAGTTTGCTTCATGGCGGGAAACATTTTCGGACTTGACCTCGGGACATATGAGATCAAGGTTTATGATAAAAAAAGGGATGTTGTGCAGCGCGCAAAAAATGTCCTGGCGGTCAGGAATAAAGGTCAGATCTTTGCGGCAGGTGACGATGCATATGAAATGTACGGGAAATCCCCCGCGGATATTCAGATCGTGTTCCCGATGAAGGACGGAGTGATCGCCCGTTTTGATGATATGCAGTATATGCTTGGCTCATTTCTGGAACAGGGAAAGCATTTAAGCCGGGGAGCCCAGTATGTGATCGCTGTCCCGACGGATGTGACGGAAGTTGAGAAAAAAGCATTTTATGATCTTGTATTTCATTCGGAAGCAAGGGCCAGGTCTGTCCGCATTGTGGAAAGAGGGCTCGCAGATGCGGTTGGCTCGGGATTTGATGTGACGGCAGAAAAGGGGCTTCTGGTAGTTAATTTCGGAGGAGATACGACGGAGGTATCCGTCCTGTCCCAGGGCGGTATGGTCATGAACCGCCTCATAAAGACAGGCGGAGCAGACTATGATGCAGCGATCGCGGCACTGGTAAGGCGCAACATGGATTTCCTGATCGGCCTTGCTACGGCAGAAAGATTAAGAAAAACGTTCGGTGTATTTGATGAAGGGACCGGACGCACGCTCCGTGTGTCGGGAAGGGATCTGATATCCGGCGTCCCTGCACATGCAGATATACCGATCAGCCTCGTCCGTGCGGCTATGAAAGAGCTGCTCGATGAGTGTGTAAAAGCGATACGTTCGATGGCAGAGAGGACGCCGCCGCTTGTGAGGAAGGCGATCGGGGAAAAAGGGATCTGCCTCACCGGCGGCATGGCCAATATGCGCGGGCTCCGTACATATCTGGAGGAAAGTACAGGCCTGCCGGTCCGGATGGCATCCGAACCGGAGCTTTGCGCGGTGAACGGACTCAGATGTATTATTTCAGATAATGATTATTACAGGCGCCTGACATATTCGATGCGCGATAAAGGATATAGGTGGTTAAGATGAAAAAGAAAAATCAGACGGTGCATACAAACAGATATATATTGATAGGCCTGTCCGTTTTCTGTGCATTTATGATGGTGCTTTCGTCATTTTCCGACAAAGCCGCAGGACCGTTCCGGGTGATCGCCAATGTGACAGTCGTACCTCTTCAGCAGGGGATCAATCATATCGGAGGCTGGATGGGAGACATGAAAGATAATTTTGCCACGCTCCGGCAGCTTCAGGAAGAAAACGAGCGCCTTCAGGAACAGATCGATGCACTCACGACGGAAAATAATTATCTGCTTGAAGAAAGTTATGAATATGAACGGCTTCAGGAACTTTACGAGCTGGATCAGAACTATGCCGAATATGAAAAGACAGCGGCCCACGTGATCGGAAAAGATTCGGGGAACTGGTTCAATACCTTTACCATAGACAAAGGGAGCATGGACGGCATCGAAGTGGATATGAATGTCCTTGCAGGGAGCGGACTGGCAGGAATCGTCACAGATGTAGGGCCTACCTGGGCAAGGGTGCGGTCGATCATTGACGACTCAACGAACGTAAGCGGCATGGTCCTTTCAACGTCTGATACGTGCATCATAAGCGGGGATCTCTCCCTTATGAGCAGCGGGCAGATCGCTTTCGACCAGATGGAAAACAACGACAATGTGGTGGCAGTGGGCGATCAGATCGTCACTTCATATATCAGTGACAAATATCTCCAGGGCATCCTGATCGGCTCTGTCAGCGAGATCAATGTAGATTCCAACAATCTCACGAGATCCGGATACATCACACCGGCTGTTGATTTCAGAAACATCCAGGAAGTGCTTGTGATCACCACGACGAAGGCGGAACTCACAGGAGAAAACGAAGAAGAGTAATGGATTGACAGAGGTGTACAGTATATGAAATCTATCAGGATAAGGCGGATCATAGTGACCGCGGCGGTCATTCTTGCGGCGTATCTGCTCCAGACAGCGATTTTCCCGGCATTTGAGATCGCCGGGATCAAACCGAACCTTATGCTTATCGTTACGGCTGCTTTCGGATTTATGAGAGGCCCGAGGGAAGGGATGCTGATCGGGTTTGCTTCCGGGCTTGCGGTTGATATACAGTCCGGAGATATGATCGGTTTTTATGCGCTCATATATCTGACGGCCGGGTATGTGAACGGAATTTTTGAACAGATTTATTTTGATGAAGATATCAAGCTGCCGCTGCTCCTTATCGGGGGAACAGATCTCCTGTACGGCTGCGCGGTCTATTTCTTTACATTTCTGCTCAGAAGTGATTTCCGTTTCCTGTATTACCTGAACCGCATTATTATTCCGGAAACCATTTATACTATCGTGATAACGCTCATCGTATATCCTCTGCTGCTGTATGTGAACAGACGGCTGGAAGAGGAAGAGAAAAGGAGTGCAGGCAGATTTGTTTAACGAGATCAGAGACAGGCTTAGAGAAGCAGTTGAATATATTATGAAATCGCGCCTTATGGTCCTGGCGCTTGTTTTCTGCATAACATCAGCCGTACTGATCGGGAGGCTTTTTTTCCTCCAGATCGTAAGGGGAGAGGATTATCTGGAAAACTATGAACTTCAGATCAGAAGGACGAATACGATTTCCGCGACCCGCGGGAATATTTATGACCGGAACGGCAATCTTCTGGCCTACAATGAACTGGCCTATTCCGTTACGATCAAAGACACTGTGCCGACAGGCACGAAACAGGAGAAGAAGAATAAAATCATAAATAAAACGCTGGACCGCGTCCTTGAACTTGTGGAAAAGAACGGTGACTCTGTCATAGACAGTTTCGGGATCATCCTGAATTCCTCTGGAGAATATGAATATGCAGAGACAAATGAGACGCGGAAGCTGCGCTTCATCGCAGATGTGTACGGCAAAGCATATGTAGACGACCTTACAGAAAACGAACGCAGCCAGACGGCGGCCGGTCTGGTCCGGTATCTCTGTGAAAACAGATACGGACTTGACCAGGAAGACAATGATCCCGAATATATCCTGAAAATGATCAATATGCGTTATGCCATGGGGCTGAACAGCTACCAGCAGTACCGTTCCACCGTGCTGGCGCAGGATGTGAGCGATGAGACGGCCGCTGCGATCATGGAGAATCAGGAGTCGCTGTCCGGTGTGGATGTGGAAGAGACTTCTCTCAGGCGTTATCCGGACGGAGAGTATTTTTCATCAGTCATCGGGTATACGGGCCCTATGTCGCAGGACGAATATGATGCGCTTGACGAGAATGAAAAAGAGAACTATTCACTTTCAGATGTTGTCGGGAAATGGGGGATCGAACAGGTATGCGACAGCACCCTTCAGGGGGTTAAAGGCCAGGCTGTGTATTACGTGGATAATCTCGGAAAAGTAAAAGAGACGGTCAGCACCACAGACCCGAAGGCAGGAAACGATGTGTACCTTACCATCGACAGAGACCTGCAGATCAGCGCCTATAAGCTTCTTGAAGAGAAGATAGCCGGGATCCTGCTGAGCAAACTTACCGATACGCTTGACTATAATCCGGCTTATGCAAGCGATGCAAGCGAGATCCTGATCCCTGTCAGCGATGCATACCATGCGTTTATAGCCAATGGGATCATCGATATGTATCATTTCAGCAGTGAAGATGCAAAACCTGCGGAAAAGGCGGTTTACGCTGTTTTTGCCGAAAGGCATGAGTCTGTCATCGAAGAGGTCGTGTCCCAGCTACAGGATCCCGATGCTCCGGCATACAGAGACCTCTCTGACGAGATGCAGGCATATATGACATATATCTACCGGCAGGTCCTTGTGGAAAACACAGGGATCGTTATCGCCGATGCGGTGGACCCGGCAGATGAAACACTGACGGCATGGACGCAGGATGGGACGATAAGCCTGTACACGTTCCTGAATTATGCGATCTCGCAGAACTGGATCGACACGACGATCCTCGGCGGAAGCGCATATTCAAGTTCCGATGAGATCTACCAGGAAATTTTAAAATATTTGAAGGAATATTTGGAGAACGACAGCAATTTTGACAAACTTCTCTATGAATATCTTATAAAATCAGGGAGTATCACCGGCAGACAGATCTGTGCGATCGTATATGAACAGGGCGTCCTTCCAATGGAGGAGAGCAGTTATAACGGCCTGCTTGACGGGTCGGTCGATCCGTTCGGCTGGCTCTATAATAAGATCAGAACGCTTCAGATCACACCGGGCCAGCTTGCCCTTGAGCCATGTTCAGGCGGACTGGTCGTGACGGATCCTGACAGCGGAGACGTCCTGGCATGCGTATCCTACCCGGGATACGACAACAACCGTCTGGCCAATACAATGGATTCTGCATATTATAATCAGCTGGTCACCGGAACCGCCCAGACGTTTTACAACCGCGCCACACAGGAAAAGACCGCGCCCGGATCTACTTATAAAATGGTTTCGGCTGCTGCAGGCCTGGAAGAGGGCGTGATCGACGGGTCCAGCCAGATATACTGCGACGGCGAATTCCGCACTGTTACTCCGAGCCCGAAATGCTGGATCTATCCGAATGGACACGGTTCGCTTAACGTCTCCGGCGCTATAGAAAATTCATGCAACGTATTTTTCTACAACGTAGGATACCGGCTGAGCATGGACGGGGAAGGGAATTACGACAGCACCAGGGGAACAGACCTGCTCGCAAAATATGCGGAATTATTCGGACTTGGCGAGAAATCAGGACTGGAGATCGACGAGGCATCACCGGAACTTTCAAATGAATATTCGATCCAGTCGGCCATCGGGCAGGGCAATAATAACTTTACCGTGAGCCAGCTGAACCGGTATGTCACAGCCATAGCCAGCAACGGGACGGTATACGACCTTACGCTGATCGATAAGACGACAGATGCAGAAGGGAATCTCCTGAGAGACAATGAAGCGGAAGTTGTGCGGACGATCGATGAGTTTGACTCGTCAACCTGGGATCTGATCCATTCGGGAATGGAGCAGATGGTCGCAAGCCATTATTCGACATTCTCCGGACTTGAATTTCCAATGGCCGGAAAGACCGGTACGGCCCAGCATAACGATCTCCATGCGGAACATGCGCTGTTCGTGGGATACGCGCCTGCGGATTCACCGGAAGTATCGATCGCTGCCCGGATCGCTTACGGATATAATTCCGGATATGCATCAGAAGTGGCAAGAGATGTGCTGAGGATCTATTTTAACCCGGATCTGGCGGATGAATTGATAACCGGACAGGCTGCAGATCTCAGTACAGGTATGGACGGAGACTGATATGTCTGTGTGTGATGCGCTGCAAACGGAGCAAGCATAAATAGGAGGAAAATAATTATGGGAGAAGTGATCGTCATCACATCCGGAAAGGGCGGCGTCGGCAAGACAACGACTACAGCCAATATCGGGATCGGCCTTTCCATACTCGGAAAGAAAGTCCTGGTCATTGATACGGACCTGGGGCTTCGAAATCTGGATGTGGTGCTGGGACTTGAAAACCGTATCGTATACAATCTCGTGGATGTGATCGAAGGCAGCTGCCGCCTGAAGCAGGCGCTGATCCAGGATAAGCGTTATCCCGGGCTCTGCCTGCTCCCGTCCGCTCAGACGAGGGACAAAACAAGTGTTTCCCCGGAGCAGATGACGAAACTGATCAGTGAGATACGGGAGGATTATGATTTCGTCCTTCTGGACTGCCCGGCCGGGATCGAGCAGGGATTCCAGAATGCAATAGCAGGCGCGGAGCGGGCGATCATCGTAACGACCCCTGAAGTATCATCCATACGGGATGCGGACAGGATCATCGGGCTGCTCGAGGCGTCCGGCATCCGCAGGAATGAACTTGTGATCAACCGCCTGCGGATCGATATGGTAAGACGCGGGGATATGATGTCTGTCGATGATGTGACAGAGATCCTGGCTGTCGACCTGCTTGGCGTGATCCCCGATGACGAACAGGTCGTCATCGCTACCAATCAGGGAGAACCGGCAGTGGGGGACGGCTCTGCAGCCGGACGATCCTACATGGATATATGCCGCAGGCTGAACGGAGAAGACATTCCGATCGAAGATTACACGAAGCAGGGCGGCCTGTTTGGAAAGATATCCGGGTTTTTCCGCAGAAACCAGGGAGGGCAGTGATGAGCGTACAGTCTGTCTATATCGCGAAGGAAAGGCTTAAAAACCTGCTGGTGTCAGACCGCGTGCAGTGCGCGCCTGATGCTGTGGAAAGACTGACGAAAGAACTGTATCAGACGGTTTCAAAATATGTTGAGGCCGGACAGGGACAGATCGATATCAAGATCACCCGTACGGATATACATATAAAATACATGGGAGAAAATCATTGAAAGAATTTCTGAAAAAATTTAATCTGCATTATAACATAAAAGATTACAGGTTCGGACTTGTGATACCGGTTGTCGTACTTGCAGTGTTCGGTATTTTCATGGTATACAGTGCCCGCCCGGACCTGATGAGCCGGCAGGTCCTCGGCGTTCTTCTTGGCATTGCTGCAATGGCAGCGATATCACTGATCGATTACAAATGGGTCCTGAACCTGTACTGGCCGCTGTATTTCCTGAATCTTGTCTTTCTTGCAGCGATCTGGATCCCCGGACTTGGCGTAGAAGCCAATGGTGCGAGGCGATGGCTGAATCTCGGGTTTCAGTTTCAGCCGTCTGACCTGACGAAAATACTGATGATCCTTTTTTTCGCAAGATTTCTTTCCGACCGGGAGCGTGAGATCAGCAGCCCCAGAGTCATCCTGCAGGCTGTCGGCCTGATCATCCCGTCGCTGGCAATGATCTTTTCGCAGCCAAATCTGTCGACCACGCTGTGTGTGGCCGCGCTTTTCTGCGCCCTGATGTTTCTGGCCGGTCTGAGTTATAAATTTGTCGGCACTGTGCTGGCTGTTACGATCCCGACGATCGTGATATTCCTTGCGGTCGCTGTACAGCCAAACCAGCCCTTTCTTCGCGACTACCAGCAGGAAAGGATCCTTGCCTGGCTTGAACCCGAGAAGTATTCGGCAGACGAATCCTATCAGCAGCTTAATTCTGTCATGGCGATCGGGTCCGGCCAGCTGTCCGGAAAAGGATACAATAACGATGCGACGACATCCGTGAAAAACGGGAATTTCGTTTCTGAACCGCAGACCGATTTTATTTTTGCAATAATTGGTGAAGAATTGGGATTTGTGGGTTGTTGTGCGGTTATATTTTTGATATTATTAATTGTGATAAAGTGTATCATGATTGGCCTGAAAGCTAAGGATACAGGGGGACGGATCATCTGCGGCGGCGTTGCCGCACTGATAGGGATACAGAGCTTTATCAATATCGGTGTGGCTACTCTAATCCTTCCGAATACCGGATTGTCGCTTCCCTTTGTAAGTTATGGACTGACTTCCGTTGTGTGCTTTTTTATGGGGATCGGTTTCGTATTGAATGTCGGCTTGCAGCCTAACAAATACCAGTAAGGAGTGACGATTATGAATATCGGACTGATCGCACATGATGCGAAAAAGAAGCTGATGCAGAATTTTTGCATCGCATACCGCGGGATACTCAGCAAACATGAGCTCTACGCGACAGGGACGACAGGGAATCTTGTAGAGAGTGTCACGAATCTGAACATCCACAAATTCCTGGCGGGCCATCTCGGCGGAAAACAGCAGCTGGGCTCACAGATCGAGAACAACAATATCGACCTTCTCATTTTTTTCCGTGACCCGCTTGCGCCCCGTCCGCATGAACCGGACGTTAATGACATTGTAAAACTCTGCGATATGTATAATATACCGATCGCAACCAATATAGCCACAGCAGAAGCGCTGATACTGGCACTTGACAGAGGAGATCTGGACTGGCGTGAGATATACAAGTAACGAGACTGTCCGCAGGAGAAGCCGACGCGCAAGAATGCTCAGGAGACGCAGGAGAAGACAGCGTGTCACAGCTGCCTTGCTGATCATTATCGCCCTTCTTGCCGGTGCGGGGGTTACGGCCGGCACATTTATAGCGGATCAGCTGCGCGGATACACTGCGGAATATGAATACGAACAATATAACAGCGGACTCTGGCAGGGCAGCATGTTTGCCACAGAACTGTGCGTTGCGGCTGAAGACAGGACGCTTGAAGGGTATGAACCGGATCCGGAGCTTCATGCCGCCGGCCTGTTCAGTGTGGGCGGAAAAGAAGTAGTCTGCGGATACAGGATGTTTGACCAGCTTTATCCGGCCAGCACGACAAAAGTAATGACCGCATATGTCACACTTAAATACGGGAATCTGGAAGATATCGTAACCGTAAGTGAAAATGCGGTGGATTTCAACTGGGATGAAACAACCTGCGGGCTGAAGGCAGGCGATAAAGTTACACTGTATGATCTGCTCTGCGGGCTTATGCTCCATTCAGGGAACGACTGCGGCGCAGCTATCGCCGAACATATTTCCGGCAGCACAGAAGCGTTCGCAGAACTCATGAACCAGGAGGCCTTATCACTTGGCGCCACGGGTACGCATTTTGTGAATCCGCACGGCCTGCATGACGCCGATCATTATACCACAGCGTATGATCTGTACCTGATCTTTAACGCCAGCATGAAGGACCAGCGTTTTGTCGACATTATTTCGATGGATTCCTATACCGGGACGCTGACCGGGGCGGATGGAACCGTGCGCACGGAAACATGGGAGCCGACGAATTTTTACTGCAGCGGCCGCCATACGGCGCCTGAAGGCATAACAGTGCTGGGTGGCAAGACCGGTACGACCAATGAGGCTGGGAACTGCCTGATCATATATGCGCAGAACAGCGCCGGCGAGCCTTATATCTCAGCGGTCATGGGCGCTCCGGACAGAACCGTGCTGTATGAACAGATGGATCAGATGATGACGCTTGGGATGGCACAGTAAAAAGCACCGATATCCTGCTAAAATGCAGGATGCCGGTGCTTTTTTGCCGGGACGCCTGTTATTCGGATATGCCGCGTATCCTCCCGTACACGCTGAGCAGATACAGGCCGCACAGGCCGACAAGTGTATAAATGATCCGTGACAGCCAGCTCATATTCCCGAACAGGAATGCGACCAGGTCGAACCGGAATATACCGATAAGCAGCCAGTTGACCGCGCCGATGATCACAAGAGTCAGAGCTGTGTAATCAAACCATTTCATGTTATTTCCTCCTTTATGGTCTCAATATCCTCAGTATTTCCAGTTAAACTGGAAATATACATGGCAAAGTGATATACTGTTTAAGTTAAGGGGTATAAATAATGCAAAAGGAGGGCCGGGCTTGGCAGATAAGAATAATAAATCCGTTAAAATAAGCAAGTACAGAGGAAGAGGAAACATCAATATCGGTATTTTCCTGTTCGCAGTCGTACTTATATATCTTTTCGTTACTGTCGTCACATATCTTGGAAGGGACAAAATATCCGTCTATGAGGTCAGAGAAGGCAGTATTGTGAGAGATACATCATATACAGGGCTTGTCATACGCGAGGAAATCACAGTGGCTTCTGAGACGGACGGATATGTAAGCTATTATCAGAATGACAACAGTAAAGTGAGGACCGGTACAGATATTTATGCAGTTTCCCCGGAGCCGCTCGATACGGAAGGCGTCTCATCAGAAGATCTCCCGGAAGCTTCGATCAGCCCTGAGACACAGTCAGGGATCATCCTCCGGCTGCAGAATTATAACGAAAACTATGATCCCAGCGATTATGCGAAAGTCTATTCTCTGAAAAATGAGATCAATACTGCGCTCCAGGATACATACAGCGTCACAAGGACTCAGCAGCTGGATGCAGTAATAGCGGAAAGCGGCATGGAAGTCGCTTCTTTTGCAGCCCCGCGGGACGGCATTGTGGCGTTCAGCACAGACGGCTATGAAGGACTTACAAAAGACAGCTTTACGGCGGAACATTTCGACCTGACAGAGTATGAGAATACACTGCTGGCGGATCAGATGAAGGTCAGTGCCGGAGATCCGGTTTACAGAATGATAACAAGTGAAAACTGGACAGTCATCGTCCCTCTGGATGATGAAACAGCACAGGATCTTGCAGAGGATGAGGCCACAAGCATACGTGTGCGTGTGGACAAGGACAGTGAGACCATGTGGGCTGATTTCTCACTGATCGAAAAAGACGGCACGTATTACGGCTGCCTTGAATTTGATAATTCAATGATACGCTATGCGGAAGACCGCTTTCTGAATATTGAACTGATCCTTGAAGATGAAAGCGGGCTGAAGATACCGAAGTCTGCGGTCGCAGACCAGAAATTCTATGTGATACCTGAAGACTATCTGACGACCGGAGGGAACAGTTCATCTGAAGGCCTGATGGTGAAAAACAGAGACGGCAGCGTTGAATTCCTGCCGGTTGATATATATGATATAACAGAAGACGGAGAGATATGCATCAGCCGTGATGATATCAAAGAGGGAACAGTCATTGTCAGGCCGGACTCTGACGACCGGTTTACAGTCGGCAAGACAAAATCGCTTCGCGGTGTTTATAACATAAATAAGGGATACGCAGTGTTTAAAAAAGTCAGGATCCTCTGCGAAAATGACGAATACTATATCGTTCGCGAAGGGGAGGATTACAGTATCTCAAATTATGACCACATCGTGCAGAACGGATCCAGTGTAGATCCCGATGAAGTGGTTTTTCAGTAGCGTTCAGTACTGCAGAAAGGAGTTATGATATATGCTGAAAGAAAATCTGGCACATGTAGAGGAAAGGATTACGGAAGCCTGCCTCCGGGCCGGCAGGAAGAGAGAGGACGTTACGCTTGTTGCGGTGAGCAAGACAAAGCCGGTCGAAATGCTCCGGGAGGCATACGGCCTTGGAATACGTGTTTTCGGTGAAAATAAAGTACAGGAAATACGTGACAAATATGATTCAATGCCGTCAGATGTGCGATGGCATATGATCGGACATCTCCAGACCAACAAAGTCAAATATATCATTGACAAAGTGGAACTGATCCATTCCGTCGATTCACTGAAGCTGGCTGAGGTGATCGAAAAGGAAGCCGCAAAGCATAACAGGAAGGCAGACATTCTCCTTGAAGTAAATGTAGCAGAAGAAACAAGTAAATTTGGTCTGAAAACAGTAGAAGTGCTGCCTGTTTATGAGAAAATTGCACAGTTTCCGCACATAAATGTGCGCGGACTTATGACAATTGCCCCATTTGTTGAAAATCCGGAAGAAAATCGGTCTGTTTTCGCAGATTTACGCAAATTATCTGTTGACATTACGGAGAAAAACATTGATAATGTTAATGTCAGCATACTTTCAATGGGGATGACCAATGACTATGAAGTGGCGATAGAAGAAGGGGCTACAATGGTCCGTGTCGGCACTGGGATATTTGGTGCCAGGGATTACAGTGTACACTGATCCATGTTTTCCTGGCAAAGACAGTACAGAACAATAAAAACAGTACAGTACATACTGTACAGGATAGGAGTGTAAAAATGGGTGTATTTGATAAATTTCTGGACATCATGAAATTAAACGACGATGATTATGATGATGACGAATTTTATGATGATGACGAATTCTATGATGAAGAATACGAAGAAAAACCCCGCCGTCATTCACTGTTCGGAAAGAAAAATACCAAAGAAGACAATTTCGAAGATTTTGATATGGGAGAGGACAGACCGGGTTCCGGCAGCGCCCTGAGCAATAAAGTAACTCCGATGCGCCATCCCGCAGCAAAGAAGAACGGCCATATGGAAGTATGTGTTGTTAAGCCGTCTTCTGTAGATGACTCCAGAGAGATCACAGAGACGCTTCTTTCAGGGAGAACGGTCATTCTGAACCTTGAGGGGATGGACCTTGAGATCGCACAGAGGATCATTGATTTTATTTCAGGCGCCACATTTGCGATCAACGGCAATCTTCAGAAGATTTCGAATTATATCTTCCTTGTAACGCCTACGAATGTGGATATTTCCGGGGATCTCCAGGATCTTCTTGGCGGATCGATGGAAACTCCGAGCGTCAGGGGCAGATATTGATCCATATGCGCAAGCAGGATTCTGACAGGGAAATACATAATCTTGAAAAGCGTTTTACTGAGCTTTCAAGAACTGCATTCCAACGGGATATAGTAACATTTTCGGATTTCCTTAATCTGAATGAACAGAATATTTTACATATGCTGCCGAAGAATAAAATATATTCAGGATTTTTATTGTTCGGCGGCTATGAGTCAGCAGAGCGTCAGATGGCTGCGTTCATCCCTGATGCTCTTTCTTTGCGTTCTGAAAATGGCAGGATAAGTCCGGAAGAGATCGCTTATCCTTTCTGTGCAGTAAGGATTTCCCCTTTAAACCGTAATTTTACGGAGCCGCTTACCCACCGGGATTACCTTGGCGCAGTTTTAAACCTGGGCATCGAACGTTCAAGGACCGGGGATATTATTCCTGATGGTTCAGATGCGCTGATCCTTGTCCATGAAGATGTTGCCGGCCTTATCACCGGAGAGCTGACGCGGATCCGCCACACATCTGTCAGGGCGGATATGGTACCCCTTACACAGATCAGCTACACTCCAGAATATGAACAGATCAGGGGTACTGTGGCATCTGTCAGGCTTGACAGTTTACTTTCAGTCGCATTTACCGGTTCAAGGACAAAGCTCTCAGGGCTTGTTGAAAGCGCGCGCGTTTTCGTCAACGGACGTCTGGTTACAAACAACGGGTATCAGCCGCGGGAGGGCGATATTATTTCTGTCCGCGGATTAGGCAGGTTCAGGTTTGATTCCTGCGGCGGGAGAAGCAGGAAGAACAGGCTGACTGTTATGGTCAGCAAATACAAATAACAAGGCAGGTGCTTGAATAATGGCTGAATATGCATCAGATTGGAATAATAACAAAACTGCGAAGAACTGGGTGCTTTCACTGCTTCTTTTTGCAGCCGCACTTTTGGCAGACCAATGGACGAAATACCTTGCAGCTGCCAATCTGAAGGGCAGCCAGGGAATTTCACTGATCGACGGAGTTTTTGCGCTCAGATATATCGAAAACCGCGGAGCAGCGTTTGGCATCATGCAGGGGAAGCAGCTTTTTTTTGTAATATGCGCCCTGGTCATCTGCGGACTTATTCTTTATCTGTACGCCAGGATGCCGATTACAAAGAAATATGTGCCGCTTCGGGCATGCGCCATCCTTGTGTGCGACGGGGCTTTGGGAAATGTG
>CALWDN010000030.1 GCA_944376685.1 uncultured Mediterraneibacter sp. | reverse complement strand
GAAGGATTTTCTGAAAAGACTTTTGGGACTGAAGAACAAATTTACAGATACAGAAATAGTAAAAAAAGAGTTTTACAGAAATTTTGGCCCATAAAATTTTCATGTTATAAAAACAGCTATGCCTCCGGCAGAAAAATCTCTGCCTGTATGCATAGCTGTTTTCTTTCATAAAGATTTATTTTCCGATTCCTGCCTATTCCGTTCTCAGGGCTGTCACCGGATCACTCTTGGCCGCCTTTCTGGAGGGGATCAGTCCGCCGATCAAAGTCAGGATCACACTGAGCAGGATCAGGACCACAGCCGGCACGACCGGAAGGACCGCGCTCACCTCATTTGTCCCCGCAAGGAAATGGATCAGCGCATTTCCCGGGATCAGGAGCAGAAGCGAGATCAGTATGCCCAGTACGCCTGCACACAGGCCGATGATGAAAGTTTCCGCATTAAATACCTGCGATATATTTTTCTTTGACGCTCCGATCGCCCGCAGGATGCCAATCTCTTTCCTGCGCTCCAGCACGCTGATGTAAGTAATGACCCCGATCATGATCGAAGACACGATAAGCGAGATCGCCACAAACGCGATCAGGACATAGCTGATGATATCGATGATCGTCGTCACGGAAGACATGAGCGTTCCCACCATATCTGTGTATGTGATCACCTTTTCCTCCTGGCCGGCGGCTTCCATCCGGCTGTTATAATCATCCAGGATGCCGACCACCGCTTCCTTGCTCTCAAAGTCTTTCGGATAGATGTCTATCCCTGCCGGCTCGTCAAAGTCCACATAACCCAGCGTCCGCAGGTTGTTGTCATATGAAGCGCTCTGCCCGGAGCTCATGGACATCATAAGCTCCGTAAATTCCTCACCCGTCATATTCATCTCAAACGCTTCGGCAAATGCATCGGCATCAATATCCACCGCATCTGCGAGGACGTCGCCGATCTGGGACATCGCCTGGGTGAACGCGTCGCTCATCCCTGCGGCGAGCCGCTCCATGATCTGCTCCATGGCAGAAGTGATCTGCGTCTCCAGCGCCTGGCTGATGGCCGTTCCGTAAGACGTCATAACCGTCCCCATATACTCTTCCATTGCGCCGGCGAGCTGGCTTTCCAGCGCGTCCATATCGACAGAATCCGCCAGCCCCTCTGCAAGGCGCTGCTGCGCGTCCTCTGTCTGGAGATATGCAATGAAATTTTCTCCGATCGCCGCCGGATCCGGAGCGCCGCTGCTTTGTGCATACTTCCCGTACCCTGCTGCCAGGTCGGCCGCCAGGCTTTCCATCTGCTCCGGCGTGACCTCGATCTCTTCAAGACGGGTATCAAGCAGGTCGTTAAACCATTCATTGATCCGGGACGCTGCGCCCTCCTGCTGAAGATAAGCTTCAAATCCCTCATAAAACTCTTCTGCCGTTGCATACCCGGCATTCTGCGCATATTGCAGATACCCCTCTTTCAGGGACGACATGAGCTCCGCGATCTGGCTGTTGGTGACTTCCATGCCTCCGCCGGAGCGGATGATCTCCACTACATGGTCTTTCAGGATCTTCCGGGAGTCCTCCGACCTCAGGTAATCCTGAAATCCCTGCGCAAGCCCCGCGATATCTCCTTCCGGATGATCTTTTACATAAGCCGCATAGCCTTCCATAAGGCTGGCCGCCGTCTTCGAAAATCCATCCTCTGAGACAGAAACGTCCAGGCTGCCAAGCAGTTCTCCGAGATCCGCGGACGGCATATCCGGGAGATCCACGCTGATCCCGGACAGATCGATCATACCCGACAGATCCGCTGAATTGCCCGCATCGGCAAACAGCGACGACAGGTCACCCGAACCGGACAGACCGGAGAGCGCGCTTTCATCAAACCCGAACGCTTCCTGCAGCTTTTCTTCATCCACGGTAAAGAGGGATCCCATATCAAATTCTTCATCGCTCTCTTCCCCGAAGGGCTCGTTTGTAAACACATTGACCGTCTTGTCGGCCAGCTGCTGCTGTACGATCTCTGTCTGTGCGGCGTATTCCGCCACATGCCTGGTCAGCGACGCCGGGTAATTGATCCCCGCAGTCAGCGCGGAAGCGCTGGCATCCTCCGAAGGCTTCACGATGCCTACGATCGTAAGCTTTTCCCCGTTTTCCACGAGGTTTTTCATATACTCTTCGTCGCCGGACTTGTCAGTCCACACCTTATACTCGCTGTCATACTGGTAACAATCCGCCCGGTTCACGATGCTGAATTCCGTCCCGAGGATGTCATCATATGTATAAGTCCCCATGTCTTCCGGCACCGTGACATTCTCTTCATTCATGAACTGCTCTACCATCTCGTCAAGCTCCAGCGGATTCCTCAGCCCCAGGGTGTAAAGCAGGAAATCGCTCATCGCGCCGCCGGATGTCAGGACGAGCACGCATTCATTATAATCCTCCGGCCAGCGTCCCGCTTCCACGTCATACTGACCTTTATAAAGCTGTTCATTTTCCGGCATCTCATAGAAGACATCCGTGCTCATCATGGACGACATCATGCTGTTTGTGTTCGATGAACTGCCAAGCCCCATTGCGTCAAATGACTTGTCGGGATGCACCTGGCGGACTTCGCCGCCGTTTTCTTTATAGATCTGCGGCTCAGCGCTGTAAGAATACTCCACGGCATTGGTATACTCCCCGATCCCGCTTTCTCCACTGTCAAAATATGCCTTCAGAGAGGCCAGGTCATTGGAGTCCATGGTGGAAAACATATCCGTCACCATCTCCACGACCCGGATGTCCCCTTCTTCCTCCCGGATCCCGGCATCCTGTCCGGCCGACATGACCGAGGAAAAATCAAATCCCGTGCTCTGGATCTGCAACGGGTATTCGGACAGCGTCTCCTCCTCCACCTGTTCGATGTAATCATTCACGCCGGTGGAAAGCGAGAGGATGAGCGCGATGCCGATAATGCCGATGGAGCCGGCGAAAGCGGTCAGGAGCGTCCTTGCCTTCTTCGTGCGCAGATTATTGAAGCTCAGCGACAGCGCCGTCAGGAACGACATGGACGCCTTTCCCATGTTCCGGTGCTCGGGCTCCTCTTCCATGGATTCATCTACGGTAAATTCATTACTGTCGGAAATGATCTTCCCGTCTTTTAATTTTACGATGCGGGTGGCATACTCATAGGCAAGCTCCGGGTTATGCGTCACCATGACGACCAGCCGGTCTTTCGCCACATCTTTTAAAAGCTCCATCACCTGTACGCTCGTGTCGCTGTCCAGCGCGCCTGTCGGCTCATCAGCCAGGAGGATGTCCGGATCGTTGACCAGCGCCCGGGCGATAGCCACTCTCTGCATCTGTCCGCCGGAGAGCTGGTTCGGTTTCTTGTGGATCTGCTCTCCAAGCCCCACCTGCTCCAGCGCCTCACGCGCCCGGTCTCTTCGCTCCGACTTTCCGATGCCGGAGATGGTCAGCGCAAGTTCTACATTTGCCAGGATCGTCTGGTGCGGGATCAGATTGTAACTCTGGAATACGAAGCCGATCGTATGGTTCCGGTAGGAATCCCAGTCCCTGTCCTTATATTTTTTCGTGGAGATCCCGTTGATGATCAGATCCCCGCTGTCATAGCGGTCCAGTCCGCCGATGATATTAAGGAGCGTCGTCTTGCCCGAACCGCTCGGGCCCAGGATGGCGACGAATTCATTGTCTCTTAAGTTCAGGCTCACCCCGTCCAGCGCCTTCTGGATGAGCGTGCCTGTACGGTATTGTTTACGGATATCTTTGATCCGGAGCATTTCTGCTGTCTCCCTTCTATGTCTGGCATATGCTTATACCGCCCCATCTTTAATGCGGATATTATTATAGTTGAATCCGCCAGGGATGTCGAGAAGTCTTCACACTATTTTCACAGTATTTCCGCCATTGCCGTAATCTGTATTTTTATTTTACAAATTTTGCAAAAGTTTTTAACTTTGTCACATCCCTTTTTATGGTATTATAATATAAAACTACAGCGGATGAGGTTTTCTTATGACTGATATCTATTTTGCAAAAAACAACGTACATTTCACCAAAACCGAAAAAAAACTGATCGATTATATCATTGCCAGTCCGCACGATTTTATCCGTATGAGCATCGGGGATGTGGCAAGATGCATCGGAAGTTCGGAACCAACCGTATCCCGCTTTGCCCGTCACTGCGGCTATACTGATTTCAAAGAACTCAAAAATGCTGTTCTGGCACATATCGCCGAAGATAATCCCCCGGCCGGAAAGCTCAGCTCCACACTGGGCAGCGAGTCTTCCGCCACCCCGGAAGGTTTCCTGCGCCGCCAGCAATACTGTATTGAAAAAACACTGGAATTTCTTGACACGGACCAGCTTTCTCATGCGGCGGATATGATCCTTTCCGCCGATACAGTCTGGATTTACTCAAAAGGCGCGTCTGTTTCCATGGCGGAACTGCTCCGCTTCCGTCTGAACCGGTTCGGCAAACGCGTCATGCCGCTTCCCCCGGGAAGTTCGGAACTGTTTGAGCACATGAACTTTTTCACTGAGAAGGATCTGGTGATCCTCTTTGGCTTCCAGAAGACGCCGAAGGAAGCCGGCGTGATCCTGGATCATCAGAAAACCATTGGCTATCCCTGCATTTTCTTTACCAGCAGGCTTTACCGGTCGCCAGATCAGAAAAACGTCCTGTCCCTGTTCGTCTTTCGCGGCGAACCCTCCGAATATCACTCCATGGCTGCCCCGGCTGCACTGCTGGATGCCCTGGTTGTTATGCTTGGAGCCCGGCTTGGAGAGGATTCGGCCGAACAGCTTGACCGTCTGTATAAATTAAAAGAACATTATAAAACGGAGATCCCGCGGTAGGATCTCCGTTTTGCTTTTCTTATATTTCCGCGCCTTTTAACAGCACGGATACATAGTCTCCGCCCAGCGCATCGATTTCTTTTAACGCCCGCTTCAGGATTCCTGCGGATTCCACTTTAAACGTCAGTGATTCAGACATCCTGATCTCATACGCGCCTTTCGTGATCTCGCCGGCCAGTCCGTCCACCGTACTGACTGTCCGTTCAAATTCATTCCATACGCATCCATACTGAAAAGACTGGTGGGTATCGCTGCCTGCGACCAGCGGACGGTTTAATTTCCGTGAGAGCGCATGCATCTTCTCCCAAGTGCCGTTCCGGTCCCGTGCCAGGTCTTTCCCGTTCACATCAAGGAAGAAGAACTTCTCCTGCATCTCCTGCGGCAATTCCTGAATATGTCCACCCTCCCGGTACGGATGCCCGGCTCCGAAGATCACCGGATACTCTTCCACAAGCTCCGTCAGTTTTTCAAACGGCAGAAAGCTGTCTTTTTCCTTGTGAGGCTCCAGTCTTTGGTTCATCTCAAGGATGCATTCCATTGGCCCGATGATGAGTGTATGCCCGCCTTCGGCAATATCTGTCTCCATCCCCGGGAAGATTCGGAAGCCGCTTTCCGTCACAAACGAATCCCCGTCCCTGCTGCAGCAGCCACATATGTACCGGTATACCTCCTGAAATCCAAGCGTATTAAAATGCTCTGTAAGACAGAGCGCGTCCAGTCCGGACTTCTGCGCTTCGCAAAAGAGCCAGTCTGTATATTCTCTGGAAAAAGGAAGCTTCTTTGCGAGTTTCCCATGTGTATGAAAATCAATTTTCATGCTGCTTTATTCATCCTTCCTGTAAAAAATCTTCATTTTGCCTGTCTGTCCTGCCTATTTCTGTACATCCGTTTTCTGTACTCCGGCACGGATCTACAGCGCTGCCGATGCGCCGAAGCTTGCGCATACCCAGACAATGGAAATACATACAAAAATAAGATCCGCCCGCGTCACTTTCAACATGGCCAGCTTCATTTTCTTCACTTCCGGATTCTGGATCGAATGGCGGTATCCCCTGAGTTCCAGCGCTTCCACGGTCGTTCTGGAACGCTTCGCCGTATTGAGCATCAGCGGATAGAACGCCTGAATGATCATCCTGATCTGATACGCCAGATACCGGATCTTGCCGGCCAGCCCGTTCTTTGAAGGCGGATTGCCCCGCAGCCTGTAGGAGAGCAGGATATTCTGGAACTCTTCCATCAGCACCGGCAGGATCCGGTACGCAAAGGAAATACTGAAAGAAAGCTGCCCAGGACACCCGAACCAGAGCATGCCGTTCGCCAGACGGTCCGGATCGAGCCCCGAGAATACCGTGATCGATGCAAGAGACACAACTGCAACTTTCAGCGTCATGATCAGAAGCGGCACAATCGTCTCCGTATTCCCGCCGAAGAACAGCGCCACGATAAACAGATATCCCGTCTGAGAAAATACACCAATGCAAAACAGGAAAAGCACCAGCGGCGCGATCCGGGCCGCCCGCGTGGTCAGTGCAACGAAAATGAAGATCCCCAGCAGGAGCACCACATCGTTCAGGAACCAGGGCACCAGCCCGAAAAAGAGATACCAGACGAGCAGGATGCGGGGATCCAGCTTCGCGATCACCGTGTCATCATTTCCGTATGCGTTTTTTAACACCTGATTTCTCAGGAAGTCAATGGAAATTTTGTCTAATATATTTTCTGATAGTTTACGCATATTTCTCACCCCGGAAATATCCCATGAATTCATCGATCGTAAAACAGGGATTTTCAATCCCCAGCGCACGTCCCATATCGTAGATCTGCGGCGGACGGATACCGACCTGCTGACGCACATACATATCGGCAAAGATTTCTTCCTTTGTGCCGTCTGCGATCACATAACCGGATGACAGTACGATCAGACGCTCCGCCCAGTCGCACACCAGCTGCATATCATGTGTGGCGATCACCACGGTGTCTGTTACTCCTTTGAGCATCTGCAGGGTTTTCATGATCTCACGCCTGGTGGCAATATCGAGGTTGGCGGTGGGCTCGTCAAGCAGCAGGATCTCAGGCTGCAGGGCGATACCGATCGCAAGAGACGCACGGCGCATCTGGCCGCCGGACAGAAGCCTTCCGTCACGGTCCTGGAGATCCGTGAGCCGGAACATTTCCAGCAGTTCATCCGTATGTTTCTCATAATCTTCTACTCTCCGCACTTTCATCGCATACTCGATGTCTTTGCGGATAGAATCTTTGATGAACATTTCCTCCGGATTCTGATAAACCATGGAGATCGTACGTCCCAGTTCTTCCTTCGGCAGTTCCGCCGTCGGTCTGCCGTTTAGCAATACCTGCCCGGATTCCGGCCGGATCAGGCCCATCATAAGCTTCATCATGGTGGATTTGCCCGCTCCGTTGGAACCGATCAGCGCGATCTTCTCGCCTTTACCGATCTGCAGCGAAAAATCATCAAAGACCTTCGGCGGCTCGCCTTTGACCGCGCGGTACTTAACGGTCACATTTTTAAAATCTACGATCGGATCCCTGGGCCGATCCTGCCGTGCCGCCTGCTTGTACGCCGGTCCTTTATTTTTCAGATAAGGCGCAAACACGCGCGTTCCTTCGTTTACATCTACCGGAAGGATCTCTTCTTTTTTCTCAAACGGCTCCCGCGGGAGCAGTCCGCCATCCAGCATCCGTTCCGCTGCAATCGCGACCTGGGGCGGGAAAATATTGCAGCCCTGCAGTTCTTCCGTCCGCCGCATCGCCTCTTTTGCCGGAAGGATCCACTGCACTGTCCCATCTTTCAGAAGCATTACATTTTTGCAGTACTTTACAATGTAATCCGTATGATGCTCGATCACAATGACCGTCTTGCCGTATTTTTCATTCAGTTCTTTCAGCACTTCGTAGATCCCGTCCGCGTGGGCCGGATCCAGCTGGGCGATGGGTTCGTCCAGGATCAGGATATCCGGACTTAACGCCGCTGTCCCCGCCAGGGCAAGAAGATGCTTCTGTCCGCCGGAGAGCTGCCATACATAATCGTCAATCTTTGAAGAAAGGCCGCAGACATTCAGCGCTTTCTTCCCTTTTTCTTCATAATCCGGCATGGCGTAATTGAGGCATGCGTAGGACGCATCTTCAAGCACCGTCGGACAGACGATCTGATTCTCAAAATCCTGGTATACATACCCTGCCCTGCATGCCAGCGTACCGATCTCCTGTTCTTTTGTATTCATTCCATCGATAAAGACATCCCCGTCCATATCTCCGACGATAAAATGAGGGATCAGGCCGTTCAGCGTCTTACAAAGCGTGGATTTCCCGCAGCCGTTGTTTCCAACGATTGCCAGGAAATCCCCTTTTTCAATGACCACTGATGCATTTTTCAGCGTCGGCTCTGATGCCCCCGGATATGTAAATGTCAGATCCCTGATCTCTATAATACTCACTTGTGGACACCTTCCTGTATCTTAATGCATTTCCGGCTGTGCCTATGCAGCCTTATCAACCTTTGCCCGGCTCCGGACCACTCCGATCACGATCAGTGCGACAACTGCCGCCGCGATGATGGCCACGATCATTGCCGGCGTGCTCTCAGCCCACGAAGCTTCCCAGTCGATCAGTTCAAATCCGCCTGTCGCCAGAAGTTCCGCTGCAACAGCTGCGATAAATCCGATGACGCAGATCCCGACAGTCTTTGCCGATACGCCCCCGCTTCCCAGCACTGTCTTCTCATCGCGCGGCTTCATGCCAAGAAGCGGCTCGATCTTGCCGTACAGCTTCGGTACAAGGAACATGGTCGGAAGCATGCAGAAGAGGATGCCTGAGAACAGAACATCATTGAGACATGCAAATCCTTCTGTGAAGAACACGCTTTCCGGCAGGCCTGCCACAGCCTCAAAATCTTCTACTGCAAACTGTACTTTCAAAATGTCTACGATACAGCCCATAAACTGCTGGATAAATACACCGAAGATAGAAGCTCCGGCAACAACCGCACGGTTTCTCGGGTTCTTTACAAGACGCCCTGCAATATACACGCCGATGGTCACGGTAATGAATTTCTCCAGTTCACCAAGGCCGCCAAACTGTCCCAGCATGATCTCGCTGAATACCAGTTCGCCAGTAGCAGCTCCCAGGCCGGCGGACAGCGGGTCAAAAAGCATCGCCAGCGTCAGTGGGATAAACAGGAAATACTCTACCGAGAACTCTACGATGCCCACCTGAAAAGACGGGATCAGTTCCGTGAACAGAGTCGCCAGCCCGTACAGTGACATGGAAAGGACAAATACCATTAATTTCTGTGACTGAGAAATCTTATTCTGTGAATTCATGATCATTTCCTCCGTTACTCTCTTACTCGTTTGTTTCATCTGTTTTTCTGTTATCAGTTCAGAACCGCTTTGCATTTTTGCGCAGCCGTATCATCACTGACCACAGTGCTTATTATAGATAAATGAGAATAACTGCGATATCACGAACCCATAAAATGTAAGTAAAATTTTCGTAAATACATTTTATGAAAGTTTTATTACATTTCAGATTATATCAGACGCTCTACCAGCCTCTGAAAAAGAACAGACACGACCCCAGCCCTTTGCCCGCCGCCAGGCAGACGATAAAAAGGGACAGATACCGGGTGATCCGCGCCCGGCGCATGAACACCGGAAATACATTCAGGATCTCCGCCAGCGCCATGGCCCAGCAGCCCACGAAGATCCCCGTGAAGGTCCCGAACACGGCAAGCCCCGGAAGCCCTGCCGGGATGCCGGCATGGAAGACTGTAACGAGATTGCCGAGGATCCCGCCCAGCGCCGCACAATCCTCATAAAACCGCACTTTATCCCCGGTATGCGTCCGGTCCGCAAAGTCGGCGATCACCCCAAGCTCCACGATAAAAGAAAAAAGGCCGCCTGCCACAGCGACCCCTGCGCTAAGCCCCGCTATTGCCAGCAGGATCTCACGGATCCACATCGATCTCTCTCCCTTCCCTGTCCGCATTCTCAGCCAGCGTTGTCTGGATGTCATTCTCATACAGCCGCATCTGCACTTCCATGGGCGTCGGGTCCACCGTAAAGCGCTTTTTTCCGAAATGGTTGAAAAAGATCAGGATGCCGGCGGCCACCCCGGCTGAATAAGATATCTCCAGCACGGTAAACCCGTCCGTCTGCGTCCCGGTCGCCAGCTCATAGATCTGCCCAAAGAGCTTTGTCACATCTACGTCATTATTGAATGCCATAATGGAAAATGCAGCGCCGAAGAAAACCGCCGCTGCCGCAAATGCAGTCTTGGCCAGATGCCAGATGCGGGGCGGCGTCTTCTGCTCCTCATAAGTAATGATAAGATCCGCCTCGCCCAGGTTCCGGACGTCCAGCTCCGGGAATTCCTCATGGATGCGCGATATGATCTTCAGCACGGACAGGACGCGCCGCCCCCGCCCCTTTTCCGGGAATTTCATGATCTTCATCGCGCGGAGTTTTGCCAGCGTCATTTTATCAGGGCATTCCATGCTCAGGATGTCCCCCAGGGCCACATCCGGCTTCGCCACCTCTGTATTCCGGCCGCCTTTAATATAGAGCGTTTCTCTCTCATGCTTCATGCCGGGCTCCCTCCATGCTGCCGGTATTTGGGGGCGAACATACCAGAAATGCTTCGCTGTCCGGAACTTCCGGCACTGTGAAATAATAAAGGGCTCCGATCGCCAGTGCGGCCAGCACGATGGCCAGAAGGCACATCCATATCTTTTTCTTTCCGTCTTCCATTGCATTCACCTGCCTTTTCCACGGACGTGCGGAAGACGGGGCATGGCCCCGTTCCGCCTTCTGCAGGTTTAGTATCCGCATCCGGCTGGAAAATATACGTCCCACCGGGATTTCTGTCAGCTTTCCCCTCTTTTTCGCAGCTTGTCCATGATCCGCTTCTCGGCGCGCGACACCTGCACCTGCGAGATTCCAAGAGTCTTCCCTGTCTCAGCCTGTGTCTTCCCTGCAAAATACCGCAGCCAGATCAGACGCCTTTCCTCCGTGCCAAGGGTTCCCAGCAGCTGCTCCAGGACCATCCGGTCTATCACTTCATCCTCACCGCATCTTTTCTCTTCGATCCTGTCCGCAAGGCAGACCTCGCTCCCTTCTTTCTGGCGGATCGGCCGGTATATCGAATCCACTTCCGTGCCGGCTTCCAGGGCGGCGGTCAGTTCTTCCCGCTCTACCCCGAGTTCTTCTGCCAGCTCTGTGATCGTTGGTTCACGGCCAAGCTGTCCTGTGAGTTTTTCCCCTGCCTGCATCGTCCTGCAGGACAGTTCTTTCAATGACCGGCTGACTTTAAGCATCCCGTCGTCCCTTAAAAACCGCTTTATCTCGCCGGATATCATCGGGACTGCATAAGTGGAAAACTTCACATTATAAGACAGGTCAAATTTATCGATCGCTTTCAAAAGCCCGATGCTGCCGATCTGAAAAAGATCTTCAGCCTCTGTGCCCCGTCCCTGGAAACGCCGGACCACGCACCAGACAAGCCCCGTATTTTCCGCCACCAGCTGTTCTCTCGCTTCTTTATCCCCAGCGTGTGATTTTGTGATCAAAGCGATTGTGTGGTCCATATCTCCCTTCCTTTTCCGACAGTCCTTTCCATCTTTACGCAGGTGCCCCTGCCAGGCTCTGATTCCACCTCCACGCGGTCCATAAAGGCCTCCATAAACGCGAACCCCATACCGGAACGCTCCTGCTCCGGTTTTGTCGTAAACATCGGCTGCATGGCCTCGTCAACATTTCGGATCCCTTTCCCGCTGTCGCTTACTTCTACGGTAAATACATTTTCCCGGATCTTGCAGCGGATGCATATCTTCCCGGTCCTCCGCCCTTCATATCCGTGGATCACGGCATTGGTAACGGCTTCCGACACAGCGGTTTTAACATCCGCCACTTCCTCCACGGTCGGATTGAGCTGGGTCATAAAAGATGCGACCGCCACCCTGGCGAAGCCTTCATTTTCCGAACGGCTGTCAAATCTGATCTCCATTTCGTTTGTACCTTTCATACGGTTTCCTCCTCATATATCTGCATGATCTTTGTTACCCCTGAAAGCGTCAGGATCTTGCGGATCCTTTCATTTGCGTGGACTGCCCACACTTCGCCCCCGATCAGGCTCACTGTTTTATATCTCCCCATAATAACCCCTATTCCTGAACTGTCCATAAAATCTGTTTTTTCAAAATCAAAGATCACATATTTAATGTGGTTCCTGTCAATGACCGCATCTGCTTCACGCCGGATCCCGTCCGCATTGTGGTCGTCCACCTCCCCCGGCAGATAAATGGTCAGACAGTTCTCCTGGACCTGATATTTCATACTGCTCCTCCTCAATATCTTTTCGTGCCTTTTTGCACAGAAAAAGGATATGCATCCTGTGCATATCCTTTTCTTTCGTACATTATATTTTATTCTCCGTCTTCCGTATCGTCCTGGGACGCCGCGATCTCTTCCAGATTAGCCTGTGCGTCGCCGGCGTAATCCGAATCAGCATATTCATCCACAACCCGCTGGAAGTATGCCGCCGCATTCTCGCTGTCGCCGTTGTTCCAGTAGGCCTGCCCAAGTTCATACAGCGCCTGGCCGCCGTTATACCCGGCATCCATGCGCACCACCTTGCCGAGCGCATCGATCGCCGTCTGGTAATCCGCGGCTTCCAGCGCCTCTGTACCGGAATTAAAATTCCGCTCGCAGGCATTCGGGAAGATCTCCGCCGCCAGTTCGTCATAGCGGGCCTGGCCGCTTTCTCCCAGCGCGTCTCTGCTGACCCCGAGCAGGGTGTCCGCCATCGCCGCGTCACTGTATTCCCCCGAATCATACTGGGCGGATACGGCCATCAGATTCTCATAACTGTCCTTGGCCGTCTGCGCCTGGTTTGCATCTGCTTCAAGCGTCTCGCCTGACGCGCGGTAATTATCCAGCGTACGCGTCTGTGCGCTGACCTGCGCTTCCAGCGACTGGATCTGGTCGCTGTAATCCCTCATCTGGCTGTTCAGGCGGTCTGAAGTGGACTGATTCACAGCCGGAGCCACAAGAAACCATATGAGCGCAGCCCCGATCGCAGCCCCGATGAAAATGTTCGCCACGGCCAGATGGCCGGCCATCTGGCGGATCCTGGAATGCCTGGGCTGGATGATCGTCTCATTCCCCATGCTGTATTCCACGGCATCCTCTTTCTTTTTGCCTGTCCTGCGCCGTTTTCTCCCTTTCTGATGCGTCAGTTCATGCATATAGCGCATGGTCGTCTCATTGCCTGTATCCAGTTTGCGCGCCTGCCGGACTGCCTGCCGCGCCCGCGTATACTGTCCTGTATGCAGATAGAGCAGCGCCAGCAGCTGATGTGCTTTCAGGAACGTCGGATGGGCCGCCGTCACCTGTTTCAGCTGGATCACTGCCAGATCCTCCCCGTTCTGCCTGCAGTAGGTCAGGCACTGATTGTATTTTCTGATCGCCAGATTGATCGTCTCCAGCTCTTTTGCCGATGACTGCACCGTATCGATATAGTAGCCCGCTATATTGTCATGCGGGCGCAGGTTTTTGCTGATGATCCATTCCACCAGCGCTTCCGGTACTTCGCCGATCCCGTAATAGACCAGGCCCAGCAGATTCCTCGCGGCGATATTTTCCCTGTTAAACTGCAGGCTTCTGCGCAGCGAAGCGATCGCGCCGGACATATCCCGGATCTGCGCCTTGCGGAGACCGTCATTATACCAGTAGTTGGAATGGTATACGATCTTTTTCCTGTAATCCATCTATATCCACCATTAACTTTCTATTTCTTCTGATCCATCATCTGCTTCAGAAGATCCGTCATATCCGTAAGGTCCTCCTGATACACGGCGTCTTCTATCTCTTCCACTTCCAGGCTTGGCTTGAATTTCCTGATCTCCTCTTCGTAATCCAGCATCTATGCAACCTCCTGAATCAATTTCTTTATCATCCCCGTCAGGTACAGAGACCCCAGGCAGTACACCCTGCGCCCGTCCCGATGCTCCATCGCACAGGCAAGGGCCTCTTTTACGGACGGCCTGATCTCAACCGCCCTGTCGGTATATTTTCTGAAAACAGCCCCAAGCTGCTCCAGGTCCGCTCCCCTCGGGTCGTCAATGCGGGTAACCACATACAGGCCGGCGTTCACCTGCCTGCACAGTATTTCTGCCATTTTCTCGTATTCTTTGTCTTTTACCGCGGAAAATACAATGATCTTCTCTTTTCCGTCATCGGCAATGCTCTGCGCAAACGCTTCTACCGCGCTGACATTGTGCGCTCCGTCCACATACACGTCCGGCACGACTTCTTCCATCCTGCCGGGCCACCTGAGGTCTGCCAGCGCCTCTCTCCAGCGCTCAGGATGCGCATCCGCACCCATCAGCCCGCGCATTGTTTCCATTGCAAGCAATGCATTCCCCGGCTGGTATTTCCCGATATTGTTTAATTTCCACGTGGTAGTTCCATAATAATCACTGGTACATGAAAATGCAATACATTTGTTCTCTGTTCCAAGGATTTCGTACGCATCTTTCCCGATTTTTTTACAGAAACATCCACAGCTCTCCGCCTTCTCCCGGATGACGCTGTCGCTTTCTTCCGAAGACGCGGCATAGAACACCGGCACGCCCGGCCTGATGATCCCCGCCTTCTCCGCGGCGATCTCCCCGAGCGTATTCCCCAGATACTGCATGTGGTCGTATCCGACAGAGGCGATCACACATACTTCCGGCGGTTCCACGGCGCTGGTCGCATCCAGCCGGCCGCCGAGCCCGGTCTCCAGTATGGCGTATTCCACGCCCGCGTCCCGGAAAGCGCAGAGCCCCATGCCAAGCAGGAATTCGAAGAAAGTCGGGTGCTGCAGCCCTTCTTTCTCCATCCTGCGGGCGGCTTCCAGAGCCTTGTCAAACAGGCCGGCAAAGGCCTCATCGCTGACGGGGCTTCCGTCCACCGCGATCCGCTCGTTCATGCGCACCAGGTGGGGGGACGTAAACAGGCCGGTCCGCTTCCCTTCCGCCCGGAGCATCGCGTCGATATAGGCGCACACAGAGCCTTTCCCGTTCGTTCCCGCGACATGGACCACCTTGTACGCATGCTGCGGGTTCCCCAGATATTTCAGGAAGCATTTCGTGTGTTGTGCGTCATTCTTTTTCGTAAACCTCGGAATATCCAGTATATATCTTACTGCATCGGTGTATGTCATTCTGTCTGCTCTTCTTCCTGTTCCCCGCGTTCATCCTCCTGCTCAGCGAAGGCCTGGCGGCCGTTCTCCGGCGCCTCAGGATCCCGCGGCATCTCGGTCAGGACCTCATCATTGTAGGTATACGTCTTTGATTCGCGGAATATCGTATTGCCGGACCCCACCTGTGCGACCATAACGGTGTCCCCGTTCTGGATCTGCGAATCCTTCAGGTCAAGCCTTGTATTATTCAGGAACGTGGTCGCCTGCTTTTCTCCGTTAATGTATACTTTGCTCTGTTTTGTAAAGTTTTCGCCGTAGACCGTGTAGGTTGTCCCGTCCGCCTGTACGACGAACTGGGAGAGCTCCGCGTCTTTGACGCCCATCACCATGTGCGGCTCAATGACCGGCGATCCGTACTTTTCATAGAGATACTGGTCGCCGTACATCATATCGTACTGGAGCAGTTCCAGATCTGCAAGATAGTCTTTTGTCTCTCTCCGCTGCTGATGATAATTGAACACCGTACCGGAATGGATATCCAGACGGTCCAGCACTTCCGCCATGATCTGGTATGCCGCGAGGTTCCCGTCCTTCTTCTCCAGCCCGATATTATCCCAGATCACATAGTTCGTATTGTAGAGATATCGGCTTTTCAGGTCGCTTGCCTCCAGATCCATTGTGGGCAGATGGTCGCCGTAGAAAACAAGCACGGTCGGTTCATTTCTGGACTGGACCGCCTCGATCAGCTCGCCTGCGAACTTGTCCATCTCATGGACAAGGTTTACATAGTATTCCCATGCATTGCGCTCTCCCTCGTCCTCCACGCCGCTGACGATGATCTCCGGATTCTCCAGCACTTTCTCCGTAGGGTACTCTCCGTGTCCCTCCACGCTGACCGTAAACACAAAATCCTGTCCTTCCGTCGTGTCCATGGACTCCATGATATTCGGGACAAGGATGTCGTCCGTCGCCCAGCCTTTCGGCGTGGTCTGCAGGATGTTCATGAATTCCTTGCTCGTATAATGGTCAAATCCCATGTTATTGAACACTTCTGCACGGCTGTAGAAATTCCCGCCGTTGTTGTGGAGCGCCTCCGCGCCGTATCCGAGATTCTTCAGCGCCGAGGCGGCACTCTCCATCGGATTGAATTTGGCGTATGTCTTATACGGGTACTCGCCCGGCCCGAAGAAGCGCATGCTCATGCCGGTGAGCACTTCGTACTCCGTGTTGGCCGTACCCGCGCCCACGGAAGGCACCTTGAAATATCCGCTTGAATACTCGTTAAAAAGCTTTCTTAAGTTCGGGATCGGATCTTCGGAAAACCTGAGCCATTCCACCTCGGTCGGGTCGAAAAAGGACTCCAGCTGCACAAATATGATATTGGGCAGTTCATCTTCCGCGCGGCCTGTGGCCGCCTTCATGATCCCGCCGTTTTCACTGATCCTGTCCATCGTCTCTTCACTGTATCCGGCAGGTTCGTTGATGCCGGTATTAAAGAGGCTGGATGAAAAGCAGTACGGGAAGCCGTAGTCTTCATAGGCAAACGCGATATTCCCGAAATAATTGGAGATCACCCGCTTGTCAATGGCTTCGTCTGTCAGCCACATGCACGCCGCAAAAGCCGCCGCGACTCCGCCGAGCGCGATAACGCGGTGCATTTTCCCCGTAAACTGTCCGCCCCTGCGCCACATCGATACGACCCAGAACACCACGGCGACCACGCCGATTATGATCATGATCAGCTCAAATGTATTGAAATAGTTGCCTGTAAGTTCAAGTGCGTCTGAAAGGACTTTCAGGTCCTGCGCGTTAAACGGCGTCACCCTCTTTGTGAGCAGATAGCCGTTGCATATCCCGAGGAACAGCCAGAACACGCTCAGCAGGATCCGGACAAACACGCGCCTGCGGAACAGATAGACGATCATAAATGTCACGAATATCATAAACGCATTGTACAGGAACACAAGCGGCGTCCCCGTCATATAGTCCCATGCCTCGAAGAATGACAGCCGGGAAACCGTCTCGATCAGAAGATTGATCACGCACGCTAGCAGGAACTGGAGCGGCAGTGAGAACCGGTTCATCCATTTGTACACCGGCTGCATCTTCTTTGCGAACCTGCTGTTTCTGCGTTCTTCCAGGATCCGCTGCCTGCGCTCTTTCTTTTCCCTGTGATGCCGCCTGATGTCTTCCGGTTTCAGATTTTTCAGATTTTTAACTTTTGTAAAAAAGCCTTTGATATCAGGCCGCCTGATATGGATCTGCTTCATCTGTGATCTCTGTCCTTTCTGTGCGCCGCCGCGCGGCGCATGAAACCTGTCTGATAGGAACTGCCGTCTGCTATTTTGTAAGGCCGGCCATCCTCTCTTTTACCTGTTCAAGCATCTGCATATATTTCTCCAGTTTGTCACGCTCCGCCTGGACCTTATCCGCCGGGGCTTTGCTGACAAACTTCTCGTTGGCCAGCATGCCCTGCGCCCTTTTGATCTCTTTATTCAGTCTTTCCTCTTCTTTTGAAAGCCGCTCTTTCTCCTGCTCAAAATCAACCAGGTCCTCAAGCGGCAGGTATACAACCGCATCCGGAACCACCACAGACACCGCATTGTCCGAGATTTCTTCCTTATCCTGCCGGATCACGATCTCATTCGCCATCATAAGCGGCATGACGGATCCGGCAAGTTCCGGGATCCCCCCGCACAGTTCCGCCTGGTCGGAAACGATATATACTTTCGTTTTTCTGCTGTTCGGGACATTCATCTCAGAACGGATATTGCGGATTCCCCTGACGATCGCCTTGACATGCTCCATCAGGCTCTCATCCGCCGGGAAATTCCACTCTTCTTTATACTTCGGCCACTCTGACATCATCAGAGATTCCTCTTCCGGTACAAGGGCGCTGTATATTTCTTCTGTGATAAACGGCATGAACGGATGCAGCAGCTTCAACGCCTGTCCAAGCACGGTCTTCAGTACCCAGAGCACGCAGTCCGCCGCTGCCGGATCTTCTTCTGCATGATAAATACGGTATTTGGCCAGTTCCACATACCAGTCGCAGAACTCGTCCCAGATAAAGTCGTATACTTTCTGAACTGCAATGCCCAGTTCGTATTTATCCATATTTTCTGTCACGTCTTTTGCCAGCGTATTGACCGCGGACAGGATCCAGCGGTCCGCCGGTGTGAGGAGCGCATCGTCCGGTTTCTCGATGACCGCCTCATCTTTCATATTCATCATGATAAAACGGGAAGCGTTCCATACTTTATTGGCAAAATTCCGGCTCGCCTCTACTCTTTCATTGTAGAAACGCATATCGTTGCCCGGTGCATTCCCGGTCACCAGTGTCAGCCTCAGCGCATCCGCGCCGTACTTGTCGATGATCTCCAGCGGATCGATGCCGTTTCCGAGGGACTTGCTCATCTTCCGTCCCAGGGAGTCGCGCACCAGACCGTGGATCAGCACGGTGTGGAACGGGGATTTCCCGGTATGTGCGTATCCGGAGAATACCATTCGGATCACCCAGAAGAAGATGATGTCGTATCCGGTCACCAGCACATCTGTGGGATAGAAATAGTCCAGATCCTCCGTCTGCTCCGGCCAGCCCAGGGTGGAAAACGGCCAGAGCGCCGAACTGAACCAGGTGTCCAGCGTATCCTCGTCCTGGTCAAGGTGCGTGCAGCCGCATTTCGGACAGGCCTGCGGCTTCTCCTTGGCCACCA